>NZ_JBIDCW010000003.1:0-377597 GCF_043204795.1 Streptomyces sp. NPDC047706 | reverse complement strand
TGGGGGGAGGGCGGGGGGGGGTGTTGTGGCGGGCGGGGGGGGGCGCGGGCGGGGCCCCCCCCCCCGCGCCCCCCCGCCCCCCCCCCCCCACCCCCCCCCCCCCCCCCCCCCCCCACGGCGTGCGGCAAGCGTGTGAATTCTCGCACAAGCGACTACCCGCCAGTAGTGACCGATACGACGCGGTCCTGACCGTCCTCGCAGATGAGGACGTATGTCAGGGCCGCGTCGGCATGCGGGGGCTCCGCATCAAGGCTTCATTGGTGTTTGACCGGTCGGTCACGCCCTGGTAACACCAGTCAGTGACGCTGGACTCACACCACGTACACCCACATCCGCAGCCCTTTCGAGGGGGGACCTCCGCCATGCAGGCCGCGCCCGTTCGCGCCACCGCCATTCCGTCCTTCGCCACCGCCCTGCGCGCCGTTGAGTCGCTGCTGATGAGCAGCGGTCAGCGCACGGCCCGGCGCAACGCCTGGACCTCCGTGCTGGAGGACCGCCGCCGGGCCAAGGACAGGATCGAGGCGCAGCAGATCGTGGAGCAGGCATTCGCCCGTCGCTCCTGAGTTGCGCACCGCCGTCGAAGGCGCTTCGCGGGCCACGTAGACTCGTGGCATGGCGAGGAAGGAAACCGCAGCGGACGCTGCGAACCCCGGGCGACTGAAGCAGATCGCTCTGACCTACAAGATGACCCGCAAGGCCGACAAGAAGATCGGTCTTGTGCTCGCGGCAGTTGGAATTGTCACCTTCGGTGTCTTCCTCGCGATCGGTTTCTTGATCGGTCACCCCATCTATCTCGGCATCCTGGGCCTGCTGCTCGCCTTCCTCGCGACGGCGATCGTCTTCGGGCGCCGCGCCGAGCGGGCCGCCTTCGGGCAGATGGAGGGCCAGCCCGGCGCCGCCGCGGCCGTGCTCGACAACATCGGCCGCGGCTGGTCGACGACGCCGGCGGTGGCGATGAACCGCAGCCAGGACGTGGTGCACCGGGCGGTCGGCAAGGCCGGCATCGTGCTGGTCGCCGAGGGCAACCCCAACCGGGTGAAGTCCCTGCTCGCCGCCGAGAAGAAGAAGATGAACCGGGTGGTCGCGGACGTGCCGGTGCACGACCTGATCGTCGGCACCGGCGAGGGCACGGTCGAGCTGAAGAAGCTGCGCACGACCATGCTGAAGCTGCCTCGTGTGCTGACCGGGCCGCAGGTGACCGCCACCACCGACCGCCTGCGGGCGATGGGCGACCTGATGAGCAACATGCCGCTGCCGAAGGGGCCGATGCCCAAGGGCATGCGGATGCCGAAGGGCGGGCCGAGGGCTCGCTGAGTCGCTCGCGGCGGGGCGATACGGGATCACTGAGCCGGCGGCACCTGGGGTGCCGCCGGCTCAGCCGTTTGCCCGGTCCGTTTGACACGCCACCGAACGGAGCATCCGGCCGGTAACGGCCTGATGCACTCTTAGCCTTCGGAATGTGACAAAACGCCATATCACGTATCTCGCATGCGCGACCACGCTCTTCGGCGCGCTCATCGGCACCGCCCCCGCCTCCGCCAGCCACCGCATCCACGTGGTGCTGCCGGGCGAGTCGATCCAGAAGGTGGTCGACGCCGCCCAGGCCGGCGACACGGTGCTCGTGCTTCCCGGCACCTACCACGAGAGCATCACCGTGCGAAAGCCCGGACTGACCCTGCGGGGCATGGGCCAGCGCACGGTGATCAAGCCGGCCGCGCCGGGCGCCAAGAAGGCCCCCATCGGCTGTGACGCGGCCGGAAACGGCATCTGCGTGATCGGGGCGAAGACCAAGCCCGTCACGGACGTCACCATCGCCGATCTGAAGGTGACCGAGTTCCCCAAGGTCGGCGTGTACGCGCTGGGGACCGACCGGCTGACCGTGCAGCGGGTGACCGCCGACAACAACGGCCAGTGGGGCATCTCCCAGGAGCACTCCACACGCGGCGTGTTCCGCGAGAACACCGCCCGGGGCAACGGCGACGCGGGGATGTTCCTCGCCAACAACGTGAAGGCCGAGGTGGGCGCCAGCGACACCAAGGGCACGGTGATCGAGCGCAACCACCTGGAGGGCAACCGCATCGGCCTGACCGTCCGCCGGCTGCGGAACCTCACCGTGGCGCACAACTACGCCACCGGCAACTGCGCCGGCATGTTCGTCGTCGGCGACGAGAACAAGCCGAAGGCGGGCGCCCTGACCGTCAGCGACAACCGCGTCGAGCAGAACAACAAGTACTGCGCGAAGACCGCCCGGCTGCCCTTCCTCCAGGGCTCCGGGATCGTCCTGACCGGTGCCGAGAACACCCTGGTCACCCGGAACACGGTCGCCGGCCACCAGGGCACGTCCCCGCTGTCGGGCGGCATCGTGCTGTTCAAGAGCATGGTGGGCGTCACCAGCGAGCGGAACCGGATCACCGGCAACCGGCTGGAGAGCAACTCGCCGGCGGACCTGGTCAACCAGGAGGCCACCGCGAGCGCCAACGCCTTCGACGCCAACACCTGCGGGTCCTCCAAGCCCTCGGGGCTGTGCTGACCGCACGGATCCGCCCCACTCACGCAAGGAAGGAAGGCGGCACATGACCGCTGCATCCCCCGGGCTCTCGGCTCCTCCGCCACCACCGCCGTCGATGCGGCTGAGAGAGCTCGTGTTCGGGGCGGCGTGTGCCGCCGCCGTCCGCGCGGCCGCCCGGCTGGGCGTCGCAGACGTCCTCGCGGACGCCCCCATGACCGCGGAGGACCTCGCGGCCGCGGTGAAGACCGAGCCGAAGCCGCTGCGCAGGCTGCTGCGCGCCCTGTCCTGCCACGGCGTCTTCGCCGAGGGACCCGACGGCACGTTCACCCACACCGAGATGTCCCGGCTGCTGCGCGAGGACGACCCCAGCAGCCTGCGTGACATCTCCCTGTGGTGCACCGAACCATGGACCTGGGACGCCTGGCCGAAGCTGGACGAGGCCGTGCGCACCGGCCGGAACGTCATCGAGGACCTGTACGGCAAGGAGTTCTTCGTCTACCTCAACGAGGACGCCCCCGAGTCGGCCGACGTCTTCAACCGCGCGATGACCACCTCGAGCGAGCAGTCGGCGCGCGACGTCGCCGCGCTCCTGGACCTGTCCGGTGCCTCGTCCGTCGCGGACCTCGGCGGCGGCCAGGGGCACGTGGTGGCGAGCCTGCTGGACAAGTACCCGTCGATGCGGGGCTACCTGCTCGATCTGCCGCGGGTCGTGGAGAACGCCGTGCCGCGCTTGCGCCAGGGCGGTGACCTGGCCGGGCGGACGCGCATCGTGCCCGGCGACGTCCGGGAGTCCGTACCGGTCGAGGCGGACGTCTACATCATCAAGAACATCCTGGAGTGGGACGACGAATCCACCGCAAGGCTGCTGCGCAACGTCGTCGAGGCCGGCGGTCCCGGCACCCGGGTCGTGGTCATCGAGAACCTCGTCGACGACACCCCGTCGATGCGCTTCAGCACCGCCATGGACCTGCTGCTGCTCCTCAACGTCGGCGGCGCCAAGCACACCACCGCCAGCATGACCGGACGGCTGACGGCGGCGGGCCTGGCCGTCGGCGAGATCCGGCCGGTCAACCCCTACCTGCACGCCTTCGAGTGCACGGTCCCCGGGTGAGCGGACCGCTCCTGGAAGAACGCCGGTGCCGGGCCCGCGGCGGACGCGGGCCCGGCACCGGTGGCCTGACGGGCGGGGTTCAGGCGCGCGCGTCGCGCTCCCAGAGGTAGAAGCGCTGTGCCATCGCGTCCTTCGGGGACCGCCAGGTCTCCGGGTCGTACGCGCTGACGTACGCCGAAAGGCGCTCGCTGATGCCCACGAACTCGGGGTGCGAGGTGACCTTGGCGATGGCCGGTCCCGGCTCGCGGTCCGACTCGACGAGGTGCATGTACACGTCGCCGAACTGGAAGAGGCTGCGCCGGACGACACCGATGAGGTGCGGCAGCTCTCCCCGGTCGGACTCCGCGAACACCTTGGCGATGTCGGGGGCGGAGCCGGGCGCCATCTTGGCGACGATCAGGGCCTGGTGCACGTTCTTCTCCTGTCGTCCGGCTCAGTCGGCCAGGGCGGGGGCGGACCGGTGACCGGAGGCCGCCTTCTCGATCTTGTCCCGGATCAGGGCCATCTGGACCTTGGAGTTCTTGTTGATGTTGTCGGTCATCCAGGCGTCGTCGCACGGGGCGTCCGGCTTCATCGAGAAGTCCTGCGTCCAGACCATCCGGGTGCCGTCGGGGACCTCCTCGTACTCCCACCGGATGTTCATGTAGGCGAACGGGCCGGTCTCCACGCGCCGCGCCTCGACGCTGAGCTGGTCGCGGTCGGCCTCCCGCTCCGAGACCCAGCTCCACACCTTGCCGTTCTCGTCGGGGTGCATGGTGAGCCGGAAGGTGGTCGTGTTCCCCTCCTGGGAGAGGATGTCGGCGCTCGCGTACTCGCTGAACAGCTGCGGCCAGTTCGCCACGTCGTTGGTCATGTCCCAGACCAGGTCGACGGGCGCGGCGATGGTGATCTCGTTCTGGGTGTGTCCGGCCATGTCAGGCTCCCGCGGGCAGTGCGCTGTTGACGAGGTCGAGGAACTGGCGGGGCGTCTTGGAACGCTCCGCGTCGTTGGGCATCGGCGCCCCGTGCCGGTTCTCCAGCTCGCCGACGATGCCGAGCAGGCCGAGCGAGTCGATGCCGAGGGCGTCGAAGCCGGCGTCGTACCGCTGCTGGAGTTCCTCGGGCGAGACGGAGACTCCGGCGGCCTTCTTCATGAGCTCGGACAGCTCTTCCACTGTGATGCGGTGATTCATGGTGATTCCTCCTCCTTTGCTGCAGGGCAGCTGGTGTGTACGGCTCACTCGGCGCCGCGTCGCAGCACGAGTGCCGAGTTCGACCCCATGAGGCCCCGGCTGAGGACCAGCGCCGTACGCAGTTCGGCGGCGCGGGCGCGGCCGGACACCAGGTCGAGGTCGTGGCAGATGTCGAAGACGCCGGGGGTGGGCGGAACCAGGCCGTGCTCCAGCGCGAGCACCGCGGCCGCGGTGTCCAGCACCGGCGCCGCGCAGTAGCCGCGGCCGATCCCGGTCTTGGGCGCCGTGACGGGCACGCGCCGTCCGTGCGCACCGAGGGCGTCCGCGATGGCCAGGGCCTCCGCACGGTCGGCCTCCGGCACCCCCAGGGCGTCGGCGAAGACCACGTCGACCTCCTCCGGCGCGCAGCCCGCCTCGTCCAGGGCACCCCGGATCGCCTGGGCGAGCCCGGCTCCGGACTCCGCCCAGCGGGAGGCGCCGGTGAACGTCGCCGCATGCCCGGCGACGAAGGCCCGGACGCCGGCGCCGCGCTCGCGGGCCGCTTCCTCCGACTCCACCACGAGCATCGCGCCGCCCTCGGCCGGCACGAACCCGCAGGCGGCATCCGTGAACGGGCGGTACGCCCGGGCCGGGTCGGCGACCGTGCTCAGCTCCTGGTATCCGACCTGGCAGACCACCGAGTACGGCGCCAGCGGCGCCTCGGTGGAACCGGCCACGATCACGTCGGTGCCGCGTCGCACCGCCCGTGCCGCGTGCGCCAGGGCGTCCAGACCGCCGGCCTCGTCGGAGGCGACGACCGAGCAGGGGCCCTTGAACTTGCGGCGGATGGAGATCTGGCCCGTGCTCGCGGCGTAGAACCAGGCGATGGACTGGTACGGGCCGACGAACCGGCTGCCCTTGCCCCACAGCTGCTGCAGCTCGCGCTGGCCGAACTCACCACCGCCGGACCCGGCGGCCGTGACCACCCCGATGGAGTAGGGCTCCTCGGAGGTGTCGGCCTGCCCGAGCCGCGCGTCCTCCAGGGCGAAGTCCGCCGCTGCCATGGCGAAGTGCGTGAACCGGTCGGTCTGGACGAGGAACCGCTCCTCGATCGTCGCCGCCGGCTCGAAGCCGCGGACCTCGCCCGCCACCTTCAGCGGAAGGTGCTCGCAGCCCTCACGGGTGACCCGGTCGAGAACGCTGAGGCCCTCCTTGGTGGCCTTCCAGAAGGTGTCAATGGTGGTGCCGTTGGGCGCGACCACCCCGATGCCGGTGACGGCCGCGCGCCGATCGTGCGGTTCGCTCATCGTGTCCTCACTCCCTCGTTCGGGTCAGGACCACCGCCGACTGGAATCCCCCGAAGCCGCTGCCCACGGACAGGACGCTGTTCAGCTTCCGTTCGCGGGCGACACGCGGGACGTAGTCCAGGTCGCACTCGGGGTCGGGGGTCTCGTAGTTGGCGGTCGGAGGTACGACCTGCTTGGCGAGGGCCAGCACACAGGCGACCACCTCGATCGCCCCGATCGCCCCGAGTGAGTGCCCCACCATCGACTTGATGGAGCTCATGGGGGTGTCGTAGGCGTGCCGGCCGAGCGCCCGCTTCACGGCCGCCGTCTCGTGGCGGTCGTTCTGCCGGGTGCCGGAGCCGTGTGCGTTGACGTAGTCGATCGCGGTCGGGTCCAGCCGGGCGTGGTCGAGTGCCAGATCTATCGCCCGGGCCATCTCCAGACCCTCGCTGGTCAGGCCGGTCATGTGGTAGGCGTTGCCGAAGGTGGCGTAGCCGCCCAGCTCGCAGTAGACGTGCGCGCCGCGGGCCCGTGCGTGCTCCAGTTCCTCCAGGACGAGCACGGCGCCGCCCTCGCCCATGACGAAGCCGTCACGGTTGTTGTCGAAGGGGCGGGAGGCGTGGGCGGGATCGTCGTTGTTGGGTGACGTGGCCTTGATCGCGTCGAAGCAGGCCATGGTGATCGGCGAGATCGGGGAGTCCGAGGCACCCGCTATGCAGATGTCGGCCCGGCCCTCCTCGACGGTGTGGAAGGCGTACCCGACGGCGTCCAGGCCGGAGGTGCAGCCGGTGGAGACGGTCTGCACGGGACCCTGGGCGCCGAAACGCTCCGCCACCGCGGAGGCGACCGTGCTGGGCGAGAACGCCCGGTGCAGGTGCGGCTCCGCCTCACGGTGGTCGACGTCCCACCGCTCGCCCCGGTTGCTGACCAGGACGTAGTCGTGCTCCAGCCGGGTGGTGCCCCCGACCGCGGTGCCCACGGACACCCCGATCTTCCACGGGTTCTCGCGGTCCAGGTCGAGACCGGAGTCCCGCACCGCCTCCGCGCCGGCGACCAGGGCGAACTGTATGTACCGGTCCGCGCGCGCGACCTGTTCCTCGTCCAGGCCGTGCGCGGACGGGTCGAAGTCGCATTCGGCGGCTATCCGCGAGCGCAGTCCCGAGGGGTCGAAGAAGGTGATGCCCCGGGTGGCTGTCCGGCCGTTGGCCAGCAGATCCCAGAAGGCCGGCACCCCGATGCCGCCCGGGGCGACGATGCCTATGCCGGTCACCGCCACGCGGCGGCTCATGACCGGACCTCACCTCGGTCGTGGGCGGCACCCGCGGAAGCGGGCTCCGTGACCACCGCGGCGGCCCCGATGACATCCGTCTCCTCCGTGTCGACGTGCCCCATGCTCGGGCGCGGGGCCAGCGGACCCAGGTGGAAGACGATGCGGGCCTCCACGTTGCCCGTGTTCCGGAAGCGGTGACGCATGTGGGCGGGGATCATCAGCCCCTGCTCCGGGCGGAGCGGGTGCGGCTCGCCGTCCAGGTCCACTTCCAGCTGACCGCAGACGACGTACACGAACTCCTCGGAGTACGGGTGGTAGTGCTCACCGATGCGGTCGCCGGGCTGCACGATGGCCACGCCCATGAAACCGCTGGTGGAGCCGACCGTGGTGGGGGTGAGCATGGCGCGCAGATCGCCGCCGCGCCGGGTGTTGGGCTCGACCTCGCTGAGGTCCACGATCTTCGGAAGGGGTTTGATCACGACGTTCCTCCGTGGTTGTGCTGCGTCTGATGGACTCAGGCGTCCGGCGAGCGGCGGTCGGTGATGAGCTCCATGCGGGCGGCGTCGCCGTCCAGCAGGGACTTCAGCGGGGCCAGGGCCCCGGGCTCGGGCAGGGCCGCTTCGACGCCCGCGCCGGGTCGTACGTCGACCAGACGGACGACGACGTCGTCGCGCTGGAAGACCGTGCTGCGCAGGACCTGGGCGCCCGGGTCCTCCGCCGCGTCCTCGTCCAGCCGGGCGAGCGCCTCGGCGAGCCGCATCCCGCAGCCCGGCCGGGCGGGGATGTACAGGGCGTGCCGCTCACCCTCGTGCCGTTCGTCGACGCTGACGTGGTGCACGGCGGGCAGGGCCGCCCGGGTGAAGAACACGCGCGCGGACTCGTCGCAGCTGAGGTCCCGCTCCTGCTCCAGATACGGGTTGATGGCCTCTTCGACCGCCCTGACCTCGGGCTGCCGGGCGACGTGGCGCAGTGCCTGGAGCAGGTCGCCGCGGACCTCGATGGCCCGTACGACCCGGTTGCCGATCATGAACAGAGAGGTGCGGACCAGACGCGTGGTCTCGTCCACATGCGTCTCGGGGGAGTCGTAGTTCGCGAGGATCTTCGCGACCTCCGGCTCGCTGCCCGGCTTGACCGTGAAGGTCAGGGCGTGGCGGATCACGCCGTCGCCGATCCGGGGGGACACCTGCAGCTTGCGCTGTGCCGGGTCGACCTTCGCCAGCCCGCGGCCCATCTCGCGCACCACGTGGAAGCGCAGCGAGCGGGTGTCCCGGATGCAGCTGTGCATCGGCTGCACCATCTGCACGTGCTCCTCGCTGTTCACCCAGGCGAGGAACGGCGGGGCGCTCTCCCACTCACTGGTGATGAGCCATTGGGAGGGATTCTCGATGGACTGGCACAGCTGGTCGCTGACGTGACCGGGCACCTTGGCCACCTGGTTGCACAGTTGCTCGTATGCCTCCAGGAACTGCTGCTGGGCACCGTCGTATACGTCGACCAGCAGGACGACCCGGAGGGGGGAGCCGTCGAAGACGGACTGGGAGACCCGTTTCGACACCTGTCGCGTCAGCTGCTGCGAAACCTTTTCCGACGTAGTGGTCATGCTGCGCAATCTCCTTCTCTGGAGGCAGAGGCGAACGCCGCCGCCGATGACGCGACGTCAGCGCCTCTTGATCCTCTGCCGGTCCTCCGGAGTGCGCGACTCGCGTGAACCACGCGGGTGATAGATCACGCGGAGCCCCTCCGAGAGGGCATGAGAAACAGCAACACCTCCCCCACCCCCACCACTGCCTCAGGAGTCCTTGATGCAGCAGAAAGCCGATCACCAGGTTCCCGTCCTCGTCGTGGGCGGCTCTCTGGTGGGCCTGTCCCTCTCCCTGTTCCTGGGCCGTCTGGGCGTCCGCCACATGCTCGTCGAGCGGCACGCCGGGACCTCGATCCACCCCCGTGGCCGCGGCAACAACGTGCGGACGATGGAGCTTTACCGGGTGGCCGGCGTCGAGCCGGACATCCGGAAGGCGGCGTCCCTCCTCGCGGAGAACCACGGCATCATGCAGACCCCGACCCTCGCCGGGGACGCCGGCGAATGGCTGTTCAAGGAGATCGACCCGGGCGGCGGCCTCGCGAAGTTCAGCCCCTCGGGGTGGTGCCTGTGCAGCCAGAACGACCTGGAGCCGCAGCTCAGGAAGGGCGCCGACGCACTCGGGGGCGACCTGCGGTACTTCCACGAGCTGGAGTCGTTCGAGCAGGATGCCGAAGGAGTGACGGCGTACGTCCGAGACCGTGACAGCGACGAGCTCTACACCGTCCGCGCCGACTACCTGGTGGCGGCCGACGGCCCCCGCAGCCCCGTCAGGAACCGGCTCGGCATCGGGCAGAGCGGCCCGGGCGACCTCTTCGCCAACGTGAGCGTCACCTTCCGGTCCAAGGTCCTCGCCGACTACGTCGGAGACCGGCGCTTCATCTGCTGCTACCTCACCAACCCCGAGGCCGACGGCGCGCTGCTGCCCATCGACAACAAGGAGAACTGGGTCTTCCACGCCCCCTGGCACCCGGAACACGGCGAGACGCTGGAGGAGTTCACCGAGGAGCGGCTCGAGCGGCACATCCGGACGGCGGTCGGCGTTCCCGACCTCGACGTCGAGATCACCGGCAGGGCGTCCTGGCGTGCCGCCGAACGGGTCGCCGACCGGTACGCGTCCGACCGGGTCTTCCTCGCCGGCGACTCCGCCCACGAGATGTCGCCGACCGGGGCGTTCGGATCCAACACCGGTATCCAGGACGCCCACAACCTGGCCTGGAAGCTGGCCGCCGTCCTCGAGGGCTGGGCCGGCCCCGGGCTGCTGGAGACCTACGACGCCGAGCGCCGGCCGGTCGCCATGGCCACCAGCGCGCGCGCCTCGACCCGCTCCGTGGAGCACAGCCACCCCGGCTTCGCCCCGGCGCCCGGCGTCGGCGGCGGCAAGCGCGGCGGCATCCTCAACATCGTCCTCGCCTACCGCTACCCGGAGGGCGCCGTCGTCGGCGCCGACCCGACCGAGCCGGTCGTGCCCGAGGGGATGCGCCTGACCGCGGAGCCTGGCAGCCGGGCCCCGCACATGTGGCTGCGCCGCGCGGGCGAGCGGGTCTCCACGCTCGACCTCTACGAGCGCTCGATGGTGCTGCTCAGCGACGCCGAATCCGGCGCGGGGGAGGCCTGGCACGCCGCCGCCCGGCGCATCGCCGACGCCGACGGCGTACGCCTGGACGCCTACCGCATCGGTGCCGGGGCGGACGCCGGGCTGGCGCACGACGCGGAGGACGACGACTGGGCGCAGACGCACGGCACGTCACCCGACGGGGCGGTGCTGGTGCGGCCCGACGGATTCGTCGCCTGGCGCGCGTCCGGCTCCGTGGCCGATCCGGAGGCCGAACTGAGGAAGGTCCTGGCGACGGTCCTCAGCAAGGGCTGACCCTCTCCCCCGCACACGCACGTGGAAGGCCACCCGCACCGGTCGGTGCGGGTGGCCTTCCACGTGCGCCGAACCGGCGGGTGCGGGGGCTTCCCGTTCATCGGACGGCCGACGCGAGGGGCTCCGCCCGTGGGCCGGGCCGGGGCGAGGGGCTCCGCCCGTGGGCCGGGCCGGGGCGAGGGGCTTCCGCCCATGGGGCGGCCGGGGCGAGGGGCTTCCGATCGTCGGCCGGGCCGGGGCGAGAGGCTCCGCCCGTGGGGCGGCAGGCGCGAGGGGCTTCCGCCCGTCGGCCGGGCCGGGGCGAGAGGCTTCCGATCGTCGGCCAGGCCGGGGCGAGAGGCTCCGCCCGTGGGGCGGCAGGCGCGAGAGGCTCCGCCCGTCGGCCGGCCCGGGGCGAGAGGCTTCCGATCGTCGGGCGACTGAGGCCAGGGGCTCCGTCCGTCGGGCGGCCGGGCGGGAGCTTCCGATCGTCGGGCGGCCGGGCGGGGGCTTCCGATCGTCGGGCGGCAGGCGCCGGGGCTTCGGTTCGTCGGGCGGCCGGGGGCCCGTGGCCCGTCGGACGCCGAGGCGGGGGCCTTCGTTCCCCGTGGACGGCTGGAGGGGGAACCTACGGTTCGTCAGACATCCGTGCGGGCAGCTGCGGCTGGTGAGGTGGCTGAGGCGCTGAGCTGCGACCCCGCGCGGCCGGTGCCTGAACCTGCCGCCCGGCGGCGGCGGCTGCCGCAGGTGGCGTGCGGCTCGGTGGGCGGCCGAAGCCGGAGTGAGGCGGGAACCTGCCGCCCACCGTGGCGGGAACCTGCGGCCCGGTGGGCGGCCGCAGCCGGAGTGGCGCCGGAACCTGCGGCCCGGTGGGCGGCTGCCGACGGGGGTGGGGGGTGGGGGTGGGGGGTGCGGATCCTCCGGCGGTCGGGCCGGAGGGCCCGGCATCTTCGGCGGGCGGAGCCGGCGGTTCGGACGTCAGATGCGGACTTCGACCGTCCTGGCGATCCGGTCGTGCAGGCCGCGGCCGTCGCGGTCCCAGATCAGGGCGGGGACGGCGAGGCAGAGCAGGACGGTGCGGAGCAGGGCGCGGCCCGGGTGGACGGTGCCCGTGGCGAGGGCGACCACACGCACGCCGAAAATGCGCTTACCAGGGGTGACGCCGATCGTGCCGACGGTCAGCACGCTCATGACGAAGAAGATCAGCAGGGCCCAGTTGCCGGTCGTCTGGCCGTAGCCGTCCGTGATCAGGCTGTATGCGATCATGAGGCACAGGCCCCAGTCGAGGGCCAGCGCGCCGAGCCGCCGGCCCGGCCGGGCGATCGATCCCGGCCCCCGCTCCGGCAGACCGAGCTGCTCGCCCCGGTAGCCGAAGTCCGCACCGACGTCCTCCAGGGCCGCGCGAGGGCCGGAGAGCCATGATCCGATTGCTTGCCTCTTGTCCACCCGACAAAGGTACTGCGCCCAGATTTGACCGAGGTACGCCGGGGTCGGTCCGCGTTACGGTGGAACAGAGCCGGTTAACTTCTGCGAAACAAATGGGTCACGCCCGAGAAATGACGCGTCCCTAGGGTCGAGGCCAGCATGTGCCACCGCACTGGCCGCAGATACGAACTACCACCCCGGCGGGACGGTCGGGAGTAGGAGGAGCTGGATGTTCCAGAACGCCGACGAGGCCAAGAAGTTCATCGCCGACGAGGACGTCAAGTTCATCGACGTCCGCTTCTGCGACCTGCCGGGCGTCATGCAGCACTTCACGATTCCGGCTGCGGCGTTCGACGCGGACGAGGAGCTGGCCTTCGACGGGTCCTCGATCCGCGGGTTCCAGGCCATCCACGAGTCCGACATGGCGCTGCGCGCGGACCTCTCCACCGCTCGTGTGGACCCGTTCCGCCGGGACAAGACCGTCAACATCAACTTCTTCATCCACGACCCGATCACCGGCGAGCAGTACTCCCGTGACCCGCGGAACGTGGCGAAGAAGGCCGAGGCGTACCTCGCCTCCACCGGCATCGCCGACACCGCCTTCTTCGGCCCGGAGGCCGAGTTCTACGTCTTCGACAGCGTCCGCTTCAAGACGTCGGAGAACGAGTCCTTCTACCACATCGACTCCGAGGCCGGCGCCTGGAACACCGGCGCGCTGGAGGACAACCGCGGGTACAAGGTCCGCTACAAGGGCGGCTACTTCCCGGCCCCGCCGGTCGACCACTTCGCCGACCTGCGTGCCGAGATCTCCCTTGAGCTGGACCGGGCCGGTCTGCAGGTCGAGCGCCAGCACCACGAGGTGGGCACCGCCGGCCAGGCCGAGATCAACTACAAGTTCAACACGCTGCTCGCCGCGGCCGACGACCTGATGCTCTTCAAGTACATCGTGAAGAACGTCGCCTGGCGCAACGGCAAGACCGCCACCTTCATGCCGAAGCCGATCTTCGGCGACAACGGCTCGGGCATGCACGTCCACCAGTCGCTGTGGAGCAACGGCGACCCGCTGTTCTACGACGAGCAGGGCTACGCCGGCCTGTCGGACACCGCCCGCTACTACATCGGCGGCATCCTGCGTCACGCCCCGTCGCTGCTCGCCTTCACCAACCCGACGGTGAACTCGTACCACCGCCTGGTCCCGGGCTTCGAGGCGCCGGTCAACCTGGTCTACTCGCAGCGCAACCGCTCCGCCGCGATGCGTATCCCGATCACGGGCTCCAACCCGAAGGCCAAGCGCGTCGAGTTCCGCGCCCCCGACTCCTCCGGCAACCCGTACCTGGCCTTCTCCGCGCTGCTGCTCGCGGGCCTGGACGGCATCAAGAACAAGATCGAGCCGGCCGAGCCGATCGACAAGGACCTCTACGAGCTGGCGCCCGAGGAGCACGCCAACGTCGCGCAGGTCCCGACCTCCCTGGGCGCCGTCCTGGACCGCCTGGAGGCCGACCACGAGTTCCTCCTCCAGGGCGACGTCTTCACGTCCGACCTGATCGAGACGTGGATCGACTACAAGCGCACCAACGAGATCGCCCCGCTGCAGCTGCGTCCGCACCCGCACGAGTTCGAGCTCTACTTCGACGTGTGACAGGCGCCGCGACGGACGCCGGCGTGATGCGGCACGGATGTGCCGGCCGCGCCGACGCGTGAGACGTGGTGAGGGCCGCCACCTGGAGCATTCCAGGTGGCGGCCCTCATGTCGTTCTCGCCCTGGGTCCGGCGGACCCTCGCGCCTCAGCGGACCACGACCACGACGGGCCCACCGCCGAAGCCGCCGAAGCCGCCGAAACCACCGAAGCCGCCGTAGTAGCCGTAGTAGCCGTGGCGGTCGTAGTAACCCCAGCCGCCGCGGTCCCACCAGTCGTCGTCGCCCCAGTTCGCGGGCACATGGGTGGGCGTGGCCGCCGGAGTGGCCGCCGAGGCAGTGCCGGCTGCGCCGATCGCTGCGCCGCCGGCCATCAGCACGCCGATCGCGGACATCGCGATGAGACGCCGTGCGCGTGGTGCTTTCATGGATAGACCTTCCTGCCATCCCATCGTGCGGAGCACGAGCCGGACGGATGGCCGCAGCCGCCGTGGAGAGGGTTCGGCGCGGTCGTGGTGTCGTCGCCTGACTACGAGGCGGACGTCTGCCGCGGTCCGTGTGGCATGTGGGCTGTCGGTTGTGAACAGGGTCTCGCCGAATGAGGCGCGTCCCGGAGAGCAGCTCCCCCTCCAGGCTAAGCCCGGCACCGATCACACGGCATCCTCAGCCGCGACACGTGTCGAGCCGACCGGGCACCGCCACGAGGGTGGCTTTCCGGGCTTCCCGTGATTCCTGTCCACGGGGGATGATCGGTCCATAGACAACTGTTCGAGAGAGGTATACGGGGATGTCCGAACAGGACGGCACGGAGCGGGAGTTCGACATCGGATGGGCGGACAGCGCCGAGCACAAGGAGCCGTCGGCGCGGGCCCGGATGCTCGCCGCACGGTGGAAGGACAATCCGCCCGGCCCCGTGCCCTTCCGTGCCGCGCCCGAGCGCCTGGGCCGGCGCCGCTCGTCGTGGGTGTCGACGGTCGTGGTGCTGGGCTGCGTGGCGGCGGTGATCGTGCTGCTCGGCTACATCAACTTCCGGGCTCCGTACTAGAGCGCCGCGGGGCGGGGAGAGGTATCCGGACCGAGGCCGGTACCGGACTCGTGGCCGCCCGGGCGTCCCGGGGGAGATCCTGCACTCCGGCCGCCGGGGGCCGGTCCCGGGCACTGCGCCGTACCGGCCGCCGGTGCGGCGGACCTGCGGTGCGGGGGCGGCGGTGCGGCGCGGGTCACCCCCGTTCGCGAGCGCGAGCCGGTGGAGGCCGTGATCACGTGCTGAGAGTCCGAGCGGAGGCTTTGCCCGGCCCCGGGACGGTCGCGGCCGGTTCTTGGTGTGTGCGGGTGCACACTGGCAGTGGACCCAAGCGATTGCTGCGGCCGTAGTGCGGGGTGATGACATGCACAGCCGCTTTCGGAGCGACCGGCGACTGACCGTGCGGATGACGGTCACGTTGTTCCTGCTCGGACTGTTGTACGTGGCGTTCGTCGCCGCCCTGATCGCCCTGCTCAAGTCCTGGGTGCTGGTCGTGGTGATCGCGGGGGCGCTGCTGGGCGCGCAGTACTGGTTCTCCGACCGTATCGCCCTCTACGCGATGCGGGGGCGGGTCGTGGAACGCGACGAGTACCCACAGCTGCACGGCGTGGTGGACCGGCTGTGCGCGGTCGCGGACATGCCCAAGCCGGTGGTCGCCGTGTCGGACATGGAGATGCCGAACGCGTTCGCGACCGGCCGGAACCCGGACAACGCGGTGGTCTGTGTGACCACGGGTCTGCTCCGCCGGCTGGAGCCGGCGGAGCTGGAGGGGGTGCTGGCGCACGAGCTGTCGCACGTGGCGCACAAGGACGTCGCCGTGATCACGGTGGCCTCGTTCCTCGGCGTGATCGCGGGGCTGATCGTGCGGTTCGCCTTCTACTCGCAGCTCTTCGGCGGCGGGCGGCGCGACCAGAACACCGCCGTGGTCTTCCTGGGCGTCATGGGTGTCTCCGCCGCCGTGTACGCGATCAGCTTCCTGCTGATCCGGGCGCTGTCCCGGTACCGGGAGCTGGCGGCCGACCGGGCGGCGGCGCTGCTGACCGGGCGGCCCTCGGCGCTGGCGTCCGCGCTCACCAAGGTGACCGGTGACATCGCGCGGATCCCGACGAGGGACCTGCGGACGGCGCAGGCCTTCAACGCGTTCTACTTCACGCCGGCACTGGGCCGCGGGCCGGACATCGCACGGCTGTTCTCCACCCACCCGAGCCTGGAACAGCGGCTCGAACAGCTCGGACGGATCTCCGCCGAGCTGGGGCCGGCGGCGGGCCCCGGAAAGGCGTGAGCATGGGACTGCTGGACATCCTGCTCGGTCGTACGAAGCCGGTCGCGCCGGATCTCGACGAGCTGTTCGCGCTGCCTTCCGCGGCGGTGACGCTGGAGGCGGCGGCGTCCTTCACACCCACCGGGCGCGGCGCGGTGTGCTTCGCGACGGTGGAGGGGGCCGCGTTCGAGCAGACGCATCGGGAGGTGCGGGCGCTGCTGGACGCGGACACCGAGCGGACCGGGCCACCGGTGGAGCTGGAGCGGGACGCGTACGGGTACTCCTGGCTGGTGTCGCACCGGTCCCCCGGCGAGCTGCCGCTGCTCGTCAACGACCTGCACGCGGTGAACGACTCCCTGGAGATCAACGGTTTCGGGCCGCAGCTGCTCTGCTCGCTGGCGGGCTTCCGCGACGAGGAGGGGCGCCGGCTGGCGCTGGTCTATCTCTACAAGCGCGGCACCTTCTACCCGTTCGCGCCGCTGCCCGGAGCGGGACAGCGGCGCGACAGCGCGCTGGAACTCCAGGTGAAGGCCGCGCTCGCCGGTGATCTGCGGATCGAGGAGGACCTCGCGCGGTGGTTCCCGGTGTGGGGTGCCCCGGGGCTCTGACCCCGGGGCACCGGGACTACTTGCTGCTCCGCTCCCGCTGCTGGCGGCGGGACTCCAGCGGCCGCTCGCGGCGGTACCGGCGCTCCCACCTGGCCTGCTGGTCACGGCGGTCGCGGTACGCCCTGTAGGTGGTGGGGGCTGGCCCGGGCGAGGGGGTGGCCGAGGGCTTCGTGGGCGCGTCGCGCCCGTGGCGCACGTAGAGGAAGAGGACGGCGACGGCGGCGAGCCAGTAGAGGAGGGTGCCGCCGTCGGTCCGGCGGAGCCCGGCGCCTGGGGTCACCGCGTGTACCGCAGCAGCGCCCGCACCATGTGGCACGTCGAATCCGACGGCGGGTGGACGCCGATGAGCTCCGCGGTGCTGCGGATCGTCTCGTCGCGCGCCTGGTTCGGCACGTACACCCCCGAGTCGAGCAGCGCTATCGCAAGGCGCATGGCCTTGAGCCGGCGGTTGTGCGAGATGTACCACTCACGCGGACGCCCCGGCGGCAACGGCCGCTTCGCCACGGGAGTGCAGGGAAGGTCGAGCAGGACGGGGCGCTTCGCGGTGGACTGGGTCGGCAACGGCTTCGGCTTCACTGCGGCAGCGGGCACGGACATCCTCCTGTCGCGGCCGGGGCGCCGGCCGGACGCCCCGGCGACACCCTCGGACACTGCTTCTATTCTACCGGCCACCACTGACAAAAGCCCCTGGCCACAGCCACTTTCGGGGTGCAGTGACACACGGGGAAGACGGGTTTCCGGGGCCGCTCGGCGGCGTACCGTGGCCGCATGGAAATCTGGATCAACCCCGCCTGCTCCAAGTGCCGCAGCGCCGTGACCCTGCTCGACGCCGAGGGCGCCGACTACACCGTCCGCCGCTACCTGGAGGACGTACCGACCGAGGACGAGATCCGTGACGTACTCGGGCGGCTGGGCCTGGAGCCCTGGGACATCACGCGGACCCAGGAGGCCGTCGCCAAGGAGCTCGGCCTGAAGGAGTGGCCGCGCGACGCCGCCGCGCGCGACCGCTGGGTGACGGCGCTCGCCGGGCACCCCAAGCTCATCCAGCGGCCCATCATCACCGCGGACGACGGCACGGCGGTCGTCGCCCGCACCGACGAGGCCGTACGGGACGCGCTGTCCCGCTGACTCGCCTCACCCCTACAACTCCCCTGTGACGCAGGTTACTTCAACATCCTCCGGTAACCACTGAGTAACCTCGTTCGGCATCTCGTACATAGCGGCGTACGTTCCCCTACCTCCCAGGAGGCGCGCATGTCGCGCAGGCGAACTCTCAGCAAGAGGAAGAAGCTGGCGCTGCTGCTCAGCGCGGCGTCGGTGGCGGGCGGTGGCGCGTTCGTCATGGCGAGCACGTCGAACGCCTCGCAGTCCGCGGCGGACTCGACGGCCTGCCAGGGCTTCGCCACCGCCCTCGGCAACAACCAGCGGTTCATCGCGGACCAGCGGGCCAATCCGGACGCGCAGTCCGCCGCGCGGATCGCCAACCGCGAGGCCGTCATCGCCCAGATCCAGCGTCAGCAGGAAGCGGCCGGGTGCGAGGTGGGGGAGTCGGCTCAGGGCTCCCAGCCCGCACAGCCCGGACAGCAGGGCGAAGGCGCGGGCCAGGGGGCCGGCGAGCAGGCCGGCGGCGGTGCCCAGGAGTCCGCGCCGCCCGCCGGGTCCGCCGCCCCGGGCGACGGCGGTGGCGCCGCGGCCGGGGAGCAGGTCTGCAACGGCTCGACCGTGACGCTCTCCGGCGAGGCCGGCGCCCCGGCCGCGTCGAGCAACCAGTTCCCGGCGGGTACGAAGCTGAAGGTCACCAACCTGGACAACAACAAGTCCACGACGGTGGAGGTCACTTCCGTCTCCGGCAGCTGTGTCCTGCTCAACAACGCGGCCTTCGAACAGGTCCGTGAGCCCGGCAAGTTCCTGATCCGCCGGGCCGTGATCGAGAAGGTGGGGTGAGGTCCGACAGCCCAGGCAACCGCTGAGGTGGCGGCCCGGTCAGGGCGGCCACCGTGTATGTGTCACAGGTCCTGCCGCTCGCGGCCACGAGCGGCAGGACCGGCGCGTTCGGGTGACGCCGCGCGCAGGGGCGCCGGCCGCCCGGCGAGGGCGGCGTATCGCATACGAGCAACCGCGCCGCCGCCGCGTCCACCGCCGCGACCAGCGCTTTCCCGTCACCCGCACGCGCACCGCGCGGGCACACGACGGGTCCTCACACGATGAGGTGAGCCGCGGCACGGCCAGGTAACACGGGGTTCACAACCGGGCAATGATCGGGAAATGGCCTGTTGACAGGCTTGCGGGCAGGCAGAGACGCGGCGCACCGGTGCCGTAGCGCCGCAGCACCCGCAAGCGCGCCCAGACCCACCCCCGAAGGATGTGGCCCGTGACCTTCAAGGCTGAGTACATCTGGATCGACGGCACCGAGCCGACGGCCAAGCTCCGTTCCAAGACGAAGATCGTCGCGGGCTCCCCGGCCGGGCTGGACGCGCTGCCGATCTGGGGCTTCGACGGGTCCTCCACGAACCAGGCCGAGGGCCACGCCTCGGACTGTGTGCTCAAGCCGGTCTTCACCTGCCCGGACCCGATGCGCGGCGGCGACGACGTCCTGGTGCTCTGCGAGGTCCTCAACACGGACATGACCCCGCACCCCTCCAACACGCGTGCCGCGCTGGCCGAGGTCGCCGGGAAGTTCGCCGCGCAGGAGCCGATCTTCGGCATCGAGCAGGAGTACACCTTCTTCGACGGCGCCCGCCCGCTCGGCTTCCCCGAGGGGGGTTTCCCTGCTCCGCAGGGCGGCTACTACTGCGGTGTCGGCGCCGACGAGATCTTCGGCCGGGACATCGTCGAGGCCCACCTGGAGAACTGCCTGAAGGCCGGTCTGGGCCTGTCCGGCATCAACGCCGAGGTCATGCCCGGCCAGTGGGAGTTCCAGGTCGGCCCGCTGTCCCCGCTCCAGGTCTCCGACCAGCTGTGGGTGGCCCGCTGGCTGCTCTACCGCACCGCCGAGGACTTCGGTGTCTCCGCGACCCTGGACCCCAAGCCGGTCAAGGGCGACTGGAACGGCGCGGGCGCGCACACCAACTTCTCCACCAAGGCGATGCGCGAGGGCTACGACGCCATCATCACCGCCTGCGAGTCGCTCGGCGAGGGCTCCAAGCCGCTCGACCACGTCAAGAACTACGGCGCCGGCATCGACGACCGCCTGACCGGCCTGCACGAGACCGCCCCGTGGGACAAGTACTCCTACGGCGTCTCCGACCGTGGCGCCTCGGTCCGCATCCCGTGGCAGGTCGAGAAGGACGGCAAGGGCTACATCGAGGACCGCCGCCCGAACGCCAACGTCGACCCCTACGTCGTGACCCGCCTGCTGGTCGACACCTGCTGCTCCGCGCTGGAGAAGGCCGGACAGATCTGATCCGTTCCCGGGCCGCGACCCAGCTCCGCGGCTCAGCCACAGCTCGTCAGGGGGCGCCCGCCGGATCGGCGGGCGCCTCCCTGCGTTGTCGGTGGCGCCTGTCATGGTGGGGGTCCGAGGCGTGGGAGGAGGGCCGGGTTCCCGGCCGGGGTCTGCTTCAATGGGAGCCATGGCCGGCTTGCAGAGGTTCCCCGCGACGGGTCGCCATGACCTCGAGCCCTTCTGGCCCTCCCGTCAGCACGACGGCTTCGACCGTGTGTGTTGCCGCGCGACGACCGCGCCGGCCCTCTGACGCCGTACACACCGGCCTCGGCCAGCGCGACACGAGTACCTGCCCGACGGACCTCTCGCGCGAAAAGAGCTGACCTCTCATGGCGAACCCTGGTTCCCCGCCCCGTTCCGTCTCCCGGCCCCTCTCCCCCTCGTGGCCGGGCACCACCTGGCTGCCGGCTCCGCAGGACAGCCTGCCCTCCCTTCCGGGCCGGCCGCCGATGGTCGGGTACCTGGTGCTCGTCCCGGCCGACCTGCGGCCGCCCTTCCTGCCGGTAGGGGCGACCGGCGACCCGGCGGCGGAGGAGGTCCGCACCGGCACGGACACCACCGGCACGGACACCACCGCCGGCCCTCTCATCCGGGTGGACCCCCAGCGCCGCACCGCGGAGGTCGCCGGGCGCCAACTCGATCTCACCTAGCTGGAGTTCGAGCTGCTCGCCCACCTGGTCGCGCACCCGCACCGGGTGCACACCCGCGACCAGCTGGTGACAACGGTGTGGGGCTACGGGCACGTCGGCGACGGACGCACGGTCGACGTCCACATCGCCCGCCTCCGCCGCAAACTGGGCGCGGAACACCGGCAGGCGATCCTCACGGTCCGCCGGGTGGGCTACAAGTACGCGCCGTCGGCCAGGGACTGACACCGGGCCACCGTCCGCGTCTGCCGTCGGCAGATCCCGCTTCCCCCGTGACCCTCCCCCGGGCAGAGTCACTCCCATGAGACTGCTGATGCTGGGTGGCACGGAGTTCGCGGGCCGGGCCGTCGTCGAGGCCGCCCTCGGGCGGGGCTGGGACGTCACCGTCTTCCACCGGGGGACGCACGCGGCCCCTGCCGGCGTCCGCGAGGTGCTGGGCGACCGCACCGCGCCGGACGGACCCGACGGCCCCGGCGGGCTCGGCGCGCTGGCGGCCGGTGACTGGGACGCCGTCGTCGACACCTGGTCGGCGGCGCCCCGCGCGGTGCGGGACACGGCGCGGCTGCTGCGGGACCGCGCCGGGCGGTACGTGTACGTGTCGAGCTGCTCGGTGTACGCCTGGGCCCCACCCGCCGGTTACACCGAGGACGCGCCGCTGGTCGAGGGCGCCGAGCCGGGCGCGGACCACACCGACTACGCCCGCGACAAACGGGGCGGCGAGCTGGCCGTCGTCGGGTCCTTCGGGCCGGAGCGCTCGCTGCTGGTGCGCGCCGGGCTGCTGCTCGGGCCGTACGAGAACGTCGGCCGCCTGCCGTGGTGGCTGACCCGGATCGCCCGTGGCGGGCCGGTGCTGGCGCCGGGCCCGCGCGAGCTGCCGGTGCAGTTCGTCGACGTCCGCGATCTGGCGGAGTGGATCCTGGACGCGGTGGAGCGGGAGCGTCGAGGACCGTTCAACCTGACCGGTCCTCGTGGGCACACCACCATGGGCGCATTGCTGGAGGCCTGCGTGCGGGTGACCGGGGCCACGGCCGAGCTGCGCTGGACCGACCCCGAGGTGGTGCTGGGGGCGGGGATCGAGCCGTGGAGCCGGCTGCCGGTGTGGGTGCCGCCGGACAGCGAGCTGCACGACGCCCTGCACGGCGCGGACGTGTCCCGCGCGCTGGCCGCCGGGCTGCGCTGCCGGCCGGCCGGCGAGACCGTGGCCGCCACCTGGCGCTGGCTGCGGGAGATCGGCGGGACGGCGCCGCAGCGGCCCGACCGGCCACCGGTGGGCCTGGATCCGCAGCTGGAGGCGAAGGTGCTCGCGGGCGACGGGGGTCCACCCGGCACCACCACCGGACCGGGGCTCTCGGCGCGGTGACCACCCGCCCACCTTGTGGCTTCCGGCGGACCGGACGGCGGGGTTCGTCACCGCCCTGCTGACCGTGTGCCGGCGGTTCTGGCGGATGCCGGCCATGGCCGGTGAAAGCGGACGCTCTCGTTCACACGCTGTCGGCGATCAGCAACTCCCGGTACTTCAGGGGCTGTTGGTTCCACAGACTCCGCACGAACTTCTCAACGATTTCCGGGACGGCTGAACGCCCGTGGGACGCGCTCCGTATCTGAGGGAGCCGCTTCACTCCTGTCGGGCGCCTCGATGCTGCCCCGCAAGGAAGTCAGAGGAGTTCCATGGGACGCAACACACGAAAACGCCGTACGCCGCTGGCCACCAAGGCCATTGCCGCATCGGCGGCCCTAGCGCTCGGTGGGGGCGGGCTTGTCTGGGCCAACTTCTATGCCTCGGCGCACGAGGACAACGGCTGGTCGAACCGGACGAAGTCGACATCGGCCCAGGTGGCCACGATCGACTGTCCCGACGTCGGCCAGGAGATCTCCGAGGTGCCGGACCAGGCCCGTGGGGAGGTGGACGGCGAACTGGCGACGCTCGACCAGCAGATCACCGAGGCCTACCAGCGGCTCGCGACCACGCGGGACGCACAGGCGAGGGACGGCAGCTACGTCCAGAACGCCATCCTCGGCCCGCTCAAGGACCGGCGGAAGGTGATCATCGACCGTATCCAGCTGGAGATCAACCGGGCCGGCGGCAACGCCTCCGAGCAGCTCGACAACCTGTCCCCCTGCACCGGAAAGCCCGTCGAGCAGCCGCAGACCAACGACGGCGGGAACGGCCAGAACGGCGACGGCCAGGACAACGGTGACGGGCAGAACGGCGACGGCCAGGACAACGGTGACGGCCAGAACGGCGACGGCCAGGACAACGGTGACGGCCAGAACGGTGACGGCCAGGACAACGGCGACGGCCAGAACGTGGGCGACAACGGAAACGGGGCCGCGGGCCCGGTGGCCGCGGACTTCGTCGACATCACGACCGTCCAGCCCAACGTGCCCCCGGCGAACGGCAACGGCCTGAAGGCGAACGGGAACTCCGGTTCCCGGGGCAGCTTCACCACGTCCTGCGGTGTCAACGAGAACGACCTGTTCAACAGCGACAACCTGATCGTCGCCCCCGGTGTCGACAACGGCGCTCACCACACGCACGACTACGTCGGCAACCAGGACAACGACGCCTTCTCCAGCGACGAGGACCTGGCCAACGCGGAGACCTCCTGCCAGAACCAGGGTGACAAGTCCACGTACTACTGGCCGGTGCTCCGGCTCCAGGACGGCACCCAGGAGTTCGACGCGGGCGACCTGGGCGGCGGCGCCGAGGGCAACGTCGGGCAGATCCTGAAGGCGCAGCAGGCCGAGATCAAGTTCGTCGGCAACAAGGCGGGCAAGGTCGTCGCGATGCCGAAGTTCCTGCGGGTCATCACCGGCGACGCCAAGGCGTTCACCAACGGCGACGCGAATGCCAACGCCTCGCTGAGCTGCACCGGCTTCGAGGACCGGCAGCTGACCGACAAGTACCCGATCTGCCCCGAGGGCAGCCAGCTGGTACGGACGGCCAACTTCCAGAGCTGCTGGGACGGCCAGAACATCGACAGCGCCAACCACCGCGACCACGTCGACTTCGTCCAGGCGGACGGCACCTGCGCCAACGGTTTCGTGGCGATCCCCCAGCTGCAGATCCGTCTGGTGTACGACGTGCCGGCCCCGGTCATCGAGAACGGGCAGCTCAGGAGCCCGTTCGCGGTGGACGGTTTCCCGGAGCAGCTCCACAAGCCGATCACCGACCACAACGACTTCATCAACGTCATGGACGAGAACCTGATGAACAAGGTCGTGAAGTGCATCAACCGGGGCAAGAACTGCCGGTGACCCACGGGCGGGCCGACTGACCCACGGGAAAGCCGAAAGCCGGCGGCGGGGAGACCCGCCGCCGGCTTTCGGCTTTCCCGAACCGGCGAGTCAGCTGTCGTGGTGACCGGAGTGCGAGGAGTCGCCGGGCTGCGAGGAGCGCGAGGTGCCCTGTTCACCCTGTTCCCCCTGCGCCCCCTGCTTCCCGCCGTGAGCGGAGTGGTCGGTGCCGATCTCCACATCCCCGCCGAGCCGGTCGCGCAGCCCCGTCAGCACGTTCTCGTGGCCGACGGCGACCCACTTGCGGCCGACGAGGTAGTAGCCGCCGTAGTCCTTGGCCGTGTTGATCCACTCCCGCTGACCGCGGTCGGTGGCGAAGGTGGCGAGGATGTACTTCTCCTTGCCCTGCTCGCAGATGGCCTGCCGGATCTCGTCCTCGTCGGTCTGCATGTCGGGCTCGCACTTCACCTCGGCGGCGAGGTGCTCCAGGCTGCCGGTCGCCGTCTCCGGCACGGCCGCCTGGTCGCCGTCGGAGCCGCAGCCCGCCAGCGCCAGCACCGCCACGGCACCGCTCAGGGCGAGCATCGGTCGGGTCAGCCTCATCTGTTCCTCCGGTCGGTCATGGAGCGGACGCACCTGCGCCTCAGTTCGATACGGCTCCGGCGGACGCCGTGCTCAATGCCGCCCGCTGCGCCTGTTCGCCGGCCCTTCGTCAACCCCCGGAGGCCACTCACCCGTGTGCGGTGACCAACCGCCCATTCGCTCGTTCTGCTGAACGTGCAGTCACAGGATGTCGCCCCGCGCCCCACGTCTTCCGCTTCCGCCCCGGTCGTCGACGTCGAGCAGGCCGAGGCCGCGCTCGTCGAGCACTATCCGCGGCTGGTCCGCCTCGCCTACCTGGTCCTGCCGCCCGCCCTGGGCCGCAACCGCCGGGTGCTGACGGCGCACGCCCTCACCCAGCGCGCGCTGCCCCGCGGCCGCGCCGCGGCGTCCGTCATCCCGGCCCAGTCCACCGGCCGCGACGGCGATCCCGGCTACGCCTTCGTCCGCCTCCAGGTGCTGCGTACGGCACTGGAGGCGGGCCTGCCGCTGCGGCGCAAGGCCTGGCCCAAGCGCTCCCAGCTGCCGCCGCTGCTCCCCCAGGTGTGGGGCCTGCGGCTGTTCCCGCGCTCGGGCGGCGCCGACGAACTCGCTCTGGACCAGCAGCTGTCCGCGCTCTCCGCGCCCGCCCGCGCCGCCTTCGTCCTGCGGGGACTGGAGCGGCTGCCCGACAGCGACGTCCACCATGTCCTGCGCACCGCCGGCGTCGCCGACCCGGACGGCGCCCTCCAGGAGGCCGACGGCGTCCCCGCGCGGTACCCGCTGCTCGACTCCCCCGAGTTCGACCCCTGTTCGTTGCAGGCCAGGCCCACCGATCTGATGCGCCGCCGCCAGCACCTGAAGGCCGCGCTCGCCGCCGCCGCGGCCGCCGCCGTGTGCGGGGCGCTGCTCCTCCTCCCCGGCGACGGCTGGGGTCCCGACGGCGCCGCGGCACCGCCCTACGCGCAGAACCCGGCGGCCGAGGCCGCACTCGACCCGGGCAGGCTGGTGAAGGTCTCCCCCGTCGCCTGGCAGTCCGCCACGCGCACCGACTTCTCGGTCTGGCCCGCACGCGGCGACCTCACCACCGATCGCGCGCTGCTGCGCCGTGCCCTCGCCGTCTGGGCACGCCCGGGCGGGACGGTCCAGGTCTCGGCGACCCCCGGCACCCCGTCCGGCGGCCCGGCCGGGCCGCCGCAGCTGCTGTTCGCCGGACTGGTCGACAACGCGCGCGTGGTGATCTTCTACGACGGTCTGCGCATCGCCCGCTACGCCGAGCCGAAGGACGGCACGGCGGGCGCCGCCCTCGACTTCGCCCGTGCCGACGGCGCGAGCCGGATCGAGTCGAACGCGGTGGTGCTGAACCGGACCGACGGCAACGTCCGCTACCTGACGGCGCCATGGGTGAAGAAGGCGGCCGAGCGGGACCTGCTGAAGCCGGGCTCCGGCGCCATGGACCTCGCCCTGAAGGACGGCATCACCGCAGCGCTGGCCAGCCCCGCCACCCAGACCGGCGCCTGCACGTCCTGGAACGTCCTGCAGATCACCGACGACGCCGGTACGCGGCTGATGACGGACCTCGGCGAGCTGGTCCCCGCCCGTCTCACCACGGGACGGCCGGGCGCGGCGCACGACGCGGCGGGGTCGGAGGCGCTGCGCACCTGGGCTCCGTTCGGCTGCTCCCTGGGAGACCTGCGCGGGCACGGAGTGCGGTCGGTCAACGCCTGGCAGTACGCCGACCAGCCGCTGCCCGACGCGAGCGGCACGGCGGCGTGGGTGTGCACGCGCGGGGAGACCTGGCGGGGCGGCGGCGAGCGGGTGCAGGCGCAGTTCCACACGCCGGGCGGGAAGTACGGGGCGGTCGCCGCGAAGGCCGAGAACGTGGCGGCGTGCGGGGCGCGCGATCCTCAGGTGCTGGCCGGGGTGCTGTGGAAGTCCGCCGCGGGGTCCTGGTACCTGCTGGCGGCGGGCAGCCGGGACACCGCGTCGATCAGTGCCACGGGCGGCGTGCGGCAGACCGCCCAGGGCAATCTCCTGGCCGCGAAGGCGAAGCAGGGCGCGCAGGCCGGGCTGAAGGCGACCCTCACGGACGGGCGGACGATCGACGGCCTGCGCTAGCTGACACCGGCGTCAACAAGTCGCCGCACAAGGGTTCCGCGCCGACAGGCGGTGCTGGAGGGCGAGGTCGACCACCGGGACGAGTCGCTGACCGACGGGGAGCGGGGCGAGGCGATGCTGATCTGTGTCTCGCGGGCGCGAAGTGAAAGACTTGTGCTGGATATGTGAATGGCTCCACGAGTACCTGGATCGGTCCTGTCCGTTCGAGGCCGGATCCGATCGGTAAGGTGTTCGTATGTCTACCGGGGTTCGCCGCAGAATGGGTGTCGAGGAGCGGCGGCAGCAGTTGATCGGCGTGGCCCTCGAACTGTTCAGCCGCCGCTCTCCCGACGAGGTCTCCATCGACGAGATAGCCGCCGCGGCGGGCATCTCACGCCCGCTCGTCTATCACTACTTCCCGGGCAAACTCAGCCTGTACGAAGCCGCGTTGCAGCGGGCGGCGGACGATCTGGCGGGCCGGTTCGTCGAACCGCACGAGGGTCCCCTCGGGGCCCGGCTGCGGCGGGTGATGCACCGCTTCTTCGACTTCGTGGACGACCACGGCCCCGGTTTCTCGGCGTTGATGCGGGGCGGTCCGGCCGTCGGCTCGTCGCGGACCAACGCGCTCATCGACGCGGTACGGCAGGCCGCGTACGACCAGATCATGTCGCATCTCGGCATCACGGACCCGCCCGCGCGGCTGGAACTGGTCGTTCGCTCCTGGATCTCACTGGCCGAGTCCACGGCGCTGATCTGGCTGGACGGCCGGCGCATCCCGCGCGACGAGCTGGAGGCCCAGCTCGTCAACGACTTCGCCGCGCTGGCCGCGGTGAGCGCGACGTACGACGAGGAGACGGCCACGCTGATCCGCCGGGTGCTGAAGGACGAACCGATGGACGGCCCCTTCACCGACCTGGCGGCCCGCCTGATCGCGCTGGCTTCCTAGGGGTATTGGCCCCCTGCTCAGCCGTCGAGCTTGCGGTACGACGGGTCGAGGTCGCGCACCTCGGCGGAAGCGTGCAGGGCGAGGCCCCCGGCCGGCTTCACGTGCCGGCGCAGGAGTTCGAGTACGGCCCCGGTCAGCCGGGCCTTGGTGTCCTCGCTGCGGCCGGCCAGCAGTCCGAGCGTGACGTGCACGACCGCGTGCCCCTCGGTCTCGTCCCCGACCGCGGTGTCCTCGGCCCGGCGGAACTGCGTCTTGCAGGACGGCGGCTTCGCGGCCGCGATCTCCACGACCGCGGTGTGCAGCGCCCGCGCGAACGCGGGCCGGTCGAAGTCGCCCGCCAGCGTCGCGGAGTAGTCGACGGTGATCTGCGGCATGGGTGCTCCTGTGCTCCTGCTGTGCGGGGGACAGGAGCACCCTAACCGCAGCCGGCGGTCAGCCCGCCCGGGTGAACACGGCGACCGTCCGCCCCGGTACGGCGAACGTGCCGCCGCCGGCCTCGTACGACGCCCCCTTGACCACCGCGTCGGCGCCCCCCGCCTGCACCGGGTGCAGCCGGTAGCCGCTCCCGGCGAGCGCGGCGACCCGCTGCTCGCGGCGCTCCGGCGTCGCGTTGAACACGACGACCAGGTCACCGAGGCGCATGGTGATCACGCCGGGCGTCTCGCCGGTGCCGGACAGCGGGAAGGAGAGCTGCTCCTGGACCTGCCCGGCCGTGCCGAGGGAGAAGGCCTGCTCCGTCGTGCGGATCTTCAGCAGATCACGGTAGGCCGCCGACGCCCCCTCGATCTGGGCGCACCCGACGCCGACCGAGCCCAGCAGCGGCTTGGCGTACGGCCACTTCGCGCGGTTGTCGGCGGCCGGCGGCAGCCCGCGTCCGAACCCGTTGCCGTCGGCGCAGTTCCAGTGGACGGCGTTGAACCAGTCACCGCTGTCGTAGGAGTTGCGGTCCAGCGACTTGGAGCGCAGCAGATCGGTGCCGGCCTGGGACAGCGACGGTCCCTGCGAGAGGGTGGCCGTGGCCATCGCGAGCACCTGCATCCGGGCCCGGTCGGCCGCGCTCGTGCCGGCCGGCAGCTTGAAGGCGAGGGCGTCGAACAGGGTTTCGTTGTCGTGGGCGTCCGCGTAGGCGAGGGCGTCGCCCGGGACGGCCGCGTATCCGGCCGGCTGACCGTTGTAGTCGACCTCCGAGCCCTTGACCTGCTTGCCGCTGGTGTCGGTGAAGCGGTATCCGGCGAGGTTGCCGGACAGCCCCACCTTGATGAGGTCCTGGTAGTGCAGCAGGCGGGCCCTCTGCTCGGCCGGGGTGCCGCCCGTCGCCGAGGAGTTGGGCTCGGTGTAGAGGCCCGACGCGAAGCCCTGGACGCCGGGGTCCTCGTCGAAGGGACCGCCGCCGCGCACGGCGTCACGGGCCCGGTCGGAGAACGTGGCGATCCCGGTGCCGGCCATGTTCTTCTGCGTGGCCTGCTCGAAGCGGGCGTCGTCGGCGATCTCGCCGAAGTTCCAGCCCTCGCCGTAGAGGATGATCTCCTTGCCGTTCACGCCGTCCCGCTCGAGGGTGAGCGCGTCGAGGGCCTTGCGGACGGCGAGGATGTTGGCCTTCGGGTGGTGGCCCATGAGGTCGAAGCGGAAGCCGTCCACCTTGTACTGCCTGGCCCAGGTGACGACCGAGTCGACGACGAGCTTGCCCATCATGGCGTTCTCGGGCGCGGTGTTGGCGCAGCAGGTGCTGTTCGCGACCGAGCCGTCCGCGAGCAGCCGCTGGTAGTAGCCGGGCACGATCCGGTCGAGGACCGAGGTGCGGGCCTGGCCACTGGCCGCGGTGTGGTTGTAGACGACGTCCATGACGACCCGCAGGCCGTCCTCGTTGAGGGCCTTGACCATCCTGCGGAACTCGACGGTGCGCGCGGTGCCGTCCGGGTCCGTGGCGTAGGAACCCTCCGGGACGGTGTAGTGGTACGGGTCGTAGCCCCAGTTGTAGGCGTCACGGGCGGCGATCGCCGAGACGCACTCCTGCTGGCGCTCCGAGTCCGCCGGGAAGGAGGCGAGGTCGCAGCCGGCCTCCGCCTGGTCCTCGCGGCGTTCGGGGATGGTGGCGATGTCGAAGGCCGGCAGCAGATGCACGTACGAGGTGCCGGACTCGGCGAGCTTGCGCAGGTGCCTGCTGCCGTCGCTCGCCTTGTCGGTGAAGGCGAGGTAGGTCCCGGGATACCGGGCGGTGCGGTCCTCTACGGAGAAGTCCCGGATGTGCAGCTCCTGGATCTGCGCGTCCCTCAGCGGTACGGCCCGGGGCTTGCGCAGTGACGTCCAGCCGGCGGGGGCGAGGGTGCGGTCGCCGAGGTCGGTGAGCAGGCTGCGCTCGGAGTCGGCGGTGAGGGCGAGCGAGTAGGGATCGGTGACCTTGTTGGTGACGATTTCGCGGACGCCGGGGGCCCAGACCTTCACGACGTACCGGTAGGGCTTGTTCTTCCAGGACGCGGGGCCGGTGACGGACCAGACGCCGGTGGTGTGATCGCGCCGCATCGGCCTGAGGGTGCCGTCCAGTTCCAGGGAGACGCTCTGGGCCGTGGGCGCCCAGACGGACAGCGTCGGCCGGCCCTTGTGGAACGCCGGGCCGAGCTTCGCCTTGGTCGCGTCGTACAGGTCGTCGAGCACGCCGGCGATCTGGACGCCCGTGGCGGCGAGCACGGCGCCGTTCGCGGCGCGCTGGGAGGCGACGAGCTGGCCGCGCAGGGCCTCACGGACCCGGTCGCGGTCCCGTGGGTCGACGGACCAGGCGGTGTGGTCCTTCAGGTGGGGGAACTTCGCCTTCTGGGCTTCGGTCAGGGCGCTCCTGGTCAGGCGCAGCCACTTGGCGTCGCCGGTGAGCGTGCCGTTCTCGGCCTTGATCGCGCCGTCGCGCGAGTACAGCAGCTGGGTGGACGCGGCCGCGTCAGAACCGTTCCAGGCCACCGTGTTCCCGTCGATCCAGATCGCCTTGGAGGCCGTCAGGTCGAGCGCGGCCGCGCTGCCCGCCGGCTGCGGGAGCAGGTACTTCTCCTGGCCGCTCAAGAGCCACACCTCGTGGCCGTTCGCCTTGAGGTCGAGGCTCTGGTCGTTGGCCAGATCCTTCTCGTCGCCCTTGTGGACGATGTAGCTGAGGCTGGTGGCACCCTCGGTGAGCGGTACCTCGAAGACCGCGCCATAGGAGTCGGTCTCCACCGGCATCAGGGGCTTGGACCAGTCGGTGGGCTGCTCGGCGCCCGTCCAGACGTGCATCCCCCAGCCGTCGTAGCTGCCGTCGGCGCGGTGGTAGTGGAGCACGGCCCTGGACTTGTCCTGAGCCGGGTACTCGGGGCGTTCCGTGCGGACGGTCTCCTTGCCCTGCTCGATCCAGACCTCGCCGGTCTCGCTCAGGTCGATCGTGCGGTCGGCGGCGACGTCCTTGTCGCCGTCCTTGTCGATGACGAGGAAACCGATGGTCGAGGCGCCGGGCTTGAGCTTGACGTAGGCGAAGGCGCCGTAGGCGTCGCGGCCGGTGAAGGGGTGGCTGTCGGGCCAGGTGGTCGACTCGCCGTCGGCGAGGTCGCCCCAGGCGTACAGGCCCCAGTCGGCGTAGTTCCCGTCCGGGCGGTGGTAGTGGACGATCGCGTAGTCGCGGGAGGTGGCGGTGGGGGGCTGCTCGACGGGCGGGGTGCCGGTGGTGGAGGCCGCCAGGGCGCTCGCGGTGCGGCCGCCGGAGTCGACGACGACCGCCTTGTAGCGCAGGGCGGTGCCGGGCTCCACGTCCTTGCCGATGGTGTGCGTGACCTTGTAGGGGGCGTGGTCGGCGGAACCGAGGGTGCGCCACTTGCCGGTGCCGGTCTGGGCGGCGAAGACGACGCGGTTGCGGGCGCCGCCGTCGACATCGGCGGTGACTTCGACCGTGCCGGTGGCGCCGGGGGCGGGGGCGTCGAGGGTGATCGCCGGCTTGGTGGCGGGCGCGGCGGGTGCACCGGCCGCCTTCAGGACGATCGCCGAACCGGCCGGGACGGTGACGGTGAGCTTCCCGTCGGCGGCCGTCCTCGCCGCGGACTCGGTGCCGTGGAGTGCGCGGAAGGTGGTGTCCGGGGAGTCGGTCGGGAAGGTGGTCCTCTTCGCCTCGCCGGCATTGTTGAAGGCGACGACGTACTCGGTGCCGGTCCTGGTGTCGGTGCGGGTGACGGCGTAGACGCCGGGGCCGTCGGCGGCGTACCGCTCGGTCTGGACTCCGTCGGCGAGGGCGGGATGGGCCTTGCGCAGCTTCGCCAGAGCACTGATCTGGCGGTAGAGCGGTGCTCCGGTGTCGTAGGCGTCGACCGCGTGCGTGCGGTCGGTGCCGAGCTGGTCGTCGTCGAGGTAGTCGGCGGCGGTCGAGGCGAACATCGTCTGGCGGGCGTCCTTGTCGCCGCCCGCGCCGGTGAAGCCCTGCTCGTCGCCGTAGTAGACCACCGGGTTGCCACGGCTGAGGAACATCAGCTCGTTGGCGAGCCCGGCCTTCCTGACCAGCTCGGCGTCGCTCGCTCCGGGGTTGTCCTGCTTCAGGAAGGTCCCGATGCGGCCCATGTCGTGGTTGCCGAGGAAGGTGACCTGCTCGTACGCGTTGGCCGTGCCGGTCGTGTACTTGTAGTCGTCACCGAATACCGAGGCGAGCCGCTCGGCGCTGCCGCCCTGGGAGGCGTAGGCGCGGGCCGCGTCCTGGAAGGGGAAGTCGAGCGTGGAGTCTAGGCGGCCCTGGGTGACGTACGGGGACGTGACGGACGTGTCCGCCGAGTACACCTCGCCGAACATGAAGAAGTCGTCCCGGCCCCGCTTCGCCGCGTAGGAGTCGAGGGCGGTGGCCCACTGGGTCCAGAACTCCATGTTGACGTGCTTGACGGTGTCGATCCGGAAGCCGTCGATGTCGAAGTCCCTGACCCACCGCTGGTAGATCTTCTCCATGCCCTCGACGACCTCGGGGCGCTCGGTCCACAGGTCGTCCAGACCCACGAAGTCGCCGTACGTGGCGGACTCGCCGGCCCAGGTGGAGTCGCCGCGGTTGTGGTACATCGACGGGTCGTTGAGCCAGGAAGGGACCTTGAGGTTCCGCTTGGCGTCGGGGACGACGGGCGTGCGCGGGAACGAGCCCTTGCCGACCTCGGGGAAGTCCCGCCCGCCGTCCGCGTGGCCGGCGTCGTCGAAGGGCTCGCCGTCCTCGGTCAGGTACGGGAAGGCACCCTTGGAGAGGTAGTCGTAGGACTTCTCCTCGTAGTCGACGACGTCGGCGGTGTGGTTGGTGATGACGTCGAAGAAGACCTTCATGCCCTTGGCGTGGGCCTTGTCGATGAGGGTCTCCAGGTCCTCGTTGGTGCCGAAGTGCGGGTCGACCTGGGTGAAGTCGGTGATCCAGTAACCGTGGTAGCCGGCCGAGGCGTTGTCGCCCTCGCCCTGCACCGGCTGGTTCTTGAAGATCGGGGCGAGCCAGATGGCGGTGGTGCCGAGGCCCTTGATGTAGTCGAGCTTCCGGGTCAGGCCCTTCAGATCGCCGCCCTGGTAGAAGCCCTTGTCGGTCGGGTCGTAACCGGTCGCGAGCCGTGAACCGGTCAGTCCGCCCCGGTCGTTGCGCTTGTCGCCGTTGGCGAAGCGGTCCGGCAGAACGAAGTAGAACTGCTCACGGGTCAGGTCGTGCCGTGCGGGCTCAGCGGCGAGCTTCGCGTCCGGCGGCGGCGGGGGCGGGGCGGCCGCCCGGGCGGCTAGGGGCTGCACCAGCGCCGCGGCGAGCGCGGCCACGGTGACGGCCGCGACCCGTCGGGCATGGGCGGTACGGCGCCTGCGGGGCGCCGGCCAACTCGGTATCACGAGCGTGAACTCCTTGCGGTTGCGGCTCTCTTGAGTCCTCGGGTCCGACCCCTGCGCCGCGGCACGGCTCCTTCGCCGGGCGCCCGGCGCGACCGTATCGCCGACGAAAGGTTTACAGCAAGAGTGTTGAAACGCTTAGCAAGAAGTTTCAGCGCGGGCCTGCCCCACCAGCATCGCCAGCGACCTCGCGGCGGCGGCGCCGCGGGGGCGACGGCGTACGGCACCGCGCAGCGCGATGTGCGCGGTGGGCCGGCCGTGCCGCAGCGGACTGTCGTCGATGAGGTCGTCGTGCACGACCGCGGCGGCATGCACCAGCTCCATGGAGGCCGCCGCCCGTACCAGTGCGTCGCTGTCGGGCTGTCCCGCCGCGCGCCAGCCCCAGTAGCAGAAGGCCGCCCGCAGCCGCTTGCCGTCCGCGACCGCCGCCTCCAGCTGGTCGGCCACCGGGCCGAGGGCCGGATCGATCGCGGCGAACTGCTCGGCCTCCCGGGCGACGAAGAGACGCAGGGCCTCGTCGACGCGGGACCGGAAGGCGGCCGGTTCCCACCGGTCAGCTGTCATCGGCGGTCCGTCGCGCCTGGGCGTGCCGGGCCAGGATCTCCAGATGGGCCGGGGGGACGGCCGTGTACCGGTCCAGGACCAGGCGTCCCCGCGCCAGCAGGTCGTGCTCGGTGTCGGCCGCCAGTGCGGCGGTGTCCGAGCGGCGCAACAGCCCCCGGACCGTCCCCAGGGCCGAGCTCATGGTGCTCACCGCCAGATCGGCCAGGCCTGCCACCAGCAGTACCGCCCGATCCTCCGGTCCCCCGCCGCGTCCCGCTTCCCTCGTCATGCCACTCCCCACCCAGCAGGTACGGGCGGCGCCGGTCGTACGCCGCCCGTACCAGCATCAGGACACCCCGGTCATGGGAGTGGAGGAACTCCCGACCGGGTGAAGAGCCGTATGTCCGTACGGATCGTGCTCAGCAGCTCCGCCTGCCCGTGTGCACCGCCAGCGCGGTGTTGGCGCCCAGGGTCGCGGTGAGCTGGCCGGAGCCGTTCACCGTCACCGTGGTGTTGTTCTGGACGTTGCAGTACGACCCCGCCGGCAGCGACGTCTGGTACGTCCGGGTCAGGGATCCGGACTCGTGGTTGATCGCCACGAAGCCCTTGTTGCCCCGGCCGAAGGCGATCGCGTCGCCGCCGTTGTCCCACCAGTTGGTCACCGACTGGCCCCGCGTGGCGTTGCGGAAGGCGACCATGCGCTGGATCTCCGGCCAGGCGTGCTGGCACTTCCAGCCGTTCTGCCAGCAGGCGTCCACCCGTCCGCCGTTCGGCGGCCCGGCGTCGTGGTCGGTGAACTCGTAGCCGGAGTTGATGTCGGGCGCACCGTAGGGCCAGGCCAGCATGAAGACGTTGGCCAGCGTGTAGTTGGCGTTGTCCTTGTAGCTCAGCGTGGAGCCGTTGCGCTCGGTGTCGTGGTTGTCGACGAAGACACCGGAGACGCCGCTGCTCATGTACCCCCAGCCCTCGCCGAAGTTCTTGAGGTAGGCGAGGTTCTCGTTGTTGAAGACGCGCTTGAGGTCGTAGGCGTAGCGGAACTCCTGGACGTCTCCGTTGCCGGTGTACTCCGTCGGCTGGACGGCCTCTCCGCTGCCGAAGATGACCTCCTGCTTCCAGTAGGCCGACGGGTTGCTCAGGCGGGACTTGATGTTCGCCAGGTCGGCCGCCGGCATGTGCTTGGCGGCGTCGACGCGGAAGCCGTCGACGCCGAGGGAGAGCAGGTCGTTCATGTACTTGGCGATGGCCCCGCGGACGTACTCCTCTCCCGTGTCCAGGTCGGCGAGGCCGACCAGTTCGCAGTGCTGGACGTTCCAGCGGTCCTGGTAGTTGGTGATCTGGGCCGTGCAGTTGTCGAAGTCGAAGGACGAGTACAGGCCGGGGTAGTCGTACTTCGTGTACGACGAGCCGCCGGTGCCGGTGCCGCTGCCGGCCGACATGTGGTTGATGACCGTGTCGACGACCACCTTGACGCCCGCCGCGTGGCAGGTGTTGACCATGTTCTGGAAGGCCGTACGGTCGCCCAGGCGCCCGGCGATCTTGTAGCTGACCGGCTGGTACGAGGTCCACCACTGGGCGCCCTGTATGTGCTCGGCGGGCGGGGAGACCTGTACGTAGCCGTAGCCTGCGGGGCCGAGGGTGCTGGTGCACTCGCGGGCGACCGAGGCGAAGTTCCACTCGAACAGGACGGCGGTGACGTCCTTGGTGCCGGGCGGCGAGGCCTGCGCCTCAGTCGGGTGCATGACAAGGGCGGACGCGGTGGCGGCGGCTGCCAGGGCGGCCGCCCAGGGAAGGGTTCTGCGTGCCATGTGTGGGGTTCCTTCACCGTTGAAGGCTCTTGCTGAAAACTTTCAGCCATCTTGCGGTGACGGGAATGTTAAAGGCCCGCCGCCCGAAAGGGCAGCGGGCCGTACGAAGTTCAATGCAAAATCTTGCGGGACGGCTTTCAGGAAGCCGTCCACCACACCGTGGTGTCGGCCGGCACCTTCACCTCGCCGTCCGCCTCGCACACCTCACCGCTGGTGAGCAGCAGCCGGCCGTACGCCGGGGTCGTCACCGACTCCCCGCCCGTGTTCGCGACGCAGACGAACTCCCCCCGCCGGAAGGCGAGCACACCCTCGGGCGCCTTGAGCCACTCGACCGCCTCCCCCGCGCCCAGGTCGGCCTGCCGCCGCCGGACGGCCAGCGCCGCCCGGTACAGCTCCAGCGTCGAACCGGCCACCCCGTCCTGCGCCGCCACGCTCAGCTCGCCCCACTCCCGGGGCTGCGGGAGCCAGCTGCCCCCGCTGCCGAAGCCGTACGAGGATCCGGTGCGCGTCCAGGGGATCGGCACCCGGCAGCCGTCACGGAAGCCGTCCTGCCCCGCGCCACGGAAGTACGCCGGGTCCTGGCGCACCTCGTCCGGCAGGTCCACGACGTCCGGCAGGCCCAGTTCCTCGCCCTGGTAGATGTACGCCGAGCCGGGCAGCGCCAGCATCAGCAGCGTGGCCGCCCGCGCCCGCTTCAGACCCAGCTCACGGTCGCCGGCCTCGCGGATCTGGGTGCCGAGGCCCGGCGGGTTGGCGAAGCGGGTGGCGTGCCGGGTGACGTCGTGGTTCGACAGCACCCAGGTGGCGGGGGCGCCGACCGGGCGCATCGCCTCCAGGGTGCGGTCGATGACCGTGCGCAGCTCCTCGGCGTCCCAGGACGTGCTGAGGTACTGGAAGTTGAAGGCCTGGTGCAGCTCGTCGGGGCGGACGTAGTTGGCGGTGCGCTCGACGGTCGGGGTCCACGCCTCGGCGACGAAGATGCGCTCGCCGGCATACTCGTCGAGGACCAGCCGCCACTGCCGGTAGACCTCGTGCACACCGTCCTGGTCGAAGAACGGCATGACATCGTTGCCCAGCAGCTTCAGCTGCTCGTGGGATCCCAGGTCGGGCAGGCCCTCGGCCTTCACCAGGCCGTGGGCGACGTCGATGCGGAAGCCGTCCACGCCCATGTCCAGCCAGAAGCGCAGGATGGAGCGGAACTCGTCGCCGACGGCCGGGTGCTCCCAGTTGAAGTCGGGCTGCTCAGGCGCGAAGAGGTGCAGGTACCACTCGCCGGGCGTGCCGTCCGGCTCGGTCACCCGCGTCCAGGCGGGGCCACCGAAGATCGACTCCCAGTCGTTGGGCGGCAGTTCGCCCTCCGTCCCCTTGCCGGGGCGGAAGTGGTAGCGCTCGCGCAGCGGGGAGCCGGGGCCCTCGGCGACGGCGCGCCGGAACCACTCGTGCTGGTCGGAGGAGTGGTTGGGCACCAGGTCGACGATGATCCGCAGGCCCAGCGCGTGCGCGTCGCGGATCAGCGCGTCGGCGTCCAGGAGGCTGCCGAACATGGGGTCGACGGCGCGGTAGTCGGCGACGTCGTATCCGGCGTCGGCCTGCGGGGAGGCGTAGAAGGGACTCAGCCACACGGCGTCCACGCCGAGGTCGCGCAGATAGGGGAGGCGGGAGCGTACGCCTTCCAGGTCACCCATGCCGTCGCCGTTGCTGTCGGCGAAGCTGCGCGGATAGACCTGGTAGATCACCGCGTCCCGCCACCAGTCGCGGCGCTTGGCGACGGTGGCGACGGCGGAGTTCGGTGCCGGGTCGGCAGTGTGCTGGCTCATGGCGTCCTTGATGTGTAACCGACTTGAGGTCGTTCAGGCGTGGGTACGGCGGAGGGCGGGGTGGGCCGGGGTGACGAGGCGGCCGCGGTGCCGGCGGGGTCGGAGAGGCACCGCGGCCGCCACCCGCACCGAACCGGGCGCGGGGGTCTCGGGTGAGGGGCGTCAGCCCTTGGTGCCACCGGCGGTGAGTCCGGTCACCAGGTTCTTCTGCACGAGGTAGAAGAACGCGGACACCGGTATCGCGATGAGCACCGCGGTGGCGGCCATCAGGTTCCGCTGGGCGTCGTGCTCGCTCACGAAGCTCTGCAGGCCGACGGCGAACGTGTACTTCTCGTCGTCCAGCAGGAACGTGGTGGCGAAGGCGACCTCGCCGAAGGCGGTGATGAAGCTGTAGAACGCCGCCACCGCCAGGCCCGGCCGGGCCAGCGGCAGGATCAGCCGCAGGAAGGTGCCGAACGGCGACAGCCCGTCGACGCGTCCCGCCTCGTCGATCTCGAAGGGGATGGTGTCGAAGTACCCCTTGAGCAGCCAGGCGCAGTACGGCACGGCGGTGGAGCAGTAGACGAGGATCAGACCGAGGTAGGTGTCGATGAGCTGGAGCTCCGACAGGATCTGGTACATCGGCACGATCAGCACGGCGATCGGGAACATCTGGGTCACCAGCAGCACCCACATGAACTTCCGGTAGCCCGGGAAGCGCATCCGGGACACCGCGTAGCCCGTGGTGGCGGCGATGATCACGCCGATGAACGTGGTGCCCAGGGAGACGACCAGCGAACTCTTCAGCCAGTCGAAGAAGTTCGTCTCGGTCAGGACGTACGAGTAGTTCTCGAACGTCATCTTCCCCCAGATGCGCCCGGGGTGCAGATAGTCGTCCTTGTCCGGACCGAGGGACAGGAAGACCAGCCAGGCGATCGGGAAGAGCGCGATCAGGCTTGCGACGGTCAGGATGCCGTGCGAGGCGAGGGTCCCGGCGAGGCCGCGCCCGCCGCGCCGGCGCGTGGCGCGCCGCGGGGCGGAGGCGGGGGCCTGGTCCGCGGTGGCGGACTTCTGGACGGTCGTGGTGCTCATGGGGACTCCTGCCTCAGATCGCGAGCTGCTGGTCATTGCGGTTCAGCCAGCGGCGGTAGACGGAGGTGAAGACGATCAGGATGGCCAGCAGCAGGATGCCGTAGGCGGCGGACTGTGCGAAGTCGCGCGGCTGCTGACCGAAGCCGAGGTAGTACGCCCAGGTGACGAGAATCTGGGCATCCGGCGCAGTGGTGCCGAACAGCAGGAAGATCACCGCGAACTGGTTGAAGGTCCAGATCACGCCGAGCAGGACGACGGTGGAGCTGACCGACCTGAGGCCGGGCAGGGTGACGTACCGGAAGCGCTGCCAGGCGTTCGCGCCGTCCATCTCGGCCGCCTCGTACAGCGTGCGGTCGATCGACTGGAGTCCGCCGAGCAGCGAGACCATCATGAACGGCACACCGCACCAGGTGTTGACCATGATCGCGGCGAACCGCTGCCAGAAGGTGTCCTCCAGCCACAGCGGCGTCGGCAGGTGCAGGAATTCCAGCGCCGAGTTGATGACGCCGCCGTCGGCGAGCATGAAACGCCAGCCGAAGACGGTGACGAACGTGGGCACGGCCCACGGCAGGACCAGGATCAGCCGGTAGAAGGTGCGCCCGCGCAGCTTCTGGTTGAGCAGCAGGGCAAGACCCAGTCCGATGGAGTAGTGCAGGCCGACACAGGCGGCCGTCCACACGATCGTCCAGATGAAGTGCGACCAGAAGCGGTCGTACGCGGTTTCTCCCCACAGGATGTCGGCGTAGTTGTCGAAACCGATGAACTTGTAGGTGGCCGCGATCTCGTTGACGCCGATCGTGCGCGCCGTGTTGAGGCTGTTGGCGTCCGTGAGCGTCAGGTAGAACCCGTACGCGAGCGGATACAGCACCAGGACGCCGAGCACGACGACCACGGGGGTGATCATCGCGTAGGCGTACCAGTACCGCTGGTAGCTGCGCCTCAGGCGCTGGACGGCGACTGTCATGGTTCGACAACCTTCGTGTGGGTCTGCGGATCGAGGGGCATGACGCACAGGCCGGTGGCCGCCGGGTCCGTCCCCCCCAGGGACGGCGGACCCGGCGGCCACCCGGCGGTCACTTGCTGAAGTCCGGCACCAGCTTGGCGATGGAGGTCTCGGCGCTGCTCAACCCCTCGTCCAGGGACTTCTTGCCGCCGGCGACGGCGAGCAGCTCGTCGTCGAGCGGCCCCCACAGCGAGCTGTACTCCGGCAGCGCGGGGCGCGGCTGGGCCGCGGCGAGGACGCCCTGGTAGCCGGCGATGCCCGGGTCGGCCTTGACCTCGGCGGTGTAGGCGTCGTCGCGGGTGGGCAGCGTGTTGTTCTTCAGGGCGATGGTCTCCTGGGCCTTCGCCGAGGTCATGAAGTTGACGAACTTCAGCGCGGCCTTCTGGTGGGCCTCGTCGGAGCCGGCGTACACGGAGAGGTTGTGGCCGCCGGTCGGGGCGCCCGCCTTGCCGGTGGAGCCGGCCGGGACGGAGGCGATGCCCAGGTTCTCCTTGTCCTTGAACGCGGAGCCCTTGTAGAAGTTGGTGATCTCCCAGGGGCCCTGGATGATCGCGGCGACCTTGCCGTTGACGAACGCGTCCTGGATGTGGGCGTAGGCGTCGGCGGTGGTGTCGGCCTTGTGCAGGCCCTTGCCCTCGAACAGGCTCTGCCAGGTCGCGTAGGCCTTCCTGGCCTCGGGCGACTTCACCGTGATCTTCTTGGCCTCGGCGTCGACGGTGTCGGTGCCCTCGCCGTAGAGGAAGGACTGGGCGTAGTAGGCCTGGGTGGAGCCCCAGTAGCCGTCCACCCCGGTCTTGGTCTTGATGGTGGCCGCGGCCTTCTTCAGGTCGTCCCAGGTCTTGGGGGCCTCGACGCCGGCCTCGGCGAAGAGCTCCTTGTTGTAGACCAGCGCGAGCGTGTCGGTGGTGAAGGGCACGCCGTAGGTCTTGCCCTCGTACTTGGCCTGCTCGATCAGGCTGGACTGGAACTTGTCCTGGTCGGCGAGGGCCTCGGTGCCGTCCAGCGGCAGGAAGTAGCCCTTCTTCGCGAAGGCGGGCGTCCAGCCGACCTCGGAGCGCAGGATGTCCGGGGCGCCCTTGGAGCCGGCCGCCGTGTCGAACTTGTTCTGCGCCTGGTCGAAGGGGACGTTGACGTACTTGACCTTGATGTCCTTGTTGGCGGCCTCGAACTCCTTGACCAAGGCCTGGTACGTCGGCGCCTCGTTGGTCGCGTTGGAGGTGTCCCACCAGGTGAGGGTGACCGGGCCGTCGGCCGAGTCGCCGCTGTCGTCTCCGCCGCAGGCCGTCGCCGCGAGGGCGAGGGACGCCACCAGCGCGGTGGCCGCTATGCCACGCCGCATGAGTTCTCCTTGAGGGTGAAAGCCCGTGTTGCAGGGGAAGGTCCCGTCTACCGCCCCTGTCGACTTACCGACTGCGCCGTTGCCGCCGCCGGGCGACCGTGAACGTAACAGCGATGTAAGCGTTGCGAAAGACCTTGCAGCAAAAAAGTGCAAGGCATCACCGAAGTTATCCGCGCGTGACCTCTCGTCGACCGCTGTGAAACCGTTGTTCTACGGGGTTGAGCGGGCACGGACCGTGTTGTGCAAGACTCTGCAAGCTCTTGCCATCCACGTCACGAAGGGACGCCATGCCGCAGCAACCCGCAGCGCGCCGGTCAACCGCCCGTACCCGGCGTCCGATTGGTGTGCAAGGCGACATACGGCCGGTACAGTCCAGTGCCGTGACCACACGGCTTGCCGACATCGCTGCTCAGGCGGGGGTGAGCGAAGCGACCGTCAGCCGCGTCCTCAACGGGAAGCCCGGCGTCGCCTCCACCACCCGCCAGTCCGTGCTGGCCGCGCTCGACGTGCTCGGCTACGAGCGCCCGGTGCGGCTGCGCCAGCGCAGCGCGGGCCTGGTCGGCCTGATCACGCCGGAGCTGGAGAACCCGATATTCCCGGCCCTGGCGCAGGTCATCGGCCAGGCACTGACCCGGCAGGGCTACACACCGGTGCTGGCCACCCAGACCCCCGGCGGCTCCACCGAGGACGAGCTGACCGAGATGCTGGTCGACCGCGGCGTGGCCGGCATCATCTACGTCTCCGGACTGCACGCCGACACCACCGCCGACATGCAGCGCTACGAGCAGCTGCGCGCCCAGGGCGTGCCCTTCGTGCTGGTGGACGGGTTCTCCCCGAAGGTGCAGGCGCCCTTCATCTCGCCCGACGACCGGGCGGCGATGACGCTGGCGGTCACCCATCTCGCCTCCCTCGGCCACACCCGGATCGGCCTGGCCCTGGGCCCGAAACGGTTCGTCCCGGTGCAGCGCAAGATCGAGGGGTTCGTCCGTGCCGTGCAGGACCAGCTGGGCCTGAACCCGGAGACCGTCGAGGCGGAGCTCGTGCAGCACTCGCTGTACACCCTGGAGGGCGGCCAGGCCGCCGCCACGGCCCTCATCGCCCGGGACTGCACGGCGGTGGTGTGCGCCAGCGACATGATGGCCCTCGGCGCCATACGGGCGGCCCGGCAGCAGGGCCTTCAGGTCCCGACGGACATCTCGGTCGTGGGCTTCGACGACTCCCCGCTGATCGCCTTCACCGACCCACCCCTGACCACCGTCCGCAAGCCGGTCCCGGCGATGGGCCAGGCGGCGGTGCGTACGCTGCTCGAGGAGGTCGGCGGGACGCCGGCGCCGCACAGCGAGTTCGTGTTCATGCCCGAGCTGGTGGTGCGCGGTTCCACCGCTTCCGCCCCCGGTGACCGGAATCGTCCCTGAGGCGGACGGCCGCCGCCCCACCTGATACGCGGGGACGAGGCGGGCGCCTGGCTGAGTCGTAGAACGTACGTGCTGAACCCCACCTGGGGATGATCGGACCGCGTTCGCTTTTCTGGCAGACTCTGTGCCCATGGGTGAGACGACCGTGACGACACCGGAGGGCCGGGCAGAGGCCGTTCCGTACCCCGTCGCGGACGACATGGGGGCGGGTTTCCTGCGCCGGCTGCGGACTCCGCGCCGGCCTCGGCTGTGGTTCGAGATCCTGTTGATCGCGGTGAGTTACTGGACCTACTCCTTGATCCGCAACGCGGTTCCGGAGCAGAAGGCCGAGGCGCTGCGCAACGCGGACTGGATCTGGAAGGCCGAGCAGGTCCTGGGCATCGCCGTCGAGCAGTCCGTCAACCATGCCGCGAACTCGGTGACTTGGCTCATCGTCGGCATGAACTACTACTACGCGACACTGCACTTCGTGGTCACGCTCGGTGTCCTCGTATGGCTCTACCGTGGTCATCCCGGCCGCTACGCGGCGACCCGCATGGTGCTGTTCGCGACGACGGGCGTGGCGCTCGTCGGTTACTACCTGTATCCGCTCGCCCCGCCCCGGCTGATGAACGGCGGACACTTCGTCGACACGGTCATGGTGCACCAGACGTGGGGTTCGATGGCTTCCGGCGACCTGAAGAGCATGTCCAACCAGTACGCCGCGATGCCGTCCATGCACATCGGCTGGTCCCTGTGGTGCGGGCTGACGATCTTCGCACTGGCGACGGTGCCGTGGGCCCGGATGCTGGGCCTGCTCTACCCGACGCTCACGCTCGTGGTCATCGTGGCCACCGCCAACCACTTCTGGCTGGACGCCCTGGGCGGCATGCTCTGCCTCGCCTTCGGCTACGGCGTGGCACGCGCGTGGTACGGCGCGCTGCCGCACGCCCTGCCCCGGGTGGTCCCGCAGGGCAGGCCGCTGGTGCCGAAGCAGGCCTAGGGTTCTTCAGGCCCGTGGGTGCGGGGGCCCGCCCGGCGACCGGGCCCTGCCTATCCCTCGTAGAACAGCGAGTCCACCACTGTCCGGGCCCGCCGTGCCGTGCGCCGGTACGCGTCGAGCATGTCGCCCACGTGGCCCGGCCCGTACCCCAGGTAGCGCCCCACCGCCGCGAGCTCCCGCGCATGCGAGGGGAAGGTGTCCCCGGCACGTCCGCGCACCAGCATCACGGCGTTGCGCACGCGCGTGGCGAGCACCCACGCCTCGTCCAGGGTCCCGGCGTCCTCGGGGGAGATCAGCCCGGCCTCCCGCGCCGCCGCCAGGGCCTCGCGGGTCCGGGTGGTGCGCAGCCCCGGCAGCTCGTACCCGTGCCGCAGTTGCAGCAGCTGCACGGTCCACTCCACGTCGGACAGCCCGCCCGGTCCGATCTTGGTGTGCAGCTTGGGGTCGGCGCCCCGGGGCAGCCGCTCCGACTCCATACGGGCCTTCAGCCGCCGGATCTCCCGCACGGCCTCGTCCGCGAGCCCGTGCTCCGGGTAGCGCAGCGGGTCGATCAGCTCGACGTAGCGGCGGCCCAGGTCCTCGTCGCCGGCGACCGGCTCGGCGCGGAGCAGGGCCTGCGATTCCCAGACCAGCGACCAGCGGCGGTAGTAGGCCTCGTACGACTTCAGGGTGCGCACCAGCGGTCCCGTCTTGCCCTCCGGCCGCAGGTCGGCGTCGATCAGCAGCGGCGGATCGGCGCTCGGCAGCTGCAGCAGCCGGCGCATCTCGGACACGACCCGGTTCGCCGCGTCGGACGCCTCCCGCTCGTCGGCGCCCTCTCGCGGCTCGTGCACGAACAGCACGTCCGCGTCGGAGCCGTAGCCCAGCTCGTGCCCGCCGAACCGGCCCATCCCGATCACGGTGAACCGGGTCGGCAGGGTGTCCCCCCAGCCGTCCCGCACCACCGCCCGCAGCGTCCCCGCCAGGGTCGCCGCCGTCAGGTCGGACACGGCGCCGCCGACGAGGTCGACCAGCTCGCCCTGGTCCGCCTCGGCGGGCTGGGCCTCGGTGCCGTAGGAGCCGACGATGTCCGCGGCGGCCGTACGGAACAGCTCACGCCGGCGAACGCCACGGGCCGCGGCGACCGCCTGCTCGCCGCCGTCGGCCCGGCCGACCGCCGCGAGGATCTCCTGCTCCAGCTGGGCCCGCGGGCGTGGCTCAAGTCCCCCGCCGTCCCCGTCGCCCAGCAGCGCCACCGCCTCGGGGGCGCGCATCAGCAGGTCGGGGGCGAGCCGCCCGGCGGACAGCACGCGGGCGAGGTTCTCCGCCGCCGCGCCCTCGTCGCGCAGCAGGCGCAGATACCACGGCGTCTTGCCCAACGCGTCGGACACGTTGCGGAAGTTGAGCAGTCCGGCGTCCGGGTCGGCGGAGTCCGCGAACCAGCCGAGCAGCACCGGCAGCAGGGTCCGCTGGATCGCCGCCTTGCGGCTGACGCCGGACGCCAGCGCCTCCAGATGCCGCAGCGCCGCGGCGGGGTCGGCGTACCCGAGTGCGACGAACCGCTCGCGTGCCGCCTCGGGACTCAGCCGCGCCTCACCGGGGGCGAGTTGGGCGACCGCGTCGAGCAGTGGCCGGTAGAAGAGCTTCTCGTGCAGGCGGCGTACGACGGTGGCGTGCCGCTTCCACTCGCGGTTCAGCTCGGCGACCGGATCGGCGCGCAGGCCCAGCGAGCGGCCCAGGCGCCGCTGGTCGGCCTCGGCCTCGGGGACGAGGTGGGTGCGGCGCAGCCGGGAGAGCTGGATGCGGTGTTCCATGGAGCGCAGGAAGCGGTAGGCGTCCTCCAGCTGCGTGGCGTCGGCGCGGCCCACGTAGCCACCCGCGGCCAGCGCCCGCAGGGCCTTCAGGGTGGAACCGCTGTGCAGCGAGGCGTCCGCCCGTCCGTGCACCAACTGCAGCAGCTGCACGGCGAACTCGACGTCACGCAGACCGCCCGGCCCGAGCTTGAGCTCGCGCTCGATCTCGGCGACGGGGATGTTCTCGACCACCCGGCGCCGCATCTTCTGCACATCGGCGACGAAGTTCTCGCGTTCGGCGGCCTGCCACACCAGGGGGCCCACGGCGGCGACGTACTGCGCGCCGAGCTCGAGGTCGCCGGCGACCGGCCGGGCCTTGAGCAGGGCCTGGAACTCCCAGGTCTTGGCCCAGCGCTGGTAGTAGGCGAGGTGGCTGCTGAGCGTGCGCACCAGCGGGCCGTTTCTGCCCTCCGGGCGGAGGTTGGCGTCCACCGGCCAGATGGAGCCCTCGACGGTCGTCTCCGAGCAGATCCGCATCATGTGCGAGGCGAGCCGGGTGGCGGCCTGCAGGGCCTTGCCCTCGTCGGCGCCCTCGGCGGCCTCCCCGACGAAGATCACGTCCACGTCGGAGACGTAATTGAGCTCGTGACCACCGCACTTGCCCATCGCGATCACCGCGAGCCGGCTCACCGCGGCGTCCGCGGGCGCGGCTTGCGACGCCAGGGCGAGGGCGCGGCGCAGGGTCGCGGTGGCCAGGTCCGCGAGCTCGGCCGCGCTCTCCTCGACGTCGATCGTGCCGCACACGTCACGGGCGGCGATGGACAGCAGACAGCGCCGGTAGGCGACGCGCAGCGCGACCGGGTCGGCCGCCTCGGCCAGCCCCCGCTCGAACTCCGCGACCCCCCGGTGCAGGTCCCGCGGCTCGTACGTGACCAGCGCCTGCCAGTCGCCCGAGTGCCGCGCCAGGTGGTCGGCGAGGGCGTCGGAGGCGCCGAGCACTCCGAGGAGCCGGTCGCGCAGGGGCTTGGAGGCCGTGAGGGTGTCGAGCAGTTCGCGGCGCGCGGTGGCGTCGGGCTGCGCCTCCAGCAGTCGTACCAGGCCGTGCAGCGCGAGGTCGGGGTCGGCGGTGGCGCCCAGCGCGTCCAGCAGCACGGGATCGTCACGGACGGCGCCGAGCCCGGTGCTCTCCAGCAGGTGCTCGGCGCCGGACGGGTCGGTGAAGCCGTGCCGCAGCAGCCGCGTGAAGGTACTGCTTCTGCGCCCCGGCGTCATCCTGCGCCCTCCCGTCCGGATCAGCGTGGTACGAGCCGAGCCTAACCGGCCCGCCGGTGCGGGGCGCCGATGAGTTCCGGCGTCGAGCGGGGTCTGCACCTTCGACGCAGACCGTGGCAGGAGGCAGCTCATGACCGGCAAGCGACCCCAGACCCGGCTGGACGCGCGCTACAGCGACGAGACGGCCACCGCGACGCCCTGGCCCGAGGCCGAGGCGCTGCTCGAGACGGCCGAGCTGTTCTGGATCTCGACGGTACGTCCGGACGGACGGCCGCATGTGACGCCGCTGCCCGCGGTCTGGTCGGCCGGGGCGCTGCACTTCTGCACCGGCCCGCAGGAGCGCAAGGCCCGCAACCTCGCCCGGAACGCGCACGTGGTCCTGACCACCGGCACCAGCACCTGGGACAAGGGCTACGACCTGGTCGTGGAGGGCGAGGCGGCCCGGGTGACCGACGACGGCCGGCTGCGCGAACTGGCGGCGGCCTGGGAGGCGAAGTACGGCGAGTTCTGGCGCTTCGCGGTACGGGACGGATGCTTCCACCACGGGGCGGGGCCCGCTTATGTCTTTTCGGTGGCGCCGCGCACCGTTTTCGGCTTCGGTAAGGGGGAGCCGTTCAGCCAGACGCGTTGGCGTTTCGACCTGGAGGAGCATTGATGGACTTCACTCTCGAAGTGATTCCGCTGCCGGTGAGCGACATCGACCGGGCCCGCGACTTCTACCGGGACAAGGTCGGCTTCCACGTCGACATCGACCAGGAGGTCATGCCGGGCATGCGGATCGTCCAGCTCACTCCCCCGGGATCCGGCTGCTCGATCGCCCTGGGCGACAGCATCTGGGACATGGCCCAGGGCGAGACGAAACCCGAGCCCGGCTCCTACCAGGGCCTGCAGCTCTGCGTCGCCGACATCAAGGCGGCCCGCGCGGAACTGGTCGAGCGGGGCCTTGAGGTCTCCGAGCCCGTCCAGTACGCCCCCGACGACGGCGCCACCTTCATGTACTTCAAGGACCCCGACGGCAACGGCTGGTCCGTCCAGGAGTACCGCCGGCGCGCCACGGACCCCTTGCACCAGGTGCTGCGGGACCTGGCGGGCCGGCAGCGGTAACGCCCGGGCCCGGCACGGACGACGGCAGCCCGCCGACGGGGGGTGATCGGCGGGCTGCCCGTGGTGCGGCGACGGCTCAGTGGACGGAGTGCTCCTCCTGGGGGAACGTCCCGCCGACGACGTCCTCGGCGAACGCCTTCGCCGCGCCCCCCATGACCTCGCGCAGGTCGGCGTACTGCTTCACGAACTTCGGCACCCGTCCGGGGGTCAGCCCGAGCATGTCGGTCCACACCAGCACCTGCGCGTCGGTCTGGGCGCCCGCGCCGATCCCGACCGTCGGGATGTGCAGCGTGCGCGTCACCTCGGCCGCGAGCTCCGCCGGTACCAGCTCCAGCACCACCGCGAACGCCCCGGCGTCCTGCACGGCCTTGGCGTCCCGCAGCAACTGCTGCGCCGCCTCCTCGCCGCGCCCCTGCACCCGGTAGCCCATGGCGTTGACGGACTGGGGGGTGAGCCCGATGTGGGCCATGACCGGGATGCCGGACTCGACCAGCAGCCGGATCTGCTCGTGCGACCGTTCACCGCCCTCCAGCTTCACGGCCTGCACACCGGCCTCCTTCACCAGCCGGGTCGCCGAGCGCAGCGCCTGCACCGGCCCCTCCTGGTAGGACCCGAACGGCAGGTCGCCGACGATCAGGGAGCGGCTGGTGCCCCGTACGACCGCCGCGGACAGCATGGTCATCTCGTCGAGGGTGACCGGCACAGTGGTCTCGTACCCGAGGTGGCAGTTGCCCGCCGAGTCGCCGACGAGGATCACCGGGATGCCCGCCTCGTCGAACACGGACGCGGTCATCGCGTCGTACGCGGTGAGCATGGGCCACTTCTCGCCGCGCTCCTTGGCGGAGGTGATGTCACGAACCGTGATACGGCGGGTGCCCTTGCCCCCGTACAGCGCCCTGCTGCCGTCGGAGGACTTCTGCGGCGCAGTCTGGGCAGCCGAAAGCTGCGTCATTGCAACGGCTCCTTACGTCATCTCGAGGCGCCCTGACGGCGTCCCCGGACCGCTTCCATGGTGGCACCTCGTGCCAGGCACGGCTAGGGGGGCCTCGTCACGTGGCGCACCCGGGGGCACGCGGGCACGTGAGAAGTGCCCCGGCGGCAGGTAAGGACTTTCCGATACGGTACCGTCTCGTATCGTATGTCCCTAGGCTCGCGGACATGACCACTCCCGCCGACTCCGGCACCCGCGTCCCGGAAGCGGTGCACCGGCGCCGCTGGGCCATACTCGGCGTGCTCATGCTGAGGCTGCTGATCGTGTGCTCGACAACTCGATCCTCAGCGTCGCCGTCAAGACGATCTCCACTCCCGCGCCGACCGGCCTGGGCGCCACCCGGAGCGAACTGGAGTGGGCGATCAACGCCTGCACCCTCGTCTTCGCCGGCCTGCTGTTCAGCGCCGGCCTGCTCGGTGACCGGCTGGGCCGCAAGAAGGTGCCGCTCGGCGGGCTCGTGATGTTCGGCATCGGCTCCGCGCTCGCCGCCTTCTCCGGTTCACCGGGGGAACTCGTCGCCTTCCGCGCGGTGATGGGCCTCGGCGCTGCCTTCGTCATGCCGGCCACGCTCGCCGTCCTCATGAACGTCTTCGAGCGGGACGAGCGGCCCAAGGCGATCGGCGTCTGGGCGGGCGGCGTCGGCCTCGCCATAGCCATCGGCCCGGTCACCGGCGGGCTGCTGCTCGACCACTTCTGGTGGGGCTCGGTCTTCCTGGTCAACGTGCCGATCGTGATCCTCGCCGTCGGCCTGATGCTGTGGCTCGTCCCGACTCCCGCGACCCCAGCCCCGGCCGGATCGACCCTGTCGGCGTGATCCTGTCCGTCGTCGGCCTGGTCCTGCTGGTCTACGGCATCATCGAGGGCGGCCGGCTCGCCGACTTCACGGACCCGGCGGTGCTGGCGGCCATCGGGGCGGGGCTCGCGGCGCTGACGGCGTTCGTGATCTTCGAGAAGCGCAGCGACCACCCCTCCATCGAGATAATCTTCGCCCCGCGCGCCCGGCTCCTCGTCGACCGCTCCGGCGACAAGGTGACGACGACCGAGGACGGCGCCCCCCTGGCCGAGCTGTCCGTCGAGCGCATCGCCCGTACCGCCGGCGCGGGCAAGGCCACCATCTACCGGCGCTGGCGCGGCAAGGAGGAGCTCTTCGTCGACGTCGTACGCTCCGCCGAACCCCCCGACCCCGAACTGCCCGGCACCTCCCTGCGCGACGACCTCGTGGTCCTCCTCGAAGCCCTGCGCCGGCGCGGTCCGGCCAATCGCACCTCGGCGATCCTCCACAACGCGTACGCGCAGATGAAGACGAGTCCCGCGTCTGGGCCGCGTACCACACCGCCGTCATCGCACCCCGCCGCCGCCTCGGCCTGGACGTCCTGCGCCGGGGCAGCAGGGCGGCGAACTCCGCGCCGACGTCGACCTGGAACTCGTCCACGGCATCGTCGTCGGACCCATGCTCGTCCGCGCGCTGCTGCACCCCGACGCCGAACTCCCCGAAGGCCTCGCGGAACAGCTCGTCGACACCGTGCTCGAAGGACTACGGCCCGTCAGCTCACCCACGGGGTAACCCGAGAATGTGCGCGTTTCGTCACAGACGCCGCTCCAGGCCCCCGAAAGCGGAACCCCCGGCGCGGACTTGTTCGTCCTAAGTGCCTGTACGGCCGTCATGTGACGGCAGGATCGGAGCCGGACATCCCCTAGGGTCGTATGCGCGGGGGACGACGGTGTGCACGGCAGGTAGCGAGGCGACGGTATGGCGCAGCAGGCGTACGTGACGGAGACGGCGGGCGGTGGCCCGGAACCCGAGCACCCCGGAACTCGGCTCCGGCGCGTGGCGGCCCGTGTGGCCGGCGGCCGGCGCGGCGACCCCCACATCTGGCGGCGCGGCCTGGTCGTGGCCGTGCTCGCGGTGCTGCTCGCCGGCGTGATGGTGGTCCACGCGCACATCCCGAACAGCGTGGGCAACCTCGGCAGTCTCACAGAGACGTTCCTGCCCTGGCTCGGCCTGGCCGTCCCGGTGCTGCTCGCGCTGGCCCTGGTCCGCAGGTCCGCCGTCGCGCTGATCACGGTACTGCTCCCGGCGGTCGTCTGGCTCAACCTCTTCGGCGGGCTGCTCACCGACAAGGCCGGCAGCGGCGGCGACCTCACCGTCGCCACGCACAACGTCAACGCCGACAACGCCGACCCGTCCGGCACCGCCCGGGACGTCGCCGCGTCCGGCGCGGACGTGGTGGCGCTCGAGGAGCTGACCGCGGCTGCCGTACCGACGTACGAGGCGGCCATGGCGCCGACGTACAGGTACCACTCGGTGCAGGGCACGGTGGGGGTCTGGAGCAAGTACCCGCTCAGTGACGTCCGGCCCGTCGACATCAAGCTCGGCTGGACCCGCGCCATGCGCGCGACGGTGTCCGCGCCCGGCGGGCAACTGGCCGTCTACGTCGCCCATCTGCCCTCGGTGCGGGTCAAGCTGGAGGCCGGTTTCACGGCCCGGCAGCGCGACACCAGCGCCGACGCGCTCGGCGAGGCCATCGCCGACGAGCGGGTGAGCCGGGTCGTGCTGCTGGGCGACCTCAACGGCACCATGAACGACCGCGCGCTCAACGCCGTGACCGCCCAGATGCGCTCCACCCAGGGCGCGGCGGGCAGCGGCTTCGGTTTCAGCTGGCCGGCGTCGTTCCCGATGGCCCGGATCGACCAGATCATGGTCAAGGGCGTCGAGCCGATGAGTTCGTGGACCCTGCCGGAGACGGGCAGCGACCATCTGCCGGTCGCGGCGCGGGTGCGGATGGATTCCTCCGGCTCCTGACCGGTGTGGGCGGGCTCACGCTGTGCGCGAGGTCACCGGCCGACGCGGCCGGCGCATGGCTCAGAGAGCACTTCAAGGACGACCCGGCGCCCCGGGTCGAGATCACATGGACCGTGAGCGACAGGCCCAACCCGGCCGCACTCGCGTGGGTGTTGGACACTCTTTTCGCCCCGAGGCCGGACGACCGGGCGGCATCATGCCGCCACATGGGTGACCCGGAAGAGCAAGACCGCCCGCTACTACCGCTGCAAGGGCAAGGAGCCCGCTTGTCCGGGCGCCTCCGTCTGCTCCTGCTCGGTGATCGACGCAGACGCCGTCGGTGATGATGGGGCTCCTGCCCGACGTCGCGGACGACCTGCACGTTGCGTCGTCATCGGCTGCTCGCCGCGGTCACGGCCCGGATGTCCCGGCGCACCGCCCCTCTTCGCGGTGCCGGCGCTGTTCCCGGCGCTCATGTCGGCGCCGTGGAGCGCCGCCCTCGGCGTGGCCCTGCTCGGCACGGCGGCCTTCGTCACCGGCTCGCCGCTGCAGCTGATGGTCATAAAGAAGGCGTCGGCGGCCCCGTCCCTGGCGTCCTCCGCCAACCAGGCCGCATTCAACCTGGCCAACGCCGGCGGCGCCTGGATCGGCGGCCTCGCCCTGGCGGCGGGCTTCGGCACGACGTCTCCGGCGACGGCCGGCGCGGCGCTCGCGGTACTGGGCCTCGCGGTCGCGGCGGCGGCGTACGCCGTGGACCGCCGCGGCACCGCCCCGACCCGCGAACGCCTGGTGGCCTCCCACGTGCCCGGGACCACGGAACCCCTGCACCGCTGACCGCCGACCGCCGACCCGGGCGGGTCGGCGGTCAAGGACCGGGCCGGCCGGCAACGCCTGAAGGGGCGCGGGGAACTGCGCGACCAGCCACCACCGGGCCGCACCCGCGCCCACAACCTCAGACCCCACGGCGATCCGGCGCAGCACACCGACCGCCGACACCGACCGCCCCGCCGCGCGCCTACTCGCGCCACCCGTTCGTGATCGGCAGCCGCCGGTCCTTCCCGAAGCCCTTGGGCGAGATCTTCGTACCCGGCGGGTACTGCCGCCGCTTGTACTCGGCGGTGTCCACCATCCGCAGCGTCTTCGTCACCAGCTCCGGATCGAACCCGGCGGCCACGATCACGTCCGCCCCCTCGTCCCGGTCCACGTACCGCTCCAGGATCGCGTCCAGGACGGGATAGTCCGGCAGGGAGTCCGTGTCGACCTGTCCCGGCCGCAGCTCCGCGCTCGGCGGCTTGCTGATCGAGTTCTCCGGGATCGGCGGCGTCTCGCCCCGCTCCTCCGCCGCCCGGTTGCGCCACCTGGCCAGCCGGAAGACCGACGTCTTGTACACGTCCTTGATCGGCCCGTACGCGCCCACCGAGTCGCCGTACAGCGTCGAATACCCCACCGCCAGCTCGGACTTGTTGCCGGGTGCCAGCACGATGTGCCCCTCCTGGTTGGAGACGGCCATCAGGAGCGTGCCGCGCAGCCGGGACTGGAGGTTCTCCTCGGCCAGTCCGGTCAGCCCCAGCGACCCCATGTAGGCGTCGAACATCGGCTCGATCGCGACGGTGCGGAAGTTCAGCCCCGTACGCCGCGCCAGTTCCGCCGCGTCATCCTTGGAGTGCTCGGAGGAGTACTTCGACGGCATGGACACCCCGTACACGTTCTCCGGGCCCACCGCGTCGCAGGCGATCGCCGCCACCAGGGCGGAGTCGATGCCGCCGGACAGTCCGATGAGCACGGACCGGAAGCCGTTCTTGCGCACGTACGCCCGCAGGCCCGTGACCAGCGCCGAGTACACCTCCTCGTCGTCGTCCAGACGCTCGGCGTACCCGCCCGTCAGCTCCGGCTCGTACGCCGGCAGCGGGTCCTCGGAGAGCACCAGCCGGTCGATGCGCAGCCCGTCGTCCACCACGCCCGTCGGAGCGTCCGGGAGGGCCGCGGGCAGGTCGAGGTCGAGGACCAGGCACTCCTGCGCGAACTGCGGCGCCCGGGCCACGACCTCCCCGTCCCCGTCGACCACGATCGAGTCGCCGTCGAACACCAGCTCGTCCTGGCCGCCGATCATGGCGAGGTAGGCGGTGGTGCAGCCGGCCTCCTGGGCGCGCTTGCGGACCAGCTCCAGCCGGGTGTCGTCCTTGTCGCGCTCGTACGGCGAGGCGTTGACCGACAGCAGCAGCCCCGCCTTGGCCGACCGCGCCGCCGGCACCCGGCCGCCGTCCTGCCAGAGGTCCTCGCAGATGGCCAGCGCCACGTCGACGCCGTGCACCCGCACGACCGGCATGGTGTCGCCGGGCACGAAGTAGCGGAACTCGTCGAAGACGCCGTAGTTGGGCAGGTGGTGCTTGGCGAAGGCGAGGGCCACCTCGCCGCCGTACAGCACCGCCGCCGCGTTCTGCGGGGCGCCGGCCGGCTGGCCGTATCTCGGCTGGGCGGTCTCGCTGCGGTCGAGGTAGCCGACGATCACGGGCAGCTGTCCGAGACCGTCCTCGGCCAGCCGCGCGGCGAGCGAGCGCAGGGCCGCGCGGGAGGCCTCGACGAAGGAGGAACGCAGGGCCAGGTCCTCGACGGGGTATCCGGTCAGCGCCATCTCCGGGAACGCCACGAGATGCGCTCCGCGCTCGGCGCAGTGCCGGGTCCGGGTGAGGATCGTCTCGGAGTTCCCGGCGAGGTCGCCGACGCGCGAGTCGATCTGGTTCAGGGCGAGACGTAGTTGAGGCACGGGGCCCAGTGTAATCGTCAGAGCGACGCGATGGGGGGTCGCGGGGGTGTGGGCCGCCCCACGCGACGCCGTACCGCCTCGGGCCCCGGCGGCCCCGGACGGCCCCCGGCTACCGCCTGGCCGCCGCGCCCCGTTCCCTCAGCATGTCGGCCATCAGCCGGATCTCCGAGTGCTGCCCCTCGACCATGCCCTGGGCGAGCCGCTTCTCCACGTCCACCGAGCACCTGTCCGCACAGCCCTCGGCCATGTGGACACCGCCCTTGTGATGGTCCGTCATGAGCTGGAGGTAGAAGACCTCCGCCTGCCTGCCGTTCAGCCGGCCGAGCCGCTCCATCTCCGCGTCGGTCGCCATCCCCGGCATCAGCGCGCCGTCCTCGCCGGGGGGCATGGCGCCCATGCCCATCCAGTCCATCGGGTCCGGCGACACCTTCGGCAGCTCCCACAAATCCAGCCAGCCCAGCAGCATGCCGCGCTGGTTGGCCTGCGTCTGCGCGATGTCGTACGCGAGCCGCCGCACCTCCTCGTCCTCGGTGCGGTCCCGCACGATGTACGACATCTCCACGGCCTGCTGGTGGTGCACCGCCATGTCACGCGCGAAGCCGGCGTCCGCGGAGCCGGCCGTGGGCACCCCGGACCCGAAGGCTCCGTCCTGGGCGACCGCGTAGGTGATCCCGCCGACCGCGACGAGCAGCGCCGCCGCGGCCCCCGCGATCCGTCCGGCCTGCGCGTGCCTCACGGTTCCCGCCTCGTAGTGCCTCTACGGCTGGTCCTGCGGCTCGTGACTGGCGCCGTCACTTCGCGAGTCCGCCCGTGCAGGCGGCGCCCGGCTCGGGGGTCTGCTTGCCCTGGACGTAGGTCTGGAAGAACTTGTCGACGCCGGCGTCGTCCGCGCCGGTCACCGTGCGCTGGTGGCCCCATGCCGACAGCATGATGGGGTCCTTCTGGTCCTCGACCGGGCTCATCAGCGTGTACGGCGTCTTCTTCACCTTCGCCGCCAGGGCGTCCACGTCGGCCTTGTCCGCCTTGCTCGTGTACGTCACCCAGACGGCGCCGTGCTCCAGGGAGTGCACGGCGTTCTCGTCGGGGATCTCCTCGGCGTAGACGTCGCCGTTGCAGTTCATCCACACCTGGTTGTGGTCGCCCCCGACCGGCGGCTCCACCGGGTAGCTCACGCTCTTGGTGACGTGGTTCCGGGCCAGCTCGCCCTGCCACGTCCGCACCCCGTCCGCGCCGGCGACGAACTTGCCCGGGTTCCTGGAGTCGCTCGCGGCGGAGCCGGAGTCCTCGGACTGCGACCGGAGCAGCACCACACCACCGACGACGAGACCGGCGACGACCACGACACCGACCGCGACGGTGAGGACGCGGTTGCGGCGGTCGCGGGCACGCTCCGCGCGCCGCATCTCCTCTATGCGCGCCGTGCGCGCCGCACTGCTCTTGTTCTTGGCGGAACCCATGGGGCCGGCCCTTCTGGGAAGCGGAGGACGGACGGTGCGCCGATCGTAGTGGGCGGGGCCGGTGATCTCGTAGGGAGGGCACAGAAATGGCAGGGCGTTACGGATGCCCGGCCGAGCAGGCAAGATGGGCTCAGAGGCCGTACACCTGCCGTGTCCGAGGCGTTCAGGGCGGGGATCGGCCCGGTGATCAAGGTGCGCAACGCGCACGAAACGCGGTTGTGGTGGGATGCTCAGGTGCCCTGCGTCCCGTGCGCGGGAGACGGGCGGCTGACCAGCAAGGATGGGGAATCGGAAGATGGACAAGCAGCAGGAGTTCGTGCTCCGGACCTTGGAGGAGCGCGACATCCGGTTCGTACGCCTGTGGTTCACGGACGTGCTGGGCTTCCTGAAGTCCGTGGCCGTGGCCCCGGCCGAGCTGGAGCAGGCCTTCGACGAGGGCATCGGCTTCGACGGCTCCGCGATCGAGGGCTTCGCCCGGGTCTACGAGTCCGACATGATCGCCAAGCCGGACCCGTCCACCTTCCAGGTCCTGCCGTGGCGCGCGGAGACACCGGGCACGGCCCGTATGTTCTGCGACATCCTGATGCCGGACGGCTCCCCCTCCTTCGCCGACCCGCGCTATGTCCTCAAGCGCGCCCTCGCCCGCGCCTCCGACCAGGGCTTCACCTTCTACACCCACCCCGAGATCGAGTTCTTCCTGCTGAAGAACAAGCCCGTCGACGGCACGGTGCCCGTCCCCGCCGACAACTCCGGCTATTTCGACCACACGCCGACCAACGTCGGCATGGACTTCCGCCGCCAGGCGATCACCATGCTGGAGTCGATGGGCATCTCGGTCGAGTTCTCCCACCACGAGGGCGCCCCCGGCCAGCAGGAGATCGACCTGCGGTACGCCGACGCGCTGTCCACCGCGGACAACGTCATGACGTTCCGCCTGGTCATGAAGCAGGTGGCGCTGGAGCAGAACCTCCAGGCGACGTTCATGCCGAAGCCGTTCTCCGAGCACCCCGGCTCGGGCATGCACACGCACCTGTCGCTGTTCGAGGGCGACCGGAACGCGTTCTACGAGTCGGGTGCCGAGTTCCAGCTGTCGAAGGTCGGCCGGTCCTTCATCGCCGGGCTGCTGAGGCACGCGGGCGAGATCTCGGCGGTCACCAACCAGTGGGTGAACTCGTACAAGCGCATCTGGGGCGGCTCGGAGCGCACGGCCGGCGCGGGCGGCGAGGCGCCGTCGTACATCTGCTGGGGGCACAACAACCGCTCCGCGCTGGTCCGCGTCCCGATGTACAAGCCGGGCAAGACGGGCTCCGCACGGGTCGAGGTCCGGTCGCTGGACTCCGGGGCGAATCCTTACCTCTCCTACGCCTTGCTGCTGGCCGCGGGCCTGAAGGGCATCGAGGAGGGGTACGAGCTGCCGCCGGGCGCCGAGGACGACGTCTGGGCGCTGTCGGACGCGGAGCGGCGGGCGATGGGCATCGAGCCGCTGCCGCAGAACCTGGGCGAGGCGCTGTCCCTCATGGAGCGCAGCGACCTGGTGGCCGAGACCTTGGGCGAGCACGTGTTCGACTTCTTCCTGCGCAACAAGCGGCAGGAGTGGTACGAGTACCGGTCCGAGGTGACCGCGTTCGAGCTGCGGAAGAACCTGCCGGTGCTGTAGGGCGGGCCCCGGACGGCGGCTTCCGGGCCGCGTCCGGGTGCGCGTCGGCCGTTCGTCGGCCTGCTGTCGGTCGTCTGTCGGGCTTTTGTCGGTGCGGGCTGGAACCGTCCTCGGCATGACACGAATCGACGAGAAGCCCAGCGCGGCCGTCACCGTGCAGGGGCTGGTCAAGCACTACGGCGAGACCAGGGCGCTGGACGGTGTCGACCTGCAGGTGCGTGAGGGCACCGTGATGGGGGTGCTGGGGCCGAACGGGGCCGGTAAGACGACCCTCGTGCGGATCCTGTCCACACTGCTGGCTCCGGACTCCGGCCAGGCGACCGTCGCCGGATACGACGTCGTACGGCAGCCCCGGCAGCTGCGCCGGGTGATCGGACTCACCGGTCAGTACGCCTCGGTCGACGAGAAGCTCCCCGGCTGGGAGAACCTGTACATGATCGGACGGCTGCTGGACCTGCCCCGCAAGGAGGCCCGTGTCCGCGCCGACGAGCTGCTGGAGCGGTTCTCGCTGACCGACGCGGCCAAGCGGCCCGCTTCGACGTACTCCGGGGGCATGCGGCGGCGGCTCGACCTGGCCGCCTCGATGATCGGCCGGCCGGCCGTGCTCTTCCTCGACGAGCCCACCACCGGCCTCGACCCGCGCACCCGCAACGAGGTGTGGGACGAGGTGAAGGCCATGGTCGGGGACGGGGTCACCGTCCTGCTGACCACCCAGTACATGGAGGAGGCCGAGCAGCTGGCCTCCGAGCTGACCGTCGTCGACCGGGGCAAGGTCATCGCCAACGGCGGTATCGAGGAGCTGAAGGCCAGGGTCGGCGGGCGCACCCTGCGGGTGCGGCCGGCCGATCCGGCGCACCTGCGGCCGCTGGCCCACGCCCTGGACGAGCTGGGCATCACCGGGCTCGCCACGACCACCGTGGACACCGAGGGCGGCACCGTGCTGGTGCCGGTCCTGAGCGACGAGCAGCTGACCGCGGTGGTCGGCGCCGTCACGGCGCGCGGCATCACGCTCGCCGGCATCAGTACCGAACTGCCCAGCCTCGACGAGGTTTTCCTGTCCCTCACCGGCCACCGCGCCAGTGCCCCGCAGGAGCCCGTGCCGACCGACGACCGCGAGGAGGTCGCCGCATGAGCGCCGCCACAGCCGCCACCGACACCACCGCGAGCACCGCAAGCACCGCCGTCGCCGGCCTCCAGGCCGACGCGCGGATCACGCTGCGCGGGCATCTGCGTCACACCGGGGCGCTGGTCCGCCGCAATCTGCTGTGGATCCGGCAGGACCCCGAGTCGATGTTCGACGCGCTGCTGATGCCGGTCGTCTTCACCCTGCTGTTCGTGTACGTCTTCGGCGGCTCGATCGGGCAGGCCCTGGGCGGCGGGCAGGACGGTTACGTGCAGTACGTGATCCCCGGCATGATCGCGATGATGAGCATGACCCTCTCCCAGGGCGTCGGGACCGGATTCAGCCAGGACTTCAACTCCGGCGTCATGGACCGTTTCCGGTCCCTGCCGATCGGGCGCGGGTCGGTGCTGTTCGCGAAGATCTCGGTCGAGCTGGTCCGGATGCTGTTCGCGACGACCGTGCTGATGATCGTCGCCGTTCTGGTCGGCTTCGACATCACCGACTGGCTCGGCGTGTTCGCGGCCGTCGGGCTCTCCACCGTGTTCGCCTCGTCGATCATGTGGGTGTTCCTCACCCTGGGCGTGGTCCTGAAGAACGCGCAGTCCGTGCAGGCGATGGGCTTCCTGGTGCTGTTCCCGCTCCAGTTCGGCTCGTCGATCTTCGCGCCGACGGCGTCGATGCCGGGCTGGCTCCAGGCGTTCACCGACTACAACCCGCTGTCCACGCTCGCGGACGCGGCCCGCGGCCTGATGGTGGGCGGCCCGGTCGCGCACGACCTGTGGGTGACCCTGGCCTGGTCGGCGGCGATCACCGCGGTGATGGCGCCGGTCGCGATCCACAAGTTCAAGACCAAGAGCTGACCGGGGTCACACCAGGGCGGCGGCCTCCTTCCCGGTGAGGCCGCCGCCTTCGGCGTACGCCGCCGCGTACTCGGCGGCGGGCAGCGCGGCCCGGACGGCGGCCGTGGCGCACTCCCGTGACCTGCGCTCCAGCGAGGAGCTCACATGTCCGGCGGGCAGCAGCGCGTCGGCCGCGCCCAGGCAGCGGGCGGCGTCCCGGGCGGCGCGGCCGCCGTCGCAGTGGGCGAGCGCCAGCGCGGCGATGACGAGGTATCCGGAGAACAGCTGCGGGGCCATCGCCTTCGACAGCGGGTCGTCGGCCTGCGCGAGGCCGCGCCGGATCTTCTCCCTGGCCGCCTCGTAGTGGCCCTCGGCCGCGTCCACCCACGCCTCCTGGCCGAGGATGAAGGCGTCGAAGACGACGAAGTGGGCGATGACGAACTCCTCGCGCACCAACCGCAGTTGCTCGCGCGCCTCGGCGGTCCTGCCGGTGATGCCGAGCCACCCGGCGAGGACGAGCCGGGCGAAGGGCATCGCCTCGTTGTGCCCGCCCTCGGTGGCCGCGAGCACCTCGCGCAGCAGCCGCTCGCCCCGCTCGGCCCGACCGGCCTCCAGAAGCGCGCTGCCCAGCCGGGCGGTGAGGATGGCGTGCTGGGCGCGGGCGCCGAGCCGCTGGGCGTGTTCCATCGCGGCCTCGTAGTCGGCGGCGGCCTCCAGGTGGCGCCCTTTGCGCTCCAGCGACTCGGCCCGCGCGGCCAGCGCCTCCGCGCTGCCCCAGGCGTCGCCGAGACGGTCGTAGATCGCCAGTGACTCGTCGGCGTCCCGGCCGGCGTCGGCCGCCCGGTCTGGCCGGTTGGCGAGGATGTTGGCGCGGATCTGGAGGCTGGCGGCCAGCTCCCAGTCGTAGCCGGGGGTCGCGCGGCAGGTGTCGACGGCGGCGTCCAGCAGTCCGGCCAGCCGGTCCATGCCGCCGGTGAGCATCACGGCGTAGAACGACATCATGCCGGGGCTGCGGCAGGCCTGCGGCAGGCCGGGCTCGTAGGCGTCGGCGATGGCCCGCAGCTTGCGCTGGGCCTCGGGCGTCTGCCAGGCGTCCAGCTCGGTGTCCATGCAGGCGAGATGCGCGAGGTGGACCCCGCGCCGGGCCTCCGCCAGGACCTCGCCGCGCATGGGGGGCGGTTCGGCGGTGCAGCGCTGCCACACGGGGGCGGCCTTGCGGACCGGCTCACGGAAGGGGTCGGGGCCGAGGTCCATGACCCCGCGGGACCAGTTGCGGGCCTCGATGCGCAGGTCGCGCATCTGCCAGTACCAGACCAGCGACAGCACCAGGCACAGGGCCTCCTGCTCGTCGCGTTCGGCGACGGCGTGCCGCAGGGCGATGCGCAGGTTCTCGTACTCGAGCTCCAGCCGTTCGACGGCCGCGAGCTGGCCGGAGCCGCGCAGCAGCGGGTCCGTGGTGCGCGCGAGTTCGCGGTAGTGGGTCAGATGGGCGCGGGCGCTCCCGGCGCGGTCCCCGGCTTCGTCGAGCCGTTCGCCCGCGTACTCGGCGACGGTCTCCAGGAGCCGGTAGCGCATCTCGCCGTCGGTGGACGGGGTGGCCACGACCAGCGACTTGTCGACAAGGGAACCGAGGGCGTCCAGGGCCGCGGGTCCGCAGACGGCCTCGGCGGCGGCGAGGTCGCAGCCGCCGGCGAAGACGGACAGGCGCCGCAGCACGTCCCGTTCACCCTCGTCCAGCAGGTCCCAGGACCAGTCGACGACGGCGCGCAGGGTCTGCTGGCGGGGCAGCACGGTCCGGCTGCCGGAGGTGAGGAGGCGGAAGCGGTCGTCGAGCCGGTCGGCGATCTGGCGGGGCGTCAGCATCCGCAGCCGGGCGGCGGCGAGCTCGATGCCCAGGGGCAGACCGTCCAGGCGCCGGCAGATCTCGGCGCAGGCCTCGGGGTCGTCGTCGACGCGGAACCCGGGCCGGGCGGCGGCGCCGCGGTCGGCGAGCAGCCGCAGGGCGTAGGGCTGCGGCAGCGGCTCCACGGGCCGCAGCACCTCCCCCGGCACCCCGAGGGGTTCCCTGCTGGTCGCGAGGACGGTGAGGTACGGGCACCGCGCCAGCAGCTCCTCCGCCAGGCGGGCGGCGGCCTCCACGACGTGCTCGCAGTTGTCGAGGACGAGCAGCATCCGGCGCCGGGCGCAGTGCTCGACGAGGCGGGCGACGGGGTCGTCGTGCCGGTCGGCGACGGCGGCGCGCAGTTCCTCGGCGCCGGCGCCGTGCAGCACGGTCTCCCGGGCGCCGATCGCGGTGAGCACCGCCTCGGGGACGGCGGCGGGGTCGTCGACCGGCGCCAGCTCAGCCAGCCACACACCGTCGGGGGCCGCGTCCCGTACGTTCTCGGCGGCCTCCTGCGACAGCCGGGTCTTGCCCGCCCCGCCGGGCCCGAGCAGCGTGACGAGCCGGGCAGTGGCGAGGTCGCCGCGGATGGCCTCGATGTCGACGGCCCGTCCGACGAAGGAGGTGAGGCGGGCGCGCAGGTTGCCCGGGGCCGCGGCGCGATCGCGGGGCCCTGCGGGTCCGCGGACCGCGGGGTCGTCCGCCGCCGCCGTGCCGGACGCGGGGACGCGGGCCGGCGCCTCCCCGCCGGTGGCGGGCGCCGGCGGGGAGGCGCCGGCGCCGGGCTCCCGGGCCGCGGCGGCCCGGCCGGCGGGCGGTCCGCCCTGGCTCAGCAGCTCCGCGTGCAGGGCGCGCAGTGCGGGTCCCGGGTCGGCGCCCAGCCGCTCGGCGAGCAGCCGTCGTACGTCCTCGTAGGCGGCCAGCGCCTGCGCCGTGCGGCCGGCGTCGCGCAGGGCGCGCAGGCGCAGGGCCTGGAGGGGCTCGTCGAGAGGATGGCTCCCGCACAACGCGGTCAGCTCGGGCAGCGCCTGCTCGGCATGGCCGAGGGCGAGGGCGGTGGCGAGCCGGGCGCGGCGGGCGTCCAGCCGGCGGGCGGCGCAGCGGGCCGCCTCGACGGCACGGTCCGGGAGGTCGGCGAGGGCGGGGCCGTGCCACAGGGCGAGGGCGTCGTCGAGGAGGGCGGCGGCCTTGCCGGGGTCGCCGTCGGCCAGCGCCCGCGCGCCCTCGTCGGCGAGCCGCTCGAACCGGTGCAGGTCGACGTCGTCGGGTGCGGCTGCCAGCCGGTACCCGCCCTCGGCCGAGGCGATGGCCTCCGGCCCCAGCACCCGCCGCAGCCGTCCGACCAGCGCCTGGAGGGCCCCGGCCGCGTCGGCGGGCGGGTCCCCGTCCCACACCTCGTCCACCAGCAGCCCCGCGGGCACGGCCCGCCCGGCCCTGAGCGCCAGCACGGTGAGCAGCGCGCGCAAACGCGCCCCGCCGATCGGGAGGACCGAACCGTCGGGGCGAACCGCCTGTGTGGTGCCGAGGATGCGATAGCGCACGGAACCCATTGTCACCGCTCCGGCCACAGCACCGCCTCCAGGTTTAGGCGGGCATGACCGCGCGCCCGGCGGCCGGGAGCCGCGCGGGAACCTCCCACCGCCCGCTGACGTTCCCCCGGCGCCACCGGTACGGTCGACCCCGCACCGCCCCGACACGCCTTCAGGAGCCTTTTCATGACGACCGCCGCCTCCCGTCGCGCCGACCGGCGGATCAGTCCCGTCTTCCTCGGGATACTGGCCGTCACGGCGGTGACCGGGTGGGCCACGTGGACCGGGTTCGCGGCCCAGCCCGGTGTGGCCGTGTTCCTGTTCGTGACCGGCGCGTGGATCGTCTCGCTGTGCCTGCACGAGTACGCGCACGCCCGGACCGCGCTGCACGGCGGGGACATCTCGGTGGGCGCGAAGGGGTACCTCACGCTCAACCCGCTGAAGTACACGCACGCGCTGCTGAGCATCGTGCTGCCCGTGCTGTTCGTGATCATGGGCGGGATCGGGCTGCCGGGCGGCGCGGTGTTCATCGAGCGGGGCCGAATCCGGGGGCGCTGGAAGCACAGTCTGGTCTCGGCGGCCGGCCCGCTGACGAACGTGCTCTTCGCGATCGTGTGCACGGCGCCGTTCTGGCTGGACGCGCTGGACGGGGTGCCGCGGGACTTCCGGTACGCGCTGGCGTTCCTCGCGCTGCTCCAGGTGACGGCGGCGATCCTGAACTTCCTGCCGGTGCCGGGCCTGGACGGCTACGGCGTGGTCGAGCCCTGGCTGTCGTACGGCGTCCGCCGGCAGGTGGAGCCGTTCGCGCCCTTCGGGCTGCTGTTCGTCTTCGCGCTGCTGTGGATCCCGGCGCTGAACGGCGCGTTCTTCGACGTCGTCGACGCCGTGCTGCACGGCCTCGGCGTCGACGAGCCGGAGACCTACTGCGGGTACGAGCTGTACCGGTTCTGGCTCGGGACGAACGAGTACTGCGCGGTCAGCCCGTGACCGAGTCGCCGTGCCGCGCGGCACGGCCGCGCTTCAGGTAGTACCAGGCCATGTTCGACGACAGTCCCGCCAGCAGCACCCAGACGACGCCCAGCCAACTGCCCCGGACGACGGACAGGACGGCGGCGGCGACCGCGAGGACGCAGACGACGAGGGCGTAGAGGGCCAGGCGGGGCATGGTGGTCGGCTCCTGTCGGGGGACACTGCTGGGATGGCTGGGTGGTGCTGACCACCAGTGTCCCCCATCGGGTCAGACGTCGGTGACGCGCAGGCCCGCGTGCGCCTTGTAGCGGCGGTTCACGGAGATCAGGTTGGCGACCAGGGACTCGACCTGGTGGGCGTTGCGCAGCCGTCCGGCGAAGATGCCGCGCATGCCGGGGATCCGGCCGGCCAGCGCCTGCACGATCTCCACGTCCGCCCGCTCCTCGCCGAGGACCATGACGTCGGTGTCGATCTCCGCGATCTCCGGGTCCTGGAGCAGTACGGCCGACAGGTGGTGGAAGGCGGCGGCGACCCGGGAGTCCGGCAGCAGGGCGGCGGCCTGCTCGGCGGCGCTGCCCTCCTCCGGCTTCAGCGCGTAGGCGCCCTTCTTGTCGAAGCCGAGCGGGTTGACGCAGTCGACGACCAGCTTGCCCGCCAGTTCCTCGCGCAGCGCCTGAAGCGTCTTGCCGTGGCCCTCCCACGGCACCGCGACGATCACGACGTCGCTGCGCCGGGCGCACTCGGCGTTGTCGGCGCCCTCGACGCCGTGGCCCAGTTCCCCGGCGGCGGCCTGGGCGCGCTCGGCGGCGCGTGAGCCGATGATCACCTGCTGGCCGGCCCGGGCGAGCCGGTAGGCGAGGCCCTTGCCCTGCGGCCCGGTCCCGCCGAGCACACCGACGACCAGCCCGGAGACGTCGGGCAGGTCCCAGGGGTCCTTGGCGGGGGCCTTCGCGGGCTGCTTCTCAGCAGCGGCACTGTCCGTAGAGGTCATGGGCCTGACTCTACGTCCGCCCCGCCGCCCGGCGGGCTCAGGTGAGGCGCGTCACCGGCAGCCGGCGGAAGGCGATCCGCTCGTACGGCCCGAAGTCCCCTGTTTCGTGCAGGAGTCCGATCGTGTCGTCGTCGACGCGGACGAGGTCCGAGTAGGCGGCGGGGAGCCCGTCGGCCGTATGGGCTTCACGCCAGGTGGTGCCGTGGTCGGTGGAGGCACGGACGGTCATCAGGCCGCGACCGCCGGGGAAGGCGGGGCCGGAGAACAGCAGCACGTCGGGCTCGCCGAGGTGCAGGAGACTGCCCTGGCAGACGGGGCCGGCGAGGCCCGCCTGCGGCCGGAAGGACTGCTGAAGGGTCTTCCCGCCGTCCCCGGAGTGGGCGTCGGCCCGGTTGCCGGGGGAGGGGGAGTCGTTGCGGGTGTTGAAGTAGACGCGGCCGTCGGGGAGTTCGGCGGCGGTGGTCTCGTTGGCGTTGATGTAGCCGCTGGTGTCCTGCTCCAGGTAGCCCAGGTACCAGCTCTCGCCGCGGTCGTCGCTGAGCAGGCAGTGGCCGCTGTTGTACTTCGCCTCGTCACCGACGTCGGTGCCGGTGGGCGGGAGGGTGTGGTTGCCGGGGACGACGACCCGGCCGGTGCGGAGCTGCAGGCCGTGGCCGGGGGTGGTGGCGTACCAGCGCCAGCCGGGGTGCTTGACCTGCCCGGTGATCTCACGGGGCGCGGACCAGCTCTGCCCGTCGTCGTCGCTGTGCTGCACCCAGACCCTCCTGCCGTCGGCCTCGCTCACCTCGCCGCGCAGGATGCGGTGTTCGGAGGCGGACGCGGCGGAGCGGACGTGGACGAGGAGGACGCGGCCGGTGTCGAGGACGACGGGGGCCGGGTTCCCCGCGAGGTCGGTGCCGTTGGCGGCGGCGACCTGGAGCGGGCCCCAGGTGCGGCCGCCGTCCGTGGAGCGCTTCAGCACGATGTCGATGTGACCCCAGTCCTTCGCGGAGTCGGCCCTGCCCTCGCAGAAGGCGAGGAGCGTGCCCTCGTGCGTGCGGACGACGGCCGGGATCCGGTAACTGGCGTATCCCTCATGGCCGGCCCGGAAGGGGACGGTGGCTGCGGACATGGACGGCTCTCCTTCTGCTTAGCCTCGCTTTGGCCCTGCCCGGCCGGTGCGTTTCACCGGTGCGGGGCGCCGGCGTGGCTCGCCGGTGTGCTTCGCCCTACTGCTTCCCCGTCCGCCCGCCGGTGATCTCCGCTGGACGGCGGTCATGCGGCCCCGTGCCCGGTGTGGGCGAATTCGCGGTGAACTCGGGGCCAAGAGTGGCCGGTTACGGCAGGATGCGGTGGCATGGACGCCGTACGGGTCGCGCTGCTGCGCGAAGTGCTCGCCGGAACCGAGTGGTTGGGGGCCACGCGGCGGTTCGCCGGGGTGCTGCGGGGGTCCGTGGTCTCGCACGGCGGCGGGTTGCTGCTGGTCGGCACCCGGGAGTACGAGCCGTGGCATCTGGCGGCGCACCTCGTGGACGAGGCGGCCTGGTCCGGTACGCCGGAGCTGGCGCCGACGCTGGTACGCCATGACGCGCGCCCCTCGGATCCGGCGCACCTGGCGGTCGGGCTCGGCCGGATCGAGGCGGCCCGGCGGGGCGAGACGCTGCTGGTGGTGTCGCCGCAGGGACCCGGGAAGACGCTGCTGGAGCGGGTGCACGACGCGCGGCGGGCCGGGGCGACGGTGCTGGCGCTGGGCACCGCCGAAGGGGACCTCGCGACGATGGCGCACGACGTGCTGGCCGTCGGCGCGGAGTCGGAGCTGGACCTGGACACCGTGCAGCACCTGGTGAGTGCTGCGGCGGGCGAGACCGCGCTGCCCACGGCCCGGGGCCGGCGCCGCCTGCGGGACCGCCTGTCCCGCCTGGCCGACACACTGACGTCCCCGCCGCCGCCCCGCTGGTGACCCGGGCCCGCCACCGGGCACGTGGGAGGGGCCGCCCTGGAAGGCGCGCCCGGCTCGCCGGCCCCGACACGGCTCCGCCGCCCCACCCCCTGACGACCGCCCCCACCACCGACGCCCCGGACCGCCCCCTGACCACGCCCACCACCCACGCCCCGGACCACCACCGGCACACACGCGTACCCGGACCCGCCCACCCCCGACGGCGACCGGCTCACCGGCCCCGGCACGCCCTTCACCGACCCACCCCACCACAGACCCCCCGGACCGCCCCGGACCACCACCGGCACACGCGCGCAGCCGGACCCGCCCACCCCCGACGGCGACCGGCTCACCGGCCCCGGCACGGCCTTCACCAACCCACCCCTTGACCACGCCCCACCACAGACCCCCCGGACCGCCCCCTGACCACGCCCCGCCCCCCCCGGGTCACGCCCCACCACGGACCCCCCGGACCGCCCCCGTAGGCCGCGGCGGCGGGCCTGCGGAAAAGCGATTGCCCCGGGCCCCCACCCGGTCCGAACATGGCCTCTCGTGAACGACGAAGTCCCGCCCCGGCCCCCCACCGGCCTGCGCGCCCTCCTCCCCGACCTCGCTCCCTGGCGGACGTCCGCCGACTTCCGCAGGCTGTGGATCGCGGGCCTGATCACCAACTTCGGGAGTTTTCTGACCTTCGTCGCGCTGCCGGTGCAGATCAAGGAGCTCACCGGGTCGGCCGTCGCCGTGGGCGCGATCGGGGCCGTGGAGCTGGTCCCGCTCGTCGTGTTCGGGCTGTACGGCGGGGCGCTCGCCGACGCCTGGGACAAGCGCAGGCTGATCCTGTGGACGGAGGCCGGGCTCGGCGTGCTCTGCGCGGCGCTGCTGGTGAACGCGCTGCTTCCGGACCCCGCGATCTGGCCGCTCTACGTGGTCGCCGCCCTGTCCTCCGCGCTGATCTCGGTCCAGCGGCCCGCGCTGGACGCGCTGACGCCCCGGATCGTGGCCCATGAGCACCTGCCGGCCGCCGCGTCGCTGAACGCGCTGCGCTGGCAGGTCGGCGGCATCGCGGGCCCGGCGCTGGCGGGTGTCGTGGTGGCGTACGCCGGGCTGGGCTGGGCCTACGCGCTGGACCTGGCCACCTTCGCCGTCTCCGTGGCGCTTGCGGCCGGCCTCGCCGCCTCCCCCGCGTCCCACGAGGCGGCGAAGCCTTCCTGGACGGCGATCGCGGAGGGCGCCCGGTACGCGTGGAGCCGCAAGGAGCTGCTGGGTACCTACACCGTCGACCTCGCGGCGATGTTCCTGGCGATGCCGCTCGCCGTGCTGCCGTTCCTCGCGGACGAGTTGCACGCGGCGTGGTCGCTGGGGCTGATGTACGCGGCGATTCCCGCGGGGGCCCTGCTGGTGAGCCTGACCAGCGGCTGGACGTCGCGGGTGCACCGGCACGGGCGGATGGTGGTGCTGGCGGCGGCCGGCTGGGGTGTGGCCATGGCCGCGGCGGGCATCGCCGGCAACGTGTGGCTGGTGCTGCTGTGCCTGGCGCTCGGCGGTGCCTTCGACATGGTCAGCGGCATCTTCCGGGCGGCGATGTGGAACCAGACGATCCCCGACGAACTGCGCGGCCGGCTGGCCGGGATCGAGCTGCTGTCGTACTCGGTGGGTCCGCAGCTCGGCCAGGTCCGCGCGGGCGGCATGGCCGCGTGGGCCGGGGTGCGGGCGTCGATCTGGTCCGGCGGGCTGCTGTGCGCGGGCGCGGTGGGGCTGCTGGCGCTGTGCCTGCCGAAGCTGATGACGTACGACGTACGGACGAACGAGCACGCGACGCGGCTGCGCGCCCAGCGCGCGGCCGCGTCGACGGCGGCCTGATCAGTCCTCGTCGCGCTCCCCCCGCCCGACGGTGTCGTGCCAGCGCGGGTCGTTCTCCCATTCGAGGTTCCGCTCGCGGGCGGTCTCCATCGCGCGGGTGGCCTCCTCGCGGCTGGAGTACGGGCCGAAGCGGTCCTTGTTGGGGCACTCCGGCCCCTCCTCGACCTTCTTGTGTTCCAGGCAGTAGTACCACTCGCCCGCTTTGCCGACGGTGCGCTTCTTGAACAGGGCCATGACCGGCTCCTTTCGCCAGGGGACATGGTCTCGTATGCCCGCTGGTTAGACTCGCTGGCATGTCTGGCCAGTCGCTGCTCGTACCAGGGGAGCTGTCTCCCACCCGTTCCGTGCCCGGAAACATCCGCCGGCCCGAGTACGTCGGCAGGCCCGCGCCCGCGCCGTACACGGGGCCGGAGGTGCAGACGCCCGAGACCGTCGAGGCGATGCGGAGCGCGGGGCGGATCGCCGCGCAGGCGATGGCCGAGGCGGCGAAGGCGATCGCGCCGGGTGTGACGACGGACGAGCTGGACCGGGTCGCCCACGAGTTCCTCTGCGACCACGGCGCCTACCCTTCCACGCTCGGCTACCGGGGCTTTCCGAAGTCCCTGTGCGCCTCCGTCAACGAGGTGATCTGCCACGGCATCCCCGACTCGACGGTCCTGCGGGACGGCGACATCGTCAACCTCGACGTGACCGCCTACATCGGCGGGGTGCACGGCGACAACAACGCCACCTACCTGGTCGGCGAGGTGGACGAGGAGAGCCGGCTGCTGGTCGAGCGCACGCGGGAGTCGCTGAACCGGGCGATCAAGGCGGTCCGGCCGGGCCGGCAGATCAACGTCATCGGGCGGGTCATCGAGTCGTACGCCAAGCGCTTCGGCTACGGCGTGGTCCGTGACTTCACCGGGCACGGCATCAGCACGTCGTTCCACTCGGGCCTGATCGTCCCGCACTACGACGCCCCGCACGCGACCACCGTGATGCAGCCGGGCATGACCTTCACCATCGAGCCGATGCTCACGCTCGGGACGCACGAGTACGACATGTGGGACGACGGCTGGACGGTCGTCACCAAGGACCGCAGGCGGACGGCTCAGTTCGAGCACACGCTGGTCGTGACGGACACCGGCGCGGAGATCCTCACGCTGCCGTAGGTCCCCGGTCCGACGCGGGCCCGCCCTCCTTTCGAGGGCGGGCCTTTTCCTGTGCGGCCGGGTGCGGGGGACGCGAAGGAGGGGTACAAAGTTACCGACAGGCTGTCGGAAAACTGTTGACTTAGGTAAGCCTAACCACAGAAACTGGCCTCATGGACTCCTTCTCGACCCTCATCCGCACCGCTTCCCACGAACAGCACGTGGAGGCGGAGACCTCGACGTTCATGAGCGATCTGCTGGGCGGCCGGCTGGGGGTGGACGCGTACGCGCGCTACACCGAGCAACTGTGGTTCGTGTACGAGGCCCTGGAGGCCGGCGCGGACCGGCTGGCCCCGAACCCGGTGGCGGGCCCCTTCATCCAGCCGCGGCTGTTCCGGCTGCCCGCACTGGAGCGGGACCTCGCACACCTGCGGGGCCCCCACTGGCGGGCGACCCTCACCGCGCTGCCCGCGACCCGGACGTACGCGGACCGGGTCGCGTGGTGCGCACGCGAGTGGCCGACGGGCTATGTGGCCCACCACTACACCCGGTATCTCGGCGACCTGTCCGGCGGTCAGATCATCCGCGACAAGGCCGAGCGGACGTGGGGGTTCGCGAAGAAGGGCGACGGCGTCCGGTTCTACGTCTTCGAGGAGATCGGCAACCCGGCGGCGTTCAAGCGCGGTTACCGGGAACTGCTGGACGCGATCGACGCGGACGAGCTGGAGCAGCAGCGGATCGTGACGGAGTGCAAGAAGGCGTTCGCGCTGAACACCGCCGTGTTCCGGGCCCTGGGCGAGGAGTTCCCGCTCACGGCGTGAGAGGGGCCGCACCAACGCCGCGGGTCCCCCTCACGGCGTGAGAGGGGCCGCACCAACGCCGCGGGTCCCCCTCACGGCGTGAGAGGGGCCGCACCAACGCCGCGGGTCCCCCTCACGCCGGGCGAGAGGGGGACCGGTGGCCGGCCCGGGCGCCGGTGCCCGGCGTGTTCCGATTCAGAAGTCGAAGACTCCGGTGTGGCAGACCGCGCCCGACCACTCGAGCTCGGCGGTCTCCGCTTCGATGGAGCCCTCGTACGGGCTGCACGGAACGGCGTCGTCGGACGCGGCCCGGTGGTCGAGGGCGGTGGCCGTCGCGGCGCCGGTGGCGGTCAGGGCGGCGGCCAGGACGGTCGCGGCCAGGGCAGATCGGATGCGCATGGGGCTCCTCTCGCGATGCTGAGTGGTCACGCCCATCGGTCCCCGTTCACCACGGCACGCACACGCTGTTCCACCCGTACGGGCGCTCCACCGCCGGTCAGCGCTCCAGCAGGACCCTGCCCCCGACCTCCACCCACCCCTGAGGCTGAGGCGCCGTCAGGATCTGCGAGCCGCCGCCCTGCGCGATGTTCAGGGCCCGGCCCAGCCGGGCCGTGAGCAGCAGGGCGGCGGCACCGGTCGCCTCGTCCTCGTCGACGCCGTCGCCCCGGCCGGGGAAGCCCCGGGCCCGAACGCGCCCCGCGGCCTCGTCCTCCCACGCCCAGGCGTAGATCCACTCCCCCGGCGGCGGTACGGGCAGGTCGTCGACCTCGGCGGCGGTGGCGTACCGCCGGCGCCACGCCCGCCCCCGCCGCGACGGTCCCGGCGGCCGCCGCTCCCAGCGCGCCCGGGGGACCTCGGAGCCGGTCGCGGCCCCTCGGCGACCGGCCGGCCCGGCATCTGGGCGTCGGCGCGCGCCGGGGACGCCGTCGTGGTCGTGCTGCACGACCTGGGGCTCGCCGCCGCACACGCGCACCGCGTCGCCGTGCCGCACGCGGGCCGGGTCGCGGCCGACTGGCCACCGGCGGAGGTGTTCGGCGAGCGGCTGCTCTCCGGGGTCCACGACCAGCCCGTCGAGGTGCTCCCGCGCCCCCGCACCGGAGCGGTTCCGGTGGCTCCGCGCCGGGACCTGTGAGGTCCAGGTCACGGTGTGGCCGCTGTACCCGGTCCGGCCGCCCGCGCGCCGGGGCGCCCCGGTAGGGTTCGCCTCCGGGAAGGGGACGGTGAAAGGACCCGATGAGCAGGGATCGCGGCCCTCGAAGGCTTCGCAGGCTGGACCGGAGTGTGCTCATGGCCGCTTCGGTGACCGCTTTGTCGTTGACGGCGAGCGGGTGCGTGGTGGTGCACGGGGAGCGGGAGGTGCTGCCGGGCGCGACCCAGGACGAGGCGGTCAAGGCGCTCCAGGACTTCACGAGCGCGTACAACAAGGCGGACAAGTCGTACGACAGTTCGCTCGACGCCGACCATGTCACCGGGCCGCTGGCCGCCATCGACGAGGCGCGGCTGAAGGCGGGCCACGTCATCAACCCGGGCGGCAACCCGAACCACTCCCCGCTGGAGTTCAGCGACGTCGCGTACACGATCCCGAAGAAGGCGGGCTGGCCCCGCTGGTTCCTCGCGGACGCCAGGGCGAACCGGGGCGGCGACGCGCGCTGGCTGATGGTGTTCACCCGGGACGGGCTGGACGACGAGTGGGAGGTGTCCTACCTGACCCTCGTGGCGCCCGGGAAGGTGCCGGAGTTCAGGAAGGACAAGGACGGCTGGGCGGAGGCCCTGCCCGTCGGCTCCGCCGAATTCGCGGTGCCGCCGGCCGAGTTGAGCGAGAAGTACGTCACCTACCTCCAGGACGGCGGGGACGGCTTCGCCTCGGGCTCGCACACCAGCGGGTGGCGCCAGGAGCGGGAGAAGAACGGGGAGCGGCCGGGTCTGGTCACCCAGTACCTCGACGCGCCGCTGACCGAGGGCGACTACGCCCCGGTCGCGCTGCGCACCGCGGACGGTGGGGCGCTGGTGTTCTTCACCACGCACCACTACGAGAAGCAGACCGCCGCGGCGGGCACGTCGGTTCCGTCGCCCGGCGAGGACGTGGAGGCGCTGACGACCGGCGAGGTCAAGCAGTCGCTGACGATGGAGTTCGTCTCCAACCAGGTGGCACTGGACCCGAGAAAGGGATCCGGCACCACCAAGGACGAGGTCACCGTGCTGGGCCGCATCCAGGGCCTGACGTCGGCGAAGGGCGAGTAGCCCCGGCCGGCAGGCCTCGCCCACGTGGGCCGCGCCGCGCGGTTGCGGACACCGGGCGTCGAGTGGCCCGAACAGCGGGTGCTGGGTTGTGTGTGCGTCGGGGTTCGGTGGCGTGCGAGCCGGGGTTCGGTGGCGTGTGCGTCGGGGTTCGGTGGCGTGAGCGTCGGGGGTTCGGTGGTGTGGGCGTGGGGGGGCTTCGATGGCGTGCGAGCCAGGGGTCACCCAGCCGCGTAGGCCGGCGGCGCTCAGTGGCGCAGGGGCCAGGCCGTGTTCGCGTGGTCGGGTTCCGTGCCCGCGTGCCGGGCGCAGGCGTCCGTGAGCGCCTCCAGCAGGGTCAGCGGCTCGGGCAGCGGATGCTCGGGGCCGCGCAGCCAGCGCACGGACTGGTCGTCGCCGGGGAGCCGGGCCGGGGGGACGAGTACGTAGGAGCCGCGGCAGTGCCAGCGCAGGCCGGGATGCTCGTCCATCGTCTCGGGGTGGCAGTCCAGTTCGCACGGCCACCACTCGTCCTCCTCCTCGGGCGTGCCGCGGGTGAGGGTGAAGAACAGCATGCGCCCGTCGTCGCTGGTGGCGACCGGGCCGACCGCGACGCCGGAGGCGAGCAGCCGGTCCAGGGCCTCGCGGCCGGCCTCCAGCGGCACGTCGAGGACGTCGTGCGTCATGCCGGTGGCGGTGATGAAGTTGGCCTGCGGCTGGTGGCGGGCCCAGCGCTCGATCTGGGCGCGGTCGGTGGTGGACTGCGTCTGCCAGGCGAACGACACCGGGTGCCGGGCGGGGGTCGGACAGCCGACGCGGTCGCAGGAACAGCGGTAGCCGGGTGCCGGATACGCGGCGGGCGCCAAGGGCAGCCCCGCCTCGGCGGTGGCCAGCAGCTGGGCCTCACGGCCGCCCTCGTCGGCGGCGTCCTTCGGGCGGCGTCCGCGCAGCCACTGGGAGAGTTTGCCCTGCCGGCCGGAGCGGCCGCCGAACTCCGCGCTCATCTATCCCCTCGCCTCGCCTGTTGAACGGTCACCATGCCCCATGGTCCCACCATCCTGCGCCCCAAGGTGCCGCAGTCCCCAACCGGAGCCGGGGGGAGGAGACATACTCCACACCGGGAATCACGCAAAGCCACGGTGGATCACCTGCCGTTACCGGGGTGCGAGGCCGTACAGCGCGTAGTCGACGAGGGTGTCGGTGTACTCGTAGGAGATCGGACCCGTGCGCTGCAACCAGCGCTGCGCCAGCGGGGAGACGAAGAGTTCCAGGGCGATTCGCGGGTCGACGCCGGAGCTGACCTGCCCGGCGGCCTGCGCCGCGCGCAGCCGCCGCACGTACAACTGGAGCTGCGGTTCGAGGAGCTTGGCGACGAACTCCCGGCCGAGCTGCTCGTTGACGACGCCCTCGGCGGCCAGAGCGCGGGACGGGGCTTCGAACTTGGGGTCGAGGAGTTCGTCGACGGTGGCACGCAGGACGTACTTGAGGTCGGCGGCGAGGTCGCCGGTGTCCGGGATGGTGTACTCGTCGTCCGGTCGCCCGCCCGGCCCGCCCGCCTGTTCGGCGGCCTGCTCCGCCGCCTGCGCGCCGAGGTCGAGGAAGGCCTCCAGGAGTACGTCCGCCTTGGACGACCACCACCGGTAGATCGTCTGCTTGCCCACGCCGGCGCGGGCGGCGATGCCCTCGATCGTGGTCTTCGGGTAGCCGGCCTCCGCGACGAGGGCGAGGGCCGCGTCGTAGATCGCGCGGCGTGACTTCTCACTGCGGCGGGCGGAGTCGGGAGCGGGCTTCTTCACCATGCGGCGAATCTACCAGCTTGACAAGACGGAGCGTCTCGCCGCACCCTGACCGGGTCAGCAGCGAGACGCTACGTATCGTTGCACTTGGCGAGCAGGCATGACAGCCACGGACAGGGGAGGCGGGCATGACCCGAGGCGGAGCCGGAAACATGCTGGGAGTCGGCGGCACGCGCCAGAAGCTCGGCCGCAAGGCACTGCGCGGCGGCAACCAGGGCGGCCGCGTCGGCGGCCCGGGCGCCCAGGACCAGAAACGGGAGCTGCTGCGCAAGTTCCAGGAGAAGAGCGCGGGACGGTAGGGGATCAGCGCGGCGTCACGGCGGCCAGGGGTCGCCCCAGCCGGCGTCACGGGCGGCCTTGTAGAGGTCCCCGTGCCGCTTGGTGACCGTCGTGCGGCGCAGCGCCGGCCCGGTCGCCTCGAAGCCCTCGCACAGGTCCAGCAGCACCTGGCCCTTGCGGGTCTGCGGCTTCCGCACGACACGGGAAGGGGCAGGCGCGGGGCGGAAGCGGGTCGCGGCGACGTAGCTGAACTTCTCGTCCTCGTAGGGCAGGGAGCCACCCTTGACCTGCCGGTGCAGGGAGGAACGGCTGACCCGGGCCGAGAAGTGGCACCAGTCCGTGCCCGGGGCGATGGGGCAGGCGGCGCTGTGCGGGCAGGGCGCGGCGATGTGGAAGCCGGCGCCGATCAGACGGTCCCGGGCCTCGATGACACGGGCGTAGCCGTCGGGGGTGCCCGGTTCGACGATCACGACGGCCTGGGCGGCGGTGGCGGCGGCGTCGACGAGGGCGGTGCGGTCGGGGGCGGTGAGCTCGTTCAGCACGTAGGAGACGGTGACGAGATCGGTGCTCTCCACGGTGAGCGCCGCTCCGATACGGGAGCGCTGCCAGCGGGCGTCGCGCAAGGCCGGGTTGGCCGCCGCGATCTCCCGGCCCAGCGCCAGCGCGGGCTCGGCCCAGTCGAGCACGGTGACCGGGCGCGTGCCCTCCCAGGTGGCGGTGACCGCCCAGGTGGCCGCCCCTGTGCCGCCGCCGACGTCCACGTGCCCGCCGGGCACCCAGTCCGGCGTGGCGTCGGCGAGCGCGCCCAGCGCCGCCGACACCGCCTCGAAGGTGGCCGGCATCCGGTAGGCCGCGTACGCGGCCACGTCCGCCCGGTCCCGCAGGATCGGCGCGTCGGTCGGGGTGGTCCCCCGATAGCTCGCGATCAGCCGCTCCACGGCCTGCGCGGCCTGTCTGGGCGGCAGCCCGTCGAGGAGGCCGGCGAGGGCGGCGCGGAGCGTTTCGGAGGCGGGCAGGGGGACGTTCACCGTGCGATTCTCTCAGCTCGCCGGGGCGCCCTTACCCCCCTCTCTCAAGCCGCCCACGCGCCGCTGTCCCTCCCTCAAGCCGCCCAGGCGCCGCTTCCCCCCCCTCTCACCGCTCACGTCGCCGCCCCGCTCATACCCCCCGTACCGCCCGTGCCATCCGCGACCCCGCCCGGGCCCGCGGCCTGCTGTCGGGCGGCCGGCGTCGCGGGTGGACCGTGTTGGCCAGCAGGACCAGGAAGGTGTCCGTCGCCCGGTCCACGACCAGGGACGTGCCCGTGAAGCCGGTGTGGCCGGCCGCTCCCCTGCCCGCCAGCTCCCCCATGAACCACGACTGGTCCAGCGCGAACCCCAGCCCGGGCGGCGTCAGCATCAGGTCGACGAAGTCCGGGCCCAGGATGCGCGCCGGCCCGTACGAGCCGCCCGCCAGCAGCGCCCGGCAGAACACCGCCAGGTCCCGGGCGGTCGAGAACAGACCCGCGTGACCGGCGACCCCGCCCAGCGCCCACGCGTTCTCGTCGTGGACCTCGCCCCGCAGCATCCCCCGGTCCGCCTTCGCCCACGGGCGGCGCTGGTCCTCCGTAGCGGCCGCGTCCGGGCACGGGCCGAAGCGGGTCGACGTCATCCCCAGGGGCCGGGTGACGCCGTCGCGGATCAGTACGTCCAGGGGACGGCCGGTGACACGTTCGAGGACGTGCTGCAGCAGGAGCAGGTTCAGGTCGGAGTAGCGGTACCCGCCCGGCGGGCCGGACGGGGCCTCCGCGCGCAGCCGGGCCAGGCGTTCCGCGTCCGTCGCGCAGTCGTACAGCGGCAGTTCGGGGCGCAGGCCCGACGTGTGGGTGAGCAGGGCGCGGACCGTGATGCCGTACCTGGCGGCGGCCCGGAACTCGGGGAGGTACGCGCCGACCTGCCCGTCGATGCCCAGCGTGCCGCGTTCGATCTGCTGCACCGCTGCGACGGCCGTGAAGAGCTTGGTGAGCGAGGCCAGGTCGAAGACGGTGTCGACGGTCACCGGCACGCGCGCGGAGGGCGGCAGTTCCACGCCCGCGTCCGCCTCCGGGTCGTACGCCGCGTACCGCACCGCGTGGCCCGCCGCCTCCTGCACCGCGAGCACCGGACCCCGCCCGGCGGCCACCACCACGCCCGGCGCCCACGGGCGTTCCCCGGTCGTCAGCTGCCGGACCTCGCGGACCAGGGCACGGAGTTCGCCGGGGTCGAGGCCGGCCCGTTCCGGGGCGCCGGTGCGCAGTCTGGGTGCGCTCAGCTCTCCTCCCCCAGGCTCTCGGTCGCGCGGGTGTTCCAGGGACGGCACATTCCCACGAAGCAGCCGACCGCCACCAGCGCGGCGGCCAGTTGGACGACGGCCATCGGGACGGCGGTGTGCTCACCGGCGACCCCGACGAGCGGGGAGGCGATCGCGCCGATCAGGAAGGACGACGTACCGAGCAGCGCGGACGCGGACCCGGCCGCGTGCCGTACCCGCATCAGGGCCAGCGCCTGGGTGTTGGGCAGGGTGATGCCCATCGCGCTCATCAGCACGAACAGCGCGCCGGCCACCGGCGCGAGCCCCACCTCGCCGAAGGCTCCCAGCGACATCAGCAGCAGCGCGGTCGCGGCCAGCACGACGATGCCGAGACCGACGGCGAGGACCTTGTCCAGACGGACCCGGCCGACCAGCACCCTGCCGTTGATCTGCCCGGCGACGACCAGCCCCACGGAGTTCAGGCCGAACAGCAGGCTGAACGTCTGCGGGGAGGCGCCGTAGATCTCCTGGACGACGAAGGGCGAGGCCGAGATGTACGCGAACAGCGCGGCGAAGGCGAAGCCTCCGGCGAGCACGAAGCCGGTGAAGGGCAGGTCGGCGAGGAGGCGGCGCATGGCGTGCAGGGTCTCGCCGATGCCGCCGCCGTGCCGCTGACCGGCCGGCAGGGTCTCCGGCAGCCGGAACCACACGACCGCCGCGAGCACCACCCCGAGCGCCGCGAGCAGCACGAACACCCCCCGCCAGTCCGTCACCCGCAGCATCTGCCCGCCGATCAGCGGCGCCACGACCGGCGCGGCACCGGAGACCAGCATCAGGGTGGAGAAGAACCGGGCCATCGCGATGCCGTCGTACAGATCACGGACGACCGCCCGGGCGATCACGATCCCCGCCGCGCCCGCGAGCCCCTGCGCCAGCCGGAAGGCGACGAGTGTCTCGACGGTGGGCGCGAGCGCGCACAGCACGGTGGCGACGACGTACACGGCCAGTCCGGCGAGCAGTGGACGGCGGCGGCCCCAGCGGTCGCTCATCGGGCCGACGACCAGCTGCCCGAAGGCCATGCCGGCCAGGCAGGCGGTGAGCGTCAGCTGCACGGTCGCGGCGGGCGCGTGCAGCGCCCGGGTGACGTCGGGCAGCGCCGGGAGGTACATGTCCATGGCCAGCGGCGGGGTGGCTGTCAGGCCGCCGAGGACGAGTGTGACGAGCAGACCGGTGCGGCGCAGCGCACGGACGGGCGGCCGCGTGTCCGCCGCGGCCGCCTGTGCCAGGTCCGGTATCGGTGCCCCTTCGGGCATGTGCCCCTCCCTCTTCGAGCAGTCCGGTCCCTATGCTCTCAGTTCGAACACGGTGCCTGCTGACATCGAACGAGAACGAACGAGAGCGAACGAGGGCGGGGCGGGAATGGGCGCGGACGGCGTGCGGTGGGGGATTCTGGCGACGGGCGGGATCGCGGCGGCCTTCACGGCCGATCTGGTGGACCTGCCGGACGCCGAGGTGGTGGCGGTGGCGTCGCGGACCTCGGCGTCGGCGAAGGCGTTCGCGGAACGGTTCGGGATTCCCCGGGCGTACGGGGACTGGGAGGCGCTGGCGCAGGACGAGGATGTGGACGTGGTGTACGTCGCCACTCCGCACGTGGCGCACCGGACGGCGGCCGGCCTGTGTCTGGCGGCGGGCCGGAACGTGCTGCTGGAGAAGCCGTTCACGCTGAACGTGCGTCAGGCGCAGGAGCTGGTCGCGCTGGCGCGCGAGCGGGGCCGCTTCCTGATGGAGGCGATGTGGATGTACTGCAGTCCGCTGATGCTGCGGCTGAAGGCGCTGGTGGACGACGGGGCGATCGGTGAGGTCCGCAGTGTGCAGGCGGATTTCGGGCTGTCCGGGCCCTTCCCAACCGCGCACCGGCTGCGGGACCCGCGGCAGGGCGGGGGTGCGTTGCTGGACCTCGGTGTGTATCCGGTGTCGTTCGCGCATCTGCTGCTCGGGGAGCCGTCGGACATCGTGGCGAGAGCGGTGCTCTCCGACGAGGGCGTCGATCTCCAGACGGGAGCGCTGCTCTCCTGGGAGAGCGGCGCTCTGGCGTCGGTGCACTGCTCCATCGTCGGCGGTACGCCCGTGGCGGCGTCGGTCGCCGGCAGCCGCGGCCGGATCGACATCCCGTACGGCTTCTTCAACCCCGAGCGTTTCGTCCTGCACCGCGACGGCCGGGACCCCGAGGAGTTCGCCCACGACCCGGCCTCCGGCGCCGCGCACGACAGCCTCAAGCACGAGGCCCGCGAGGTGATGCGTGCCCTGCGCGCCGGTGAGACGGAGTCGCCGCTCGTCCCGCTCGACGGCACCCTCGCCGTGATGCGGACGCTCGACGCGATCCGGGACCGCGTCGGCGTCCGCTACCCGGGCGAGGCCCCCGAGGCGGACCCCACGGCGGAACTCACACGGGCCTGAGCCCCTGCTCCCCCACCTCGGACACGAAGGACGCGGCCGTCGTGACCGGCGCCCGGGGGTGGTCACGTACGGCACGGTCCGGAAGTCGGCCCGGGCCTGCTCCCGGCCCAGCGCGACCCGTCACGCAGCCGCGCCGCCCGTTGTAGAACCTCATGTGCGGGTTGGCGGTCATGTACGCGTCCCAGTTGGCCGGCTTGTCGGCGCCGTCGCGGCCGCTGGCGATCGGTCCGGGACGACGACGGCTTGGCGCGTACACAACACCCGCATGGCGGACTCATGAGTTCCGGATGGCGGACCGTCTCCTACCCTTCAGGGCTATGAGTGCCAAGCAAACCGCCGAACGGCGGTCGAGGATCGCGGTCGTGACCGGTGCGGGCTCCGGGGTCGGCCGCGCGGTCACGGAGGAACTGCTGCGCGCCGGCTGGTCGGTCGCGCTGGCCGGCCGCCGGGAGGAGACGCTCCGGGAGACGGGAGCCCTGGTGCCCGAAGGCTCCTGGGTGGCCGTGCCCACGGACGTGTCGCGGGAGCAGGACGTGAACGCGCTGTTCTCGGCGGCCGTCGAGCGGTTCGGGCGGGTGGACCTGCTGTTCAACAACGCGGGGACCTTCGGGCCCGGCGGGGTGCCGGTCGAGGAACTGGCCTACGACGCCTGGCGGCACGTGGTGGACACCAACCTCAACGGGGCGTTCCTGTGCGCCCGCGCGGCGTACCGGCAGATGAAGGAGCAGGACCCGCAGGGCGGCCGGATCATCAACAACGGCTCGATCTCGGCGCACGCGCCGCGCCCGCACTCCGCCGCCTACACCGCCACCAAGCACGCCCTGACCGGCCTGACCAAGGCGCTGTCCCTGGACGGGCGGCCGTACCGGATCGCGGTCGGGCAGATCGACATCGGCAACGCGGCGACCGACATGACGAAGGCCATGAAGAGCGGCGCCCTGCAGGCGAACGGCGAGGTGGTGCCGGAGCCGGTGATGGACGTCACCGACGTGGCGCGCACGGTGCGGCACATGGCGGAGCTGCCGCTCGAGGCGAACGTGCAGTTCGCGACGGTACTGGCGACGACGATGCCGTACGTCGGGCGCGGCTGAACGCCGGGGAGGAAAGGTGAACGGTCAACCTGCACAAGCGGAGTATGACCGTCCGCCCCATAGCCGCCGGTGGGGAGCCTATGCTCGACTCTCCTCCACAGGAACTCCGCACAAGGGCTTCACACTTGGAGCAGCCGGCTCCCTTCAGCCACACCCAGGGGGAGGGCGGCAGCCGTTCCACGTCGACCGGAGGGGGGACCTCGCGCGGGACCGCGGGGTACGGACCGGCCGGCGAGGAACGGCTGCCGCGTGCACGGCGCCGCCCGGCCGCCCCGTCCCCGGGTCGCTCAGGCCTGTCCGGTCTCGAAGCGGGTGATCCTGCCGTCGTCGCCGACGCTGAAGGTCCACCGCGTGCGCATCTCGCCCCAGGTGTCGTTGCGGTAGCGGGCGATGAGGGAACGGCCGCCGTTGGACTCGTTGTCGACCTCCATGTGGCCGTTGGAGGAGAAGATCTCCCGCTCGACCCACTCGGCGAGGTCACGGTCCGTGCCGTCGTCGGCCATGGTGGCGCCGGGTGCGAGGAGGGTCATGAAGCCCTCGCGGTCATGGGAGTTGACAGCGGCGACGAAGGCGCGGACCGCCGGATCGCTCAGTTTGGCCGTCTGAATCGTCATGCACGCCACCCTCACACCGCCCCCGGCACCCCGCCACCCGAACGGCTGCCAGGGAGGGCCGGGTGGGTGGCGGGCTGCGACGCTGAGGTGGAGTCCACTTCTGCACCGGGAGACATCGTGACGTGCTACGAACGAAGTGATCTGGGTCTGCTCCTGCTCCGGCTGGGCACCGGCGGGGTGCTGGCCGCACACGGCGCGCAGAAGCTCTTCGGCTGGTTCGGCGGGGCCGGGCTCGAGGGCACCGGCCAGTTCATGGAGTCCGTCGGGTACCGGCCCGGCAAACTGAGCGCCACCATGTCGGGGCTGGCGGAGTGGGGTGGCGGCACCCTGCTGGCGCTGGGGCTGGCCACCCCGGCGGCGGGCGCCGCGGCGGCCGGCGGGATGGCTGGCGCCTGCGCGGTGCACGCCCCGAACGGCTTCTTCAACCAGGAGGGCGGCTACGAACACCCCGCCGCCCTCGGCCTGGCCGCGACGAGCCTCGCCCTCGCCGGCCCCGGCCGCCTCTCCCTCGACCATGTGCTCGGCGACCGCCTGAACCGCGGCTGGATGGTCCCCGCGGCCCTCGGCGTGGTGGCGGCCGGCACGGCGGTGGTGGTGGGCACCCGGAACAAGCGGGTCCGGCAGGAGGCGCAACTGGACGGTCAGGAACCGCTGTTCGAGGAGTAGCCCCGGAGAGCCCGGAGGCACAACCGGGCGGCCACAGCACCAGGCATCTCTTCAACCTCGCGCCGGTACGCGGCACCTTCGCCATCCGCGCCGGCACGTCCGACGTCGCCGAACCGCTCGCCGAGTCGAGCGTGCGCGCCGAGTCGAGCGTGCGCGCCGAGATCGACGCGGCCGGCTTCCGCACCGGCGACACGGTCCGGGACGCCGCCGTGCGGTCGGAGCGGTTCCCCCATGCCGGACGCAACCCCCTGATCACGTTCGTCTCCGAGCACGTGAGCCCCACCGTCATCTCCGGGCGGCTCACCGTCCGCGCGGTGACCGGCCCGCTGCGGCCGACGGTCGTGCGCTCCGAGCTTCCCGGCGACGCGTTCACCGTGCGCGCCACCCCCTCGGTCGACCGCACCGAGTCCGGTGTCACCGGATCCCGGCTGCTGGCCGGGCGGGTCCTGGACCTCACGCTGGAGGCCACGTGTGCACGCGCCGACCGGAACGCCCCACGGTGTGTGGGCGGTTGACCGGCCGGAGGCCGCCGCCCGCCCGGTGGTTCCTCGCGGGGACGCCGGCGCCCACCCCGCCCGGTGGTTCCCTCTGCCGTACGACGCGCGGCCCCGGCCAGCGGTGGCGGGCCCGGTGGCCCCGGGGCACCCTGGAAAGGAGTCGTGAGCGTCGCGGCGGCCTCCCGTACGGCGGGTCCCCGCGCACGCCGAGGAGGCGGGTTGGACATGACGGAGACGACCGGTACGGCGGCACGCGCGGGCGAGGGCAAGCGCGGCGGCGAGACGGAGCCCGGGGCCCGGGGCAGGACCACCATCGCGGACGACGTCGTGGCGAAGATCGCCGGGATGGCCGCGCGTGAGGTACCCGGCGTGCACGCCCTGGGCGGCGGCCTCGCCCGCACCATGGGCGCGGTGAGCGAACGGGTTCCCGGGCGTGGGCGCGGCGTCACACGAGGCGTCAAGGTGGAGGTCGGGGAACGGCAGAGCGCCGTCGACCTCGACCTCGTCGTCGAGTACGGGCTGGCCATCACCGACGTCGCCGCCGACGTCCGGGAGAACGTCATCACGTCGATCGAGCGGATGACCGGCCTGGAGGTCGTCGAGGTCAACATCGCGGTCGACGACGTCCATCTCCCCGACGACGAGGAAGAGCAGCCCGCGGCGGGGCGGGTGCAGTAGCCGCCCGCGCCGGCGCACCGGCTCAGAGCACCGGCACGCACCCGGGCCGCCCCGGCATACCCCTGCCCCGGCCCGGCAACGCAGACCCCAGACCCGGCACACAGGCCCGCCCCGCGAACCGCAGACCCGGCACACAGGCCCGCCCCGCGAACCGCAGACCCGGCACACAGGCCCGCCCCGCGAACCGCAGAACCCTCACACGGGCCGGCCCCGTAGACCGCAGATCCAGGCGAGGGCGTCGTACACACCCCGGAAGTAGTCGCGGTTGCCCGCCGGCGCAGTGGGGTCCTCCAGCCGTACGACGGTGGCGTCGACCTCCGCCGTCAGCAGTTGCAGGTCCGGTATGTCGCGGGCGCCCACGCCGGTGATCGGCGAGCGGTCGGTACGTCCCAGCGCCCACTCCAGGGCCACCGCCTCCCCCGCGGAGAACTGCGCGCTGCCCCCGTGCCGGGCCACCAGCCCGCTGAGCACCGAGTCGACCTCGCCGTACGTGCGGATGCCGATCCGCTGCTCCGGCCGCGTCGTTCCGGTCACCTGCCCCATCGCGTCCTCCTCGCTCGTCGGCGGCACCGGGCACCTCACCCCGCGTCTCCCTCCTTCGTCTTCCCGCGCTCCCGCCCGCCGAACGCCGGGTTCGCCGCCCCCCGGCCGATCAGTCCGCACTCTCCGCGCGCCCCGCCGGTGGGCATGACCTCCAGCGTGTCCTGCCCCGCCATGACCGCTTCCATCGCGTCCGACTGCCCCGGCCGCAGCTCCCGCCAGCCGAACACGTCGGCGGCGGTCCGCCGAAGCCGCCCGGAAACCCCGGCATCACTCATACGCTCCGACTACCCCGTTCCGGGGTAGCGGGGCCTGGGAACGGGGGCGGCCCTGCGGACAGGGGCCGGTGACGCCCGCCCACCTGCCTGCCCCGCGGCGGCCACGCTGTACCGCTCCCCCTGCCATGACACACGGCCATGACACACGGATCCCTGCCCGCCGGCCAGGCGCGTAGTACCCGGAACCTGAAAGTGCGCTGACTCCGCCTGGACGGCCGTAAGGAGAATGGTTTCTTCTCGCAAGTTGTGCTTCCAACCTCCAGGGCAGAGGGTACCGTTACCTATACCTGTGTCCTTGCCCGAGCGCCACCTGAAGATCCTCTTCTATCGTTACGTCCGCGCACCTCGGTGACGTCCGTCGAGCATGCCGGCCCACCCTGGCCTTTCCGGCCCTGCCAAACAATCAGGGAGAGTGACGCGTGACAGAGGCCATTGTGACTGCTGCGCTCGCCAGGATATCCGAAGGATCTGGCGCTGCGATCATCGACCTCATCCGCCGCCACCTTTCCGGGATTCAGACCCCTCCACAGGAGCCGGAATTCCTGAACCGGGCGGAACGCGGAACTCTCTCCGCAGACGACAGGCGTGAACTTCAGGCTCTGCTGTTCACGCACGCGAGTCAGGATCCGACGTTTCGGGACCATCTGCACAGGTTTTCGATGTCCGCCGGCGCCAACAACTCCGTAACATCCAGCAATGTGCAGAAGCTCATTCAGGCCCAGAACATCGGTAACGTCTCGATGTGACTGCATGACGCACCGGGGACATGAAACGCTTGGGGCAGCCCCCTTCCGCGCCGGTGGACAAGGACTGGAGGAAAGGCTCAGTGAATCCCGAGCAGGAAGGCGTCCCGCGTAATATTGCGGAACGCCTGTCGGCGAATCAACTGCTGCAGGTTGGGTCGTCGGGGCCGATATACGTCCAGCGGTCACCTTCGATGAATCGCGCGGAAGTGCCCCACATGCTGCCCGGCGGCGTGGGCCGGGTCATCGGTCGGTCGCACCTCCTGAAAGCCATGGACGACGCCATGGGATCTTCAGGCTCACGGTGCTGTGTGCTGTGGGGTCTGGCTGGAGCAGGCAAGACCACCTTGGCGCTCGCCTGGTCTGGATCACGGCTGGAAAATTACCCCGACGGACAGTTCTTCGTCGACATGCAAGCATATTCGAATGCACCGAGGGTGGAACCCCGTGACGCCCTACGCACCTTCCTGGCCGCACTTGGTGTAAGCCGCTCTGATCTACATGACGACACAGGATGGGGCAACGCGTTTCTCTCGGCGACAGCGGGAAAAAGGTGCCTGGTGATCATTGACAACGTGTCGACCTACGACGATGTCAGAGAGTTGGTACCCGGCGTGGGCTCCAGCCTGATCGTCACAAGTCGACGCGCTGTCCCAGAATTGATCATTCGACACCAGGCTCAGGTCCTCAAATTGCCTCTGCTCAGTATCGAAGAAGGCATTGAACTGCTTGCGGAACGCGTGGGCTTCGTCCGCGTCGGCAAGGACAACCACAGCGCGACCCGCATCGTCGAACTGCTGGAGGGACACCCTCTGGCGCTTGCCATCGTCGCCGCCAAACTGGCTGTCCACACCACCTGGGACCTCCAGGACGCACTCGCGGGAATTCAGTCCGGAGACACGCCCCTACGGTTCCTCGACGACGCCGATCTCGGAATAGAGGTCGGAAGAGTTGTCTCCTGGTCCGTCGAAGACCTCGACCCTGAAACCAAGTACGTCCTGTACGCGGCATCGATGCTGCCCAATACCGAGCTCTCCAGCGCCGTGTTGCGGCTCGTACTCGACCAGGACGAATCCAGATGCGACCGGACCCTGCGCGCGCTGAGTCTCGCCTCCCTGATAGACGAGATCAGCCGAGGACACTACCGTATGCACGACATCATCCGGGCGTACTTGTCAGAGACGCGCACCCAAGTACTGAATGCGGAACAGCAGATCGACATCGCCCGTCGAATCCGCATCACCTACCTTGCGCTCAGCTTCGCAGCCGACCAAGCGATCGACCCCAACCGGTCTGCGATCACACTGGGAGAGGACGCCCAACGGATCGCCGGCGAGGTCCGATTCACCGTTCCCGAGGCACTCACCTGGTTCAGTGCCATCACGCCGTCCATGGTCCGCCTGATGGACGAGGCGTCGGACACCCACGACTACGAGTTCGTCACCCGCTTCGCCTGGTGCGTCAACACCTACCTCTACTGGCGACAGGACATTCCCAAGACCCTCGAGGTTCAAGAACGCGCTCTCCAAGCAGCCCTGGCCGGCGACCACCCGATGGAGGCTCACTGCCGGCGCGGCCTGGGAAGGGCGCTCGCCGACGCCGGCCGGCTCAGCTTCGCAAAGGAACAGCTCCTGGCGGCCCTCAGTATTGAAAGTGCCCGCGGAGACAGCAGCCAGACAGCCTCCACCCAGCACGCCATGGCGGAACTCTCACTCCGCTCCGGCTCCTATGCCCAAGCCCTGCGCTGGGGGCTGCGTGCCGCCAGAGAATCGCGGCGCAACAATAACGCTGTGCGTGAAGCACGAGGCTTGTACGACGCCGCACGCGCCCTCATCGAGCTGGGACGCTACACCTGGGCCGAAGACCTGGGCCTGCGCAGCCTGGCGATCTGTGAGGAAAGGGCGAACGCGTACGGCCGCGCGCTCGCCCTGCGAGTCCTGGGAACAGTCGGAGTCAAATCCGGAGACCTGGAGAAAGGCTGCACTTGGTTGGAACGTGCATGGCGAGCCGAAGAAGCACTCGGCAACTCTCGTTCCGTTCGAGCGATTCTGCGACAGCTCGAATATGCCTACACCCAAGTCGGGAATGACAACGCGGTGGCCGAGGTCCATCGCGTCCTGAGGGATCTCGACCGCTTCGTCAGCACAGACGAGCCCAGGTGAAACGGCAACCACATGGCTCTGCGTCACACACCCCTCGTCCCCTCCGATCAACTGGCCAGCCCGTCCTCCTACCGTCAGCTCTCGCGCCGGACAGAGGACGCCCGCTTCCGCGCCATGCTGGACAATCTCATCGGGACACAAGCGCTCGGCCCCCTGAGCCGAGCGCTCACTGACGAGGGAGCCGTCAGCACGACCGGAATACTCTCGGCAGTCCAGTTCGACGACTTCCGGCAAACCTACGACGCCGAGATACAGGCAGGCGGCAGCCGCGGCACGCTGCACAGCTACCTGAACATCGCCTCGTCGACACCGCTGCTGACAAACGCCGGCTTGTGGGACGCCGTCGCGCACCCGCTTTTCGCCGTCCTCATCGCCCATGCACTGGGCGGCCCGATAAAGATCATCGACATGCGGGCCAAGGACACCTATCCCGTCGACGTCGTCGCCCGGGACAACACCCTGCACCTGGACAACAGTCCTTTCATAGACGAGTACAAAGTAGTTGTCACCTGGAGTCTGGGCAGCACGAAGGGCCCCTCGGGCCAGGGACTGACCTATCTGCCCCGCACGAACCGCCTCTTCAGACAGTGCTTCGTGGAAGCGGACGGCAGCGTCTGGAGCGACGAAGACGCCTGCATCTTTCCATTCGAGAGCCGAGTCAATGAAGTGCTGGCGGCACAGGCGGACTTCCTTCAAACACCTGACCCGCTCGTGGTCCACTTGACCGATCTGGACGCGCCGTGTCATACGATCTTCGCGGCGAGCAGACTGGTCCACCATCGGTACCGCACCTCGATCGGAGCGGCCCGTAGCGCTGTCATGGCGTCCTTCCACCGCACTGATGACAGCGAGGAACAGCTGGGCTCCAAGGAGCCCGGCCACACGCCTCTGAAGCGATTCCTCATTGCCGGCGGATCACAAGAGCAGTTCCTTTCCGCCGTGCGCCATGAAAAACCCGCCATCGAAGCAGCCTTGGATCGAATCTCCGCAAGGCCGGATCTCATGGTGGACCCACGGCGGCACGCGCTCACTGGAAGAGCCTTCACCCAGTGGTACTCACGTCAATGCGCTGGGGTCACACTCAACAACCTACGCACACGGCAAATGTCCCAGAACACTGCTGTCCGTGCGTCTCTCGTCGGCCGACTCGTTGAGAGACTCCAGTACGACCTGCAAGGCCCCCTCAATATGCCCTTCTTCGCCGATATGAGGGAGACACGGCGCAAGCGCGCGCGGATCTGGCTTCGGGAAATGTCCGCCGAGGACATCCACGAGATCATCGAGGCAGAGTGCATGAGATCCCCGCATGCACTCAGCCAGGCCGGACAGAAAGCCGCCCACTGTTCCGCCACCGCCCTCCGGGGCCTCCTACTGAACCTCGGCCAACTGCTGTCCCAGTCACCACTGGCAGCCGAAGCCGGTGCCGTGCGGGGACCGACCGACGCGTGGGCTGTTCGTTCCTTGCCGTCTTTCATCCGGGACCTCACCGTCACAGCGAGTTGGCTGGAGGAGGGAGACAGGGACTCACTGACCACAGCGACGGCGTTCGCTCTCCTCGCCTCCGCTCTGAGCTCAAGACGGTTCAGCCTGGGAGAGGAAGGCCACCACATCTCAAAACGGCTGCTTCATGGGTACGCGGCCCTGGTGAACGACACTGTGGACACGCAATCATGACACCGGACCGCCACAAACTCGACGTCTACCTGCAGTCGGTCAATGAACAGATCCAAACGACGAAAATGTCATCGGAACTGTGGTTTCGAAGCCCTCCCCCGCATCAGATCCGCGCAAATGACCAGTTCGTGCGGTCGCTCATGAGCGAAGGGCTGGCACCTTCGGCATCGCCCGCCATCTCTGCGGCCGAACAGGCAGAGCACCGCCTCAGTGCAGTGCGCAGTAGGTACTGGGCTCAGGCCACGCGAACGCGAGACGTCGCTGTCCACTTCGGGGCGGCCGACCACGCATCCCTCAACGAGTACTTCACACTCGACGCCGGACGAAGCGGCGAAGCTGCACGCGGACGGGCACGACGGACCGTGGCCCGATCCACACCAGCGGACTACTTGCTACGTAGCATCGACCGGCTTGCCGCAGCGACCGACGCCGATCCGGCAGCGGCCTGCCGGAAGAGCATGCGCATGCTGGCGCGGGACTGGCCCCGCCTTGTCCTCGCGTGCCAGGCACCGCCGGACTCCGTACTGCCTGCGTCCCGCGTACTGCGCGAGTTCTACCGCTCTACCGCAAGAGGGGACCCGTCGAGGAACGGTCCCAAGTACACGCCACACGGCTCGCCAGGCCATGGTCCACCGGTACTGCTCACGGAGGTCGAGGCTCGAGAGATGGCAACGTCGTACATGCTCGGCCGACTCCCGTTCACGGACCGTGAATACCGCCTGGCCGCGAAGCTGGCAGCCATGCCCCGACTGCAATCAGCTCTGCTGGCGGTCCAACTGCACCTCACCGCCTCCTCTGCGGAGCCACTGGCCAGGCTCGTGGCGGGGTCCGGGACACCGCGAGTCCTGCTGCCGTTCACCGAAGCCTTCGTCGACCGCTTTCGTTACAGCTCAGCGGAACGGATCGACTTGCGCCCAAACCCCAAGCTGATCACGGTTCTCTGCAACAACGTCGTACCTGCCATCGCCGGCGAACTCCTGCGCCGAGAAGCTCGGGCCGCCGACCTGGACTCAGACTCCATCCAGGCCGGAGTCATCGCAGCGAGACGACGCCACATCTACGAGATAACGATCGCGCTCTTCAACCGAACAGACACTCTTCCCCCTGGCATGGTGGTGCTGTCCGGCTTCAGCCGGCGTGTGTGTCCCGCCGCCGTGCCCTTCTCAGAATTCCTCGAAGAATGGCTCCCCTATTACTTCGACCGTCTTTCATAAGAACATGTCCGACCCGACCCGGGCCCTGCCCCGTCGTTGATCAGGGCCCGTTCTCGTCTGCAGGCGGATGGGGGAAGGAGACCTCTACCGTGCCGCCCTGGATGACGGGGCCGTGGGCCGTGCCGCCACTGATGATGTTGGTCACTGAGCCTCGCGGATTCGGCGGCACCGCTTGTGCCGCGGACGGTAGCCGGTCATCTTCACCTTCGGGGAGGGTGAGGATGAGACGGCGCAGGGTGGTGAAGGTGCGATGGTCGGCCGAGTCCGCTTTGAGGATCGTGGAATGGTCACCGGGCAGGGCGGCGGTGTCGGGGAATACTGACTGCGCGGACGCGGCCGGAACGACACGGTCACTCTCCCCGGCGTAGACGCGGAAGTCGATCGGGCACGTACGGTCGCTGACAGCAGTGGCGTGCACGACATCACGCAGGATCGTGCGCAGCGTCGCGGATACCTCGCGGTTGAGCGGCCGCAAGTCCTTCTCCTGAGGATGGCCCAGGCCCAGTATGTTGCGGCGCAGCGACAGCAACAACTCTGAACCATTGTTGGGGCAGGCCAGCATCACCACCCTTTTGATGCGGACGAGTTCCTGGCCCGCTCCGTCGGCCAGCATGCGAGCCAGATGCCGCTGACCCACCAGGCCGCCCTGGCTATGGGTCACGAGCATCAGCCTCTCGAAGTCACCAGCCTCCGTGGCCAGGAACTCCTTGAGGCTGTCGGCGACGGTATCGATCGACGGAAAGACGCGCAGGGGATGGAGTCGCTTCACTCCGGTTGCGTACTGGAACTGCAGCGTTTCAACGAAGCCCAGTTCCTCGTCGTTCGCAATGAGCTGCTCGAGGGGTCGCCACACCTTGGGCCCGGACCTGATCCCGTGGATCATCACCACACCAAGCCGACCGTCGCTCAACGTTGCACCTTTCGCTCGGTGTTGATGGGTATACACGATATCTACTCCACGCTCTGGCATCCCGGGGATGCCGCACCGGTTGCGGCCGGCACGGGCGAAGGCGGGCCGTGGTGCCAGGCTCGGACGGGACGGTGGTCGGCTCGTCGGACGGCTTGAGGGTGACCTCGGCGGGCTCAAAGGGTCGGCGATCGTCCGCGAGGTGCTGCGGTCGGTGGCGTCACTACGCCTGCCGAATCGGATTTCGACGGCCGACGTGTCCCGGCCTCGCGAGACCGAGCCGCGCGGGGTGCCATCTACGTACGGGGCCGACGCGGAGCGCGAGGGGCTCCTGGCAGTGGCGCACAGGGAACGCCTCATGGCTGTGGTCAAATGTCTGATCGTCGTCGTACGGCGGACGGCGAGGACCGGCTTCGCGGACGAGTGGTTCGCAGAGGATTCGCTGCGGATGGCAAGGGCGGCTCCTGTTCAACGGCCGAGGTGCCAAAGCGTGTTTGCCCGAAGACTGACGCAACTCCCGGCTTGGCCCAAGTACTCATCATGGCCGTGCAACGAACCGCACGGGTTCGGACAGCACTCGCGCTACCGACTCCAGGTCCGCCAGCCGCCTTGCCAGCGTCGATTCGGCGAGCCTGGGCGGCAGTGCATCCGCGAACTTCAGTCCTTTGACCGCCCGCTCGTCGACCTCCGGCAGGCACGGATGGTCCGAGGCTGCGACCGAAACCTGTTTCCAGGCGTCAGGGCTGAGGTCCTCACGCAGCCGGATCCAGCAGTCGTTGATCTGCTGGGCGGGTACGGCGACCTCAGCGAGCGTCGCCGCGAGTGTGGCGTTCGCCCGATGGCCGGCCCATGTCCACCACCTCACGCGTCCTCCGGAACCGCGGGTGATCACCGTGCCTCCGGGATGCACCTCTTCCGTGAAGTGCTCCCGCGCTTCGGTCAGGTACTTCTCCGCTCGCGCCGTGAGGTCCACCGGCGGGTTCGCCCCGAGGAGCGCTTCTCGTACCGCGCGGGTGAGTTCGAAGGAGATGCCGAAGTCGAGCCCGGCACCGCTCCACTTTGCTCTGCCGCCGCCGTCGACGGGTTCGACGAAGCACCGTTTGCGCTTCCAGTCGATGTACGTGACCTGCCAGCTCCGTCCGGCCAGGAGCAACCGCCGTGGCCCGTCGATCCGTTCGGTGAGCAGGCTCGGATCGGTCCTGCCGATCTCCCGGCGGCCTTGCAGCACGGTGAACTGGGGAGGCGCGGTGAAGACCGCCGTGAGGCTCATGAAGTGCCGGTGCCCGAAGCGCCGTTCCGCCTCGGGGCCGATGAACAGGAGTCCGCCGTCCTGGTTCAGGTAGCCGTGGTCGACCAGGTGCCGGACGATCGGCTCGGCGTTCTGGCCGAACGGGCCGAGGCCGTTCCACCACTCCTGCCAGAGGCGGTCCCCTACCTGCGGTTCCTGCAGGCACAGCGCGAGAAGTTGTTGGGCCACGATGTGCCGCGGCTCCGGCGGGGCGACGACAGGCTCCACCCAGCCGCGCGACCACTGCAGGAGAAGGGCCGCGGCGCCGAGGAGTCCATCGCGGTCCAGCGCGAGGAACAGGCAGTTGCGTGATGTCCCGGGCCTGCGTCCGGTGCGGCCGAGTCGTTGCAGGAAGGAGGCGACGGTGAGCGGAGCGTCGATCTGGATGACCCGGTCCAGATCCCCGACGTCGATGCCGAGTTCGAGGGTGCTCGTGGAGACGATGACACAGTCGCGGGCCTCGGCGAATGCCTGTTCCGCGCGACGGCGTTCGTCGACCGAAAGGGAGGCGTGGGAGAGGAAGGTCGTCACGCCCTTGGCTCGCAGCTTCTCGCCCAGCTCCTCGACGAGCCGACGGGACTCGCAGAAGACGAGCCGTTTCTCGCCGCGGTGCAGGGCCGCGATCACGGTGGCGGCGTTGTCGACGGAACCCACATAGTCGAGCTGGATGTCCGCCGCCCCCGGCGGCACCGCTCCCTGTGCCTCCGGCTGCGGGTCGGCCAGATGCGGTGCCACCACGACGGACGGCTGCTTCCCCGCTCCGGATCCCTGCAGCCACAGCAACAGCTCCTCAGGGTTGCCGACCGTGGCGGAAAGCCCGACGCGCTGGACGGGGCGCCCGACGACGCGCTGCAGCCGCTCCAGGACCGCGAGCAGATGCCAGCCCCGGTCGTCCCCGGCGAAGGCGTGCACCTCGTCGACGACCACGGTGCGCAGTCCGGAGAAGAAGGACGTGTGATCGACATTCGCGCTCACCAGCATCGCCTCCAGCGACTCCGGCGTGGTGAGCAGGATGTCGGGCCGCGCGGCCAGGATCCGCTTCCGCGCGCCGGAGGTGACGTCCCCGTGCCACAGAGCGGCCGTGCGTCCGAGCCACGAGCTGTACGTCTCCAGCCGGGGCAGCAGGTTGTTCAGCAGCGCCTTGAGCGGACACACGTAGAGGACGGACGTCCCCGACCACTTCCGCTGCACCATCTTCGACAGCAGCGGAAACGAAGCGGCCTCCGTCTTGCCTCCGGCGGTGGGTGCCAGAAGGATCGCGTCGTCGCCCGCGAGCAGCGGTCCGATGGCCTCCTCCTGCAGAGGGCGCAGTCCGGGCCAGCCGAGCGTGTTGACGATGTGGTGGACCAGCGCGGGTTCAAGATCGTCGATGCCGCTCACGGCATCTCCAGGTCGATGTCGTCCGCGCGTGCGGCCGCCGCGTTGCGTTCCACTTCGGTCAGCTCGCCGTCCGCGATGGTGAGCGCGTAGTGCCTGCGCGGATCGAAGTCCTCGAACTCGTCCACCCGGTCGAGCACATCCGCGACGAGCTTGCGCAGGAAGACGCGGGGCGCCACCCCGACCTTGCCCCCGAGTCCGCCGGTGACGGCAGTGGCGAGTTCCATGAGATAAGCGTCGTCCACCTGCTGCTCGACTCGCTGCGGATACCGGGCGGCACCCGCGTACAGGTCGCGTACCCGCCTGCCCAACTCGCCGAGCCGCTCCAGGTCGAAGCCCGCGAGCCGCAGTTGGACCGCTCGCGGAGAGTCGAAGCGCGGGTCGGTGCTGAAGTCGGTCGCCAGCCGCTGCGCGAGCGGAGGAAGCCGCTGCACTCCCTGCTGACCGTCGAAGAATGCCGGAGTCCCGGTGATGACGAGAAACAGCCCGGGAAAGCGCCCCGCGTCGATCTCGTCGAGAAGTTGCCGCAGAGCGTTGAGGCCCTTCTCCCGCACATCACCACGTACCCGCTGGAGAGTCTCGATCTCGTCGAGGACGACCAGCAGGCCGGGATGGCCGCAGTCCCGCAGCACCGTGAGCAGTCCCTGCAGGAAGCCGAGCGCCGCGAAGTGGTCGAGGTCTCCCCGTACTCCGGCGGCCCTACGGGCGGACGCCGCGACGGACTTCTGACCGCCGAGCCAGGCGATGAGGGCTTCGGCGGTCGCCGCGTCATCGGCGGCGACCGCGCGCCGGTACCCGCGCAGCGCCGCGGCGAACGCCGGCGTGGTGCGGGCCACATCGGCAAGCCGACGCTCCATCAGTACGTCGACGGCCGCTGCCAGCGCCACCTCGTCGTCCTCGTCCACGTCCCCGTTGTCGAGGACCTCCTCCTCCAAGGTGTAGAACCAGGAGTCGACGATCGCGCGCAGCGCACTGGGCTGGTGGGTCGCCGTGGACAGCCGCTCGGTGAGCCGGCGGTACACCGTCTCCAGCCGGTGCAGAGGTGTCTCCGTCTCGGAGATCTGCACCTCGGCCGTGGCGAGCCCGGCGCGCTTGGCCCGCTCGGCGAGCCAGCGTGCGAAGAAGGTCTTGCCGGAGCCGTACTCGCCGCGGATGGCGTGGAAGGCGGCGCCGCCCCGCGCCACCGTGGCCACGTCCTCGTCGAGGGCGCCGGTGAACCGGTCGAGGCCGACCGCGAAGAGGTCGAGCCCGGAGTGCGGCACGGTGCCCCGGCGCAGTGCGTCGACGACCTCCCGCCGCCGGACCGCGCTCACGTCGGGCGACGGCGTCATCGGCGTCACGTCGGCTCCTTCGGGAAGAACTGGTCGCGCAGCAGGGTCACATCGAGTTTCACCGTGTGCCCGGCGTCGATGAATCCGAGGACCGGGTAGCCCTCGATGTTGAGCAGCCGCTGCACGGTGGCGATGAACCCGTCGATGTTGCGCCGCACCCGCCCGGTCGCCGAGATGGCGCCGGCGAGCGCGGCCGGTGACATGGTGCCGCCCGCCCCGGCCAGCGCGTCGATGACGGCCGCCACGACCTTGCTCTCGGGAGCCTTGCGGACGTACTCCTTCTGCGCCTCGTACACCTCGCTGGCGACCACCCGCTCGCCCAGGGTGGCAGGGGCGGCTCCGTCCGCGGCCGGCACTGCGACGTCGGCAGCGGCGAAGAGCCCTTCGCCCGCGTGCCGCTCCTTCGGCTTGCCCCGCTTCGGTTTGCGTGGTGGCTCCTGCGCTGCCACGGCCTCGGGCCGCCCGCCCTTGTAGGGGGCCCACCACCGGGGCACGGCCTGCTCCCGGGGCAGGGCCTCCCACCCCTTCGGCACCAGGTCGCGGTCGGGCACCAGGGCGAGCAGCGGCACCGTGACCTCAGCGAGCGCGGCTCCGCCGTGGTACCCGGCCCGGCGGCCGGTGTAGCGGATGTCCTCCCGCCAGGGCGCGACGATGGTGCCGCCGCCCTCAAGGACACGCGGCCCCGACAGCTGGACCTCGCCGTCCTTCGCCGCGCCCGTACGCCATCGGGCCGAGCCGGGCCCCGCGCCCTCGTCACCCACAGGTCCTTCGCTCGCGCCCCTCTCCAGCACATGGCCGTGATCGGCGACGAGCACGACCGGGCGCCCGTACCCCTTGGCCGCCGACAGCAGCTCCCGCAGGTAGGTGACGTCACCCAGACTCCACTGGGTACGCCGCCCCTGCTGTCCCTTGTCGAGGGCGTCGTCGATGGTGTTCAGTACGACGCCGACGACCGCATCGGAGGCGAGCGCGGCCATCATCTCCTCGGAGAGGAACCTTCCCGCCCCTCCCTCTATCCCGGCCTTGTGGAAGAGCAGCGCGTCGAGTCGCCGCTGCTTCCAGAAGGCGGCGAAGCCCGAACTCTCCTTCGCCTGACCGCCCTTGACCGCCGTTCCGGTGAGCAGGGAGGCACGACTGACCTCGGTGACCGAGGGCAGCATGGAGACCGCGGCCATCCGCCGCGGCTCTTCTTCCGGGCCCGCCCTGCCGGGCACGGCCTCGGTCCAGCCCTCGCGCTCGACCTCCTCGCCCAGTTGGGCGGCGACGGCACAGCTCATGCCGTCCAGCACCAGGACGAGCGGAGCCGTATCGCCGGCCAGCGGCCTGACGGCTTCGGCCAGTACGTTCTCGACGACCAGGCAGCCGCCGGGGTGGAGCGCGGTGGCGTTCGGTACCCAGGATGCGAGCCGCCGGGCGAACTCCTCGTCCAGCCGCTCGCGCCGCTCCCGGGCCGCCTCGTACAGGGCACGGAGGTCCTCGCCCGCGGCGGCGTCACCCTCGGGGTCGCCGGCCCACAGAACGGCGAGCGCCCGGTCCGCCCAGCCCCAGTCCCCTGCCTGGTCCCGTACTCCGGCCGCCACCGACGCCACCGAGGGCCGCGGAAGGGCCAGCCAGCGGGCGATGCGAACGGCCATCTCGGCCACGCCGACGCGGTCCGTGTTCAGCCGGGCCAGCATGTGCGCGTTCAGCTCGGACAGGGCCGCTTCCCCCGCTTCCGGGGAGGTACGGGCCGCTGCCGTCACGTGCCGCAGCTGGGCCGTGAAGCTGGACGGCAGGAAGCGGTTGGATTCGAGGGCCGTGGTGAGTCCGGCGTCCTCGGCGAGCTTGTCGGCGCGCTTGAGGACCGCGGAGACCCGCTCCCGTGCGTCGGTGTTGTGCCGGGCCTCCCCGATCCAGCGGATGAGGGCGCCCTCGACGGCCTCGGTGAAGGACTGCAGTTCGGTCCGGCGCGGCATCACCTGGCCGAACAGCCCGCCCACGGCGAGCACCACGTCCGGGCTCGCGGCCTGGTCGCGCAGCACGGCTCCCAGCAGACCGAGCGGCATCGCGTCCGGTCCGCGCCCGGTCTCGGCCAGGGACATCAGGACCGGTGCGGCCGGCCCCGTGGTCTCACCGAGCCACTTCTTCAGCTCGTCCCGTTCGGTCTGGTCCAGCTCGGCGAACCGCAGGGGCCCCGCAGGTGTACGGGACCAGGTGAGCAAGGCGTCCAGATCGACGACTGTCCCCGCCGCCGGGGCCGCCCCGTCGTCGCCGTCGCCCAGCCCGAGCCGGGCCACGACCAGCGCGCGCAGCGCAGCGTCCCGCGTCAGGACGGAGCCCGCGCGCCTCCACCCCCGGGACGGCTCGGCGTCGAGCAGCGCCTCCAGCAGCCATCCTTCGTCGTACATGCGCGGGTCGAGTCCGGCCGCTCCGAAGCGCTGCATGACGATCTCGGCGTTCTCCACCGTGAGCGTCTGCCGCCGCACCGCCTGACCGCGCAGGTCCCAGCCGATCTGACCGTCGTCGACGCCGGTGGTGACGACGAGGAGGTCCGCACCGGCGGCCTTGTCCCGGTGCTTCGTCCACTCCTCGAGGATGCCCAGGACGGACGCCTGGTGGCTGACGCGGACGCGCCGCGTCTCCTCCCCCGTCCGCACGGTGAACTCCTCGGGCGCGCCGGCCGTGTAGCGCCCGTGCACCAGGACCAGACGCCGGTCTCCGAGCGCGGAGGCGTGCGTGGCGAGCAGGGCCTCGATGGTGCGACGGCCCACCTGGGGCAGGGCGGCGCCCATCAGCGTCCGGCCTCCTTCTCCTGGTCGCCGGGGGGCACGGGCCGCCAGGTGACCTGGATGCGGGTGCCCGGGTGGGTGGCGAGGTACGACCTGATCTCCTCCTCCACGTCGGCGACCGTGGCGGCGAGGGACGCTTCGAGCCGAGTGGGCTCGACGACATGCGGAGCCCCCGGGCGTACGGCGTGAGCGGGTACGTCGACCGGCCGCCCGCCACCGTCGGCCTGCTGCGGCGTGTCCTCCGGCACGACGGGCGCCGAAGGGATCACCGGCTTCCCGTGTTCCGTGAAGCTGATGTCGTCGGCGGTCGGCTGTGGTTGCTGCGGCGGAGGTGGCACGGGCTGGGCGACCTGCGCGAGGCGGGCGACTTCGTTGACGAGGGCCAGCGCCCGGTCCTGGAGCTGTTCGAGTACGGGGACGAGCGAGCGGGCCTGCTCGTGGTCGTTCGCGGTCTCCTCGATGACCTGGATCAACCGTGCGGCCCGGTCGCCCACGCCGTCGTCCCGGCCGGTGAAGCCGCGCACGCTGCCCAGCAGCTTCCAGTTGGTGTCGTCGAGCGCGGCCAGCACCTCGGGGGCCTGCTTGAGGGCTGCCCCGATCTCCTGGTCGGTCACGTCGTACGCCACCGCCGCGAGCTCGCGCACCACCACGGCCGCGTCGTCGGTGCGCCCGAGCCGGGCCACGAGGTCCGCCGCGGCCTTCATGGACCTCATCCGCGGGGCGTCCGCCCCCTGGGGGCCCTGCAGCCCCAGTTCCCCGGCCCGCTTCTGCAGCACGGACCGGACCCCGCTCACGGCATCGCGATGCCTCTCGGCCACTTCCTTCACGCCGGTGGCAAGTTTGGCGACGTTCAGTGCGATGAGCGCGGGCGGTACGTGAACCCCGAAGATCCTTCCGGCCCGTTCACGCGCGGTCGCGAACTCCTCGTCGGTCGGCTTCTCGACGGCGCGCAGTCCGTAGCCGGGACCGATCTTGTCCAGCTCCGGCGCCTGCCGCAGCGGTGAGGTCTGGTAGACCCACGTCCGGTCGTCGAGCAGTGCGTAGGTGGCGATGATCAGGTTGCTGACGTTCTTCTCCAGGCCGGTGAACCCGAGCTGGCCGATCCACCTGCGGATGTCCTCGACGGACAGGTCCGTCCCGGCGTGCGCGTCGGCGGCCTTCTGGTTGATCCGCAGCCGCCACTCACGGCTGACGTTCAGCGGACCGTCGTACACCTCGCCCAGTCCCAGCGGATGCACGATCTTCTTCACCATGGCCAGCTGGTGGCTGTCGACGACGATGCGTCGCTCGCCGCTCTCCATGGCCCGGCCGATCCATTCGAGCGCCGTCTTCAGCTCGCGCAGCGTGACCGGCTTGCGGGTGAGGGCGGGGTCGAAGTCCGGGTGCTTCGGGTAGAGCACGGCGAACATCTCGTCCGCGAGGGCGTAGAGGTTCTTCTCGAAGCCGATCCCGGGTTCGGGCTTCTGCCGCGTGAAGCCGGGCCGCAGCGACCACACGTGCTGGTCCGCCGGGACCTCGGCTCCGACGTTCGCGGCCTCCGCCTTGCTGATCCCGTACAACTGCTCCAGTACGGCGGAGAGTTGCGTGGTGAGGTTGTCGCTCTGTGCCTTGAGCTGGTGGCGGATCTGGATCCGTTCCTCGGTCGGGCGGGTGGCGGTGACGTCGTCGAGGCGGTCGCGCTCCAGCAGATAGTTGATCTTCAGGAGTCGGCCGAGCTGCCGGGCCCGCTGCTCGGAGAAGAAGTCGGGCAGCCAGACGATGGTGTTCCCGGTGCGTCCCGACCGCTTCAGGGCCTCGATCCGGTGGACGTCCTCGATGGGCGAACGCTGCGGCTCGTCGAAGGGATAGTCCAGTACGAAACGGATGTTGCCGTTTGTCTGCGGTTCGAACTGCTCGTCGGGCAGATGGGGATCCCGTACGTTGCCGAAGACGAACTCGGCGGTCCGCTTGGTGCCCCGCCAGACGATCTCGCGCTCGCACACGAACGCCTGCGTGTCCTTGATGCCGAAGGCCGCCCACAGCTGGTCCTTGACCCACTGCCGCCGGTGTCCGCCCTTGTCCGCGACCCCCTGGACCTCTTCGAGCAGCGGCTCGACGTCCAGGTCGGACAGGTGCAGATGGAACACCGGGTCGGCGTCGCCCTCGCTCCTCAGCTCGCCGAAACCCTGGGCCTGGAGGTCTCGCAGCGCCTTCACCGCGATCGATCCGGCCGACCCCACGCGGGCCCTGATCGTGCCGTGGTTGAGGGCGGCGAGCCGCCCACCGGTCAGCCGTGCCAGAGCCGGGACGTTGGGGGCGAGCGCGGCGAGCAGCAGCGTTTTGACGAGCCGGTCGTCCCGCCGGTAGCGCGGATCGTCGACGGACCCGTACTTCTCCAGCAGATGCGCCCGTACGCGCGCGTGGAAGCGGTGCGCGATCTCGGACTCGCGGCGCAGCTTGGCGGTGAACGCCTCGCCGGTGCCCGACGCTATGACGTCCCACAGATCGCCGAGCGGGATCAGCTCCCCCATCCTCAGGTCGTCGCGCCGGCGGCGCAGCAGTTCCTGGACGAGCTTGAGGCCGGTGCGTTCGCGCTGGAGCGCTCCGGAGAGGTCCACGAGCACATTGAGCAGCGCGGGCGAGAGCGGGTACAGGGTGCGGAAGTCGTCCCAGCTGGCCTCGGTCCGCCCGTGGGCGTCCAGCAGCACCTGCCGGACCTCGTCCTTGGACGACTCTACGAGCGTGAAGGCCTCGTCGCGGGCCGATTCCATCCCCGGCTTCGGTTCCAGCACACGGCGCTTGATGATCTCGACGAGGTTGCTGTCCTCCAGATTGACGACGTCGATACGTCCGGCCAGGTACTCGATCTGCTGTTCCAGGTTCTGCACCTCGGCGCCCGCCACGTCGGAGCCGATGAGCTGCGACAGGTCGCGCTGACGCGAGATAAAGGAGACGATCGGCACCGGCCGGTCGGTGTCCCCGGACTCGATCAGCTTGACCAGCCGCTGCACCTGGTCGCGCACGAAGTCCTGCTCGCCCATGTGCGCCTGGAGCCACAGGATCAGTTCGTCGAGGAAGAGCACGATGCCGTCGTAGCCGAGGGACCTGGCGTGCCGGGAGATGACCGACAGCCCGTTCTCCAGCGGCACGAAGGCGTCCTTGTCGCCGCGGGCTCCCTGCGCGTACGCCGCCATGGGCCCGGAGAGCAGGGCGGACACGAGCGCCTCGCGGTACGGGTCCCCGGCGGGCGCGTCGAAGGCACGGTCCAGGTCGGCGGAGGTCCAGCTGCCGGCGGCCGGGGCGGCGTCGTCCGCGTCCAGCATGTCGAGGTCGTCGTCATCGCCGTCCGCGCCCACGGCACCGCCGCCCGGGGCCACCGCGGCGGCCCCGTCGCCGAGCCACTGCACGAACTTGGCGTCGTCGGCGAGGAACTCCCGCTGCCTGCGCGCGTCAGCGAGCGCGGAGTCGGCCCGGTAGACGGCGGGGGTCGGCTTGTTCCCGTCGAGGGAACGCACGGCGTGCACGTAGCCGCCGAGGATGGCCGAGTCCAGGTCGGTGGAGCCCACGAGGTGGTAGGGCACCATGAGGAAGTTGCTGTCGCGCAGCCAGTCGTCGTGCTCGGCGATGACCTCCTGCAGCCGGGGCTTGCAGCGGGCCGCCGCGCTGTTGTTCAGCACGGCGTGCAGCACGGTCAGGAAGTGGCTCTTACCGGCACCGAAGGAACCGTGCAGGTAGGCGGCGTGCGAGTTCCCCGACCTGACCGCCGCCCCGACCAGCCCGAGCGCGCTCCGGAAGGCCCCCTGCAACTGCTCGGTGACCACGTACTCCGCGACGCGGGCATCGGTTTCGGTGAACCCGCCGGACAGCTCGACCTTGAAATCGCCGGCATGGACGTCTTCCTTGATGTCGATGACATCCCGCAGGAAGAGTTCGCTGGTGGGCATCCGGCTCTCGTTCCCTCACTCGGCAGCAGTCGGGGCGCGCCGATCTCCCCGATCTCACGCGCGACATCCAATCTTGCCAGTCTTGCCATGCCTTGCGCCCAGGCCAGACGCAGGTTCCGTGACGCTCAGGTCACGTTCGGCGACGACCAGGCGGACGGCAGTTGCAGTGCGTGACGAAACGGGCGCATACAGGGAGCTGGCGGCCCATATAGATATCTGTATAGTCGGGGTGTGGGTGACCCGTGGCAGATCGAGATCGAACCGGAGGTTCGGCAATGGCTGGAACTCCTCTCGGACCAGCAGTACGACAAGGCCGAGCGTGCCGCCGACATGCTTGCCGATCAGCCGACGACTCTCGGTGAGCCGTATTCGCGTCACCTCGGCGGCAAGCTCCGCGAACTGCGTTTCACGACGGACGGGAACGCGGTCCGCGTCACCTACTGACTCGCTCCACAGCGGCGGATCGTCCTGCTGACGGTCTTCCGCAAGACCAGGCAGCGTGAGGACGCCGAGGTCGAGCGCGCTCAGCAGGCGCAGAAAGTGTGCGAGGCAGGCCACAGCCCGGCAGAACACGGCTACGACCGGTCGAAGGAGGAAATCTCGTGAATCACTCCCAATGGAAGACGCGTCGGACCCGGAAGCTGCTGGGCGAAGACGTCGAGGATTCCCCCGCCTACGTGGCGGCAGGGTATGCCTTCGCTCTCGGCCAGGCCGTCTACGACCGGCGTACGGAACTCGGCCTGTCACAGAGCGAACTGGCACGGCGCGCGGAAATGACCCAGCCCCAGATCTCCAATATCGAGGGCGGCGACTCCGTACCGACCCTCCCGCTGCTCACCCGCCTGGCCAAGGCGCTGGACGCGTCACTGACCATCAATCTGGACGGCGACAGCTCAGCCTTCGCCTTCACCGCGCACGACGGTCCCCGACCGGACGAAGCATCGTCGGGCGGAGCCTCTTCGGTTGCCTGATCCAGGACTCCGGCGGCCGCCCCACTCACACGGCGGCGCAGGCCGAGGCGGATTCAGTAATCGATCTCGGCCCAGATGACCTTGCCAGGCCCCTGACGGTCGGCGACGCCCCAACGGGAGGCGAGGGCGCCGACGATGACAAGGCCCCGGCCGTCGACTTGATCGGTGGTCGCATGCGTGGTGGCGGTCGCGGGCGGCTGTGCGGTGAGGGGGCGGTCGCCTCGGGCGTCGGCGACCTCGATGCGGAGCGTGTCCGTACGGTGTTCAAGGCGGAGGGCGAAGTCGCGGCCGGGTACGCGGGCGTGGAGTACGGCGTTGGAGGCCAGCTCGGCGACGACGAGGGCGGCGGTGTCGGAGAGGTCCGAGCCGAACGGGATGCCCCAGGCGTCGAGTTGCTGCGTGGCGAGGTGACGGGCGAGGCGGGCGCCGCGCCGGGTCGCGCTCAGCCGCTGGAAGAACACACGTACGGTGACGGCCGGTTGGGCCTGAGGTGCGGTCATGCGGTCCAGCGTTGTGCGAGGGAGGGTCGTTCAACAGGCACGGCGCTGGTACAGCCGCGGCTGGGTGGGTTCACTGAGTGGACAGGGTGGGTGACGCCCCGTAACCATGGGCGGGTTGATGTCCCGGTGGGGTACGTGGGAGGTGGGCCGGGCGTGTTGGACGGCGTCGCGAGCAGTGAACCGGAAGTGTCGGACGGCCTCAAGAGCTTCGGCGCGGTCCTGAAAGCGTTGCGGGAGGAAGCGGGCCTGACGCAGGAGGAGTTCGCGCCGCAGGTGCGGTACTCGGTGCATGCGGTGGCCAAGCTGGAGCAGGGGAAGCGGTTCCCGTCGGTGAGGTTCATCGAGCGGGCCGGGGTGGTTCTACAGGCGCCGAGGGTGCTCAAGGCGGCGGCACGGCATCTGACGCGGCGGCAGGGGCTGGCTTCGTGGTTCGTGCAGTGGGCGGGGATCGAGGAGGAGGCGATCTCGCTTTATGCGTATGAGTGCCGGGCGATTCCTGGGTTGTTGCAGCCGGAGGCTTACATCCGGGCGATCTTTGATCGAAGGTTGCCGCCGGTGACCGAGGAGCAGGTGGAACGCGAGACTGCGGCGCGACTTGAGCGACAGCAACTCCTGACGCAGAAGCCGAACACGGCCTTCAGCTTCGTCATCGAACAGGCGCTGCTGGAACGGCGGGTGGGTGGAGCGAGCGTCACAAAGGCCCTCATCGACCACCTCCTGGAGGTCGGGAAGCTGCGCAACGTGGAGATCCAGCTCATGCCACTGCAGCAGGAGGATCACGCGGGCGTTGACGGCCAGATGTACCTGGCAGAGACTCCTGACAACCAGTGGATCGGCTACACCGAGGGTCAGCGTTCCAGCACCCTGATCACGGCATCGAAGGACGTGAGCGTCCTGCTCCAGCGCTATGGCAAGCTGCGTGCGCAGGCCCTCGATTGCAGGGCCACGGTGAGCCTGCTGGAACACATGCGAGGAGCGCTATGAGCACTACGGAACCGGCGTGGTTCAAGAGCAGCTACAGCGGTAGCGAGGGCGACAACTGCGTCCAAGTCGCTGACTGCCCTGAAGCCGTCCGCGTCCGGGACTCCAAGGACGAGGAGGGCGGCCAGCTCGCCCTCTCCCGCACCACGTGGTCGACCTTCGTCGCATACGCGGCAGACGCCCGAGTCTGACGCCCGCCCAATGCCCGTGGGGCTGACGGAGTTCTGAACTCCGCAGCCCCACCGCCACGTTCCGCCTACTCGACGTCGAGGGCGGGCTGCTCCGGGGCGCTCGCCTTCTTCGAGGCGGCAGCCTTACGTCCTCGCGCCCGCTTCACAGGCCGCCAGGCCTTGAGATCCGCTGCGCTGAGCCGATGCTTGCCCATCTGCTCGTCCAGGAAGGCATCACAGTCCTCCGCCGGCACGGACTCCCACTCGGCGTCGTACTCACCGTGCCACTGCCGCACCCAGGGCATGACCTCGTGCAGCCCGGCAAGCAACGGGGTGAGCCGCTCGGTATCCCAGCCGCTCTGGTCAGTGCGGTCCTCAATCAGGTTGATGAGCGCCTGGGCCTGATCCTTGTGATCCCACCCGGCCCACCCGAGCAGCACGGTCGGATCGGCCTCGGGCCCGGCCTCCAAATAGGAGATGAATCGCTCTTTGGGCACGTCGAGTTTGCCGCGGTTGGACCAGTAGGAGTGCCTGAGGAAGTCGGCGGACGAGTACTTCGGCGGTACGGGGATATCAAGCCGTTGCCCAGTCCGGTCCTCCTCCCGCTGCTGCTCCCAGACTTCTTCCCACTGCGCACGCTTACGCAGGCCGGGGTCCTTGTAGCGCATGGCAGCGAGGTACGGCACGTGCTCATCGGCGACGACATCGGCGAGCACCTGCCCGAGCGGGAGGTCGGGCTTGTTGAGGTGGTCGGAGGCGTACAGCGCGGCGACGGAGTTGAAGTCAGCGTCGGAACTCAGGGCGTCTGCGAGTTGGTTGACGGTGAGTGGACGCGGCTGATTCACACCCTCACGCAAGCTGAACCAAAGCGCGGGGTCTTCGCACCGGTCGAGCAACCAAGTACGCAGAGCGGCCTTCTCTTTCTTCTCCCAGGGCTCGACTGACCATCGCCGCTTGCACTCGGGACGCTCGATGAGCGCGATGTCCTTCCGCCGCTCGATGATGTCGATGCGGGCCTGCACGATGTCTCGATACCAGTCCGGCAAACGCCTCGGCACTTCGGCTACGGGAGCGGAACCATGCCGCTCAAACCATTGCTCGACGGCCTCATCGGAGGCCGATCGAGGAGCGATGACGATTTCAAACGCTCGCTCACCCAATTCCACTTCAGGAATCTCGTCAGCCGCAGGCGATCGGACCGTTGTACGGGCAACCTCTCCGTCGCTCAGCAGCCCGTAGAGCCCGTAGACGTGCCAGTCGAGCTCTTCTTGGAGGGCGATCATGCGGCGCCGGGTTCGAGCGTACTGAGCGTAGGCCTCATTGAGGCGAGCACGCGTCGGTACGCCCGACTCAAGCACACTGAACGGCTCGCACTGCTCCAACTCCTGAGCAAGAGAGTCGAGGACGTGCCCGAGCATCAACGGCAAGCGTTCCGGCAGCGGAAATTCCTGAAGCTTCGTTCCAGTGAACTCGTAAAAGCTTTCCCACGCATACCGCCCCGTGGATCGCTCCCCACCTCTATTTCCCTTATCTTGGCTTACCTGTTTCAACCAGAAACAAGCTGTGGACGAGTTGAGCACCCCCAACAACTCCAGGTGCTCATCCTCCCCTGCACCTTCCGGCAGCTTGATCACTGGTGCAGTTCGAATGAATCCTCGAGCGTCTCGCCGCAACACGAAATGATTGTGCGTGGAGACAAAAGGAAAGCTGATCAAGCGGTCTGCCCAATAGCGCTTCGGCGCAAAGCTGGAGTACTCATACCATGTCAGGCCCTGCTCTTCCTGAGTCCCTGACAGTGCCCGCCGCAACTTCAGCAATAGACGATTCGGCCACAACACCTTCTCGACTGCCGAATCAATTTCAGCTGACCGCGAGGAGTCTCGATACGGAAAGATCGACCCGATCCCGTCTCCGAACCCCCAGTCCCGAACCTCCGATCCCCCAAGCAAGGGGCGGATGCTCACTGGCGGAATTCCGAGGCGACGCCCCGCCCCGCGACCGATCATGTATGCGTCGTCCTCACGCGTGACCGCGCAGAATCCGATACTTTCAGTCCGAGAACCAAGGAGAGCACGAGGCCCACGAGTGAGATGCTCGACAAGTTGACCAGCCCCACCACCGCTCAAGGACCAGGGAAATCCAGCCAACCGTCCTCGACTGACATCCTCTACAGTGACCCACTCCGAATCACTTCCTGGTCTGTCGGTTTGCTGAACGATTGCTTTCCATACAGACGCTTCGGCCGCAACCTCTGGCTGCGACGGTTCTCCCCGCACTCCCAGCACTGCCCGAATTGTTCGGTGATCACTCGGCACGCGATTTCGCCCAACGAGAATCACCGTGGGAGTCCCGTGGCCTGGAATATATGCACCAGACGTATCGATAACATACGACAGCTCGACTCGTTCATGGAAGTATCGCTCAATGAGCCTCTTACCGAACTCTCGCTTCATGAATGAGTTCGCGGTGATCTGGCCGACGAAACCACCACCACCCTGCGCACCACCCGCCCCTTTCAATGCCAGCTCGAACAAGCGTTGCGCAAATGGCACCGAGAGAGCGTATTGACCTGCACAAGCGTCATAAGCCGCCCTGTAGTTCTTCTTCTCCTGATCATCCTTGACCGTAATGTAAGGCGGATTCCCCACCGCGACGTGATAGGACCCCCGCCCCAGCAAATCCACCTCCCCGGCGAACTCCCCCACATCCTCCGTAGAGTAAACAAAGGCACCCCCAGCCCCAGGGCCACCTCGCTCCGTCTCCTCAAACAACGTCCCCAAATCTGTCTGAATACCCGCCGCATCCCGGCCATGCAGCAACGAGTCCCCCACCGCCACATTGATGGGAAACACCGGCGCAATCGCCAACCGCTCAGCCCCCGCGGCCCGCATAGCCGCAACCAGCAACCGGAACCGAGCGATACTCACCGCAAACGGATTCTTGTCGCACCCGTGGACGGACTCCAGAGCCCTTCGCACCACAGACCACTCATCGGCGCCCGGCTCCGCTTCCCGCCACTTCTCCACGAGCCGCTCGAAGATCCCCAGCAGGAAGTGCCCGGACCCGCACGCGGGGTCGATCGTCCGCAGCCCCCGCCGCTCGGCACCTCCCGGCCCCTCCACCACGGGATCCAGCCCGAACTCCTCGATGGCCGGATCCAGCGTCAGATCGAGGATGAACTCCTCTACGAACTCCGGCGTCTGCAGCAGCGCGTACGTCTTCCGGGCATGGTCACTCAGGTCCTGGTACAGGTCACCGAGGAACCGCGTATCCCACTCCAGATACGAGAAGTCGTAAACGATCCGCCCGTCCGCGTCCCACCGCCGCCAGAACCGCAGCAACTCCGACGCGGCCTCATAGCTCGGCATCAGCTCCCACAGCGGATTGTGCGCGCGGTCGAAGAGACCGGCCACGGTCTCATGGGCCCCCGCAAGGTGCTCGAAGGCAGCAAGCAGCCAGTCTCGGTCGTTGTGGTCGGGATGCTCACGGAAGTGCGCCTCGTGCCGCTCCTCCGCCTCGACCAACCGCTCCCCGGGCCCGGCGATGAACGGCGCCTCGATCAGCCCGTGATCCTCACAGAACCGTACGAAGACACAGGCCAGCACCCAAGCCACCGCAGCCTGAGTCACCCGCTCGTCCCGCCACGCCCCATACGTCGCCGCCGTACGCTGCGCCTCCCGGGCCCGCCGGTACTCGGACTCCAACCGGACGCGGTACTCCTCCACAGACTCACTGCGCGCGCGCAGATCGTCCTCAAGGATCACGACCTGCCGCCGCAGATCCTTCAGCAGCGCCGCCTGGTCCAGCCCCGCCCGCGCATCCTGGCCCGTGACCGTCACTCTTCGCATCCCTCTCGCAGCACCACGTCACCCACCGCACATCGCCATACGGTTTCGCGTCCCAATCCTGCCAGCACTGTCGACCGAAACAGATCCCGCAGGAGTCATGGCAAAGTACTCTCATCTGCCATGATCACGCCGCTAAGGTGATCACCGTGACGGCTCAGACACCTCCTCCGGTCCCGGCGGCCTCGACCACACCCGCAGCCCCGGCACCCGCAGCACCTACGCCGACACCCGCACCCGCCCACCAACACTCCTTCTTGGAGGTGGGCCGCTGCCACTACGACGCGGCAACGCAACTCGCCAAGTCACCCCCGCTCTTCGGCTCCGCCGACCACCTGGCCGGAATCGCGGCGGAGTGCGTCATCAAGGCGATGCTCCTCGACTTCTTCGGTTCCAAACAGGACACCCCGCTCGGGATCCCGTACAGCCCGGCGATCAGGAACAACCCGGCGGCGCCGAGCAAGACCCAGATCGAGAAGGCGAGGCGAGCCTCCGAACACGGTCACCTCCCCCACGTCTGGGACCAACTCCTCCTCCTCGCCAGCGGCCACCGCGGTGCCACCGTCCTCGCGCAGATCCCCCAGCAGAACCCCTTCCGGGAATCCACCGACGAGTGGGACGTGGCCCACCGCTACCGTGACAGCAGCCAGATATCGGATCAGCGCGTGAAACGTCACCTCGCCGCGGCCCGTACCGTGATCGCCGCATACCAACAGGCGAAGTAGCACAAAGCGCAAAGCACCAACGCAGCCGAAGCCAAGCCAAAGCCAGAGCCGAAGTGGAAAAGCAGGCGCCCGCCCCATGAAGCCCACCCGATTCGACGCCGCGTGGCACGCCGCCCTGGGCCACGCCCACAGGGCCGCCGAAACCGGCCGGGACACCGTCCTCGTACGCGACCTGTTCGGGCGTGCGTCGCTCCTGATCGACGACGAGTCCGAGCCACTGCCCGCCGAGGAGCTGGAATCGCTGGCGGAGGCGTTCCGACGCGACACTCAGGCCTTCGCGGGCCCCCAACCCGTCCAGGCCGCGTCCACGATGTTCGCACCGGAGATGTTCTTCGCCTCCCGCGAACTCATCGTGCAGGACGAGGGCGAGCCAGGCCACCGAGGCAGGGTCGCCGTACTCGAACGGACCGTCGTGGGCGCCGACTGGGCCCGGGAAGCCGCACCGGGCGCTTCACCGCAGCCCGAGGTGCGAGAGCGGCGCGTCGCCCTGTACGGCTTCAAGGGCGGCGTCGGGCGCTCCACCGCCACCGCCGTCCTGGCTCGGCACCTCGCCGACAAGGGCCACTGCGTCCTCGTCGTCGACCTCGACCTGGAGTCCCCGGGAGTCTCCACGCTTCTGCACGGCCTCGACGAACTGCCCGAGCACGGCATCGTCGACCACCTGGTCGAAGCCGGCGTCGGCAACGCGGACGAGCTGGACCTCGTCACCCAGAGCTCGTTCTTCACGCCTACCCAGGGCAAGGGCAACGGCGAGATCTGGCTGGCCCCCGCCGGGGGCCGCCCCCGCGACGACTACGACTACCTCGCGAAGCTGAACCGCATATACAGCGACCTTCCGGCCGCCGAACCGGGCGGCGCGCCCAAGCCGTTCTGCGTGCGGCTGGAGGAGGCCATCGCCGCCTGCGAAGCCCAGGTGGCCGGGATCTCGCGGCAACCGGACGTCGTCCTGCTCGACAGCCGCGCCGGCATCCACGACATCGCCGCCGTCACCCTCACCCAGCTCAGCGGGCTGTCCCTGCTCTTCGCCGTCGACAACCCGTCCACCTGGTACGGCTACGGCATGCTGTTCTCCCAGTGGAAGCAGCGCCCGGACCGGGCCGTCGAGCTGCGCGAGCGCCTCCGTATCGTGGCCGCCATGTTCCGGTCCGCCGGGGACATAGAGCGCCTGGACAAGCTCCGCGACAACGCCCAGAAGATGTTCGCCGAGACGCTCTACGACGACGCGGCGGGCGGGGACCTGACCGCGTACAACCCGGCCCCTGCGGACAACCAAGCCCCGCACTCCCCCATCCCGATCCTCTTCAGCCACGACCTGATCGGCCTCGACCCGCTCCAGGACCGCGACTGGCCCGAACTGCCCTTCGTGGAGGCCGCGTACAAGAGGTTCCTCGACGAGGTCTACCAACTCGTCTTCCCCACCGAGGAGCTGTCATGACGGACCGGGACCCGCTGTCCACCGACGAGTACCGGACGCTGCTCGCCACCGCCCCCGGCAGCGCCTTCGACGCCGACACCGTGAGCCCCGACGTCACGCGGCTGTTCACGCCGTCGAGCCACCGGCGTGCGCTGGACCCCGACGTGACGGTGGTGCGCGGCGCACGCGGTTCGGGCAAGACCGTGTGGACCAAGGTGCTCAGCGACGACAGCATGCGCGAGATCGCCGCGGCCTCGTACATGATGCCCCGGCTGCAACGGATGACGGTCGCCACCGGCCACGCGAAAGGCGGCGAGCCCAACCTGCACCACCCCAGCAAGAACGTCATCAGCAAACTCCTGAAGGACGGCGTCAAGCCCCAGCACCTCTGGTCAGCCGTGGTCCTGACCGGACTCGGGGCCCCGGAGATCCTGCGCATCGAAGGCTGGGACAGGCGGGTCCGCTGGGTCGCCGAGCACATGGAGTCCTACGAACGAGCCCTGTGGACGGTCGACCAGGAGGCCCGCAAGAGCGGCCGCACCCGCCTGCTGATCTTCGACGCCCTGGAGCACCTCCACAACGAGAGGCCGGTCGTCGACCAGCTGGTGTCCGGCCTCTTCGAGGTGGCGCTGGATCTCCGCATGAGCACCAGCGCGGTCCGGGCGAAGATCTTCGTCCGCCCGGACATGTACGAGAGCGCGCCCAAACACTTCCCCGACGCCTCCAAACTCGGCGCCAACGCCACCGACCTGACCTGGACCACGGAGAACCTGTACGGCCTCCTCTACCACCAGCTCGGCAACCACCCGAGCCCCGAGGCGGAGAAGTTCCGTGCGTCGACCGGTAGTTGGCAGAGTGAGGGCGAAGGCCGGTGCATCGCCCCCGTCGACGTCATCGCCACCCCGAAGCGCCAGCACGATCTGTTCATCACGATGGCCGGCCCGTACATGGGTCCGAGCCACCGCCGCGGCCACACGTACACCTGGCTTCCCAACCACCTGCAGGACGGCAAGGGCCAGGTGAGTCCACGCACGCTCCTCCAGGCCGTCTCCACAGCGGCGACCATCAGCCGGGACCGATACCCCGCACACGAATACGCCCTCCACTACGACGCCATCCGCGCGTCCGTGAGTACCGCCTCCCAGATCCGCGTGGACGAGATCACGGAGGACATCCGCTGGGCGGCGGTCGCCGTCGAGCAACTGCGGGGCGGCCAGGTGCCGATGCAGCCGTCCGTGGTCCTCGCCTACTGGCGGGACGCCTCCCTCTCCTCGAAGCTGCGCGAGGTCCTGGCGAACGGCTCGCAGGGCAGCGGCCCGGAGGATGTCGACAACCACCGTGAGCTGATCGACGAGCTGGAGAGGCTCGGCGTGATGACACGGCGCGCGGCGGGCGCCACCGACCTGCGCGACTACGCGGTCGACATCCCCGACGTCTACCGCCTGGCCTTCGGCATCGGCCGCAAGGGGGGCGTCTCCCGGCGCGCGCACTGACCACGGGCAGATCCCGGTGTGCGGCCTCGAAGGCGGCGGAGGGCGCCCCCAGCGCCCCGGTGGGCGCGGGGAACCGCGCGACCGGCCACGACGGCGCTACAGACGACCGACGGCACATCGCGGCGCTTCCACGCGGCACTTCCAGCGGAGCGCTCAGGCCGCCGCAGTCACTGCCGTCAGGAAGTCACCGTCGAGGTACGCCCGTTCCCCGTCGCCGCCGATCACCTCGACCGTCCGCCCGTCCAGGTGCGGGACCTGCGTCCGCGTGTCCACGGGGCACAGCAGCCACAGCCCGTGCGGGTCGTCGGCCGGTCTGCGGGCCGCCGTCTGCAGCCGGACCAGGAGATCGTGGCCGCCTTCGTCCCAGTACCGGGCGAGCAGCCCCGCCTCATACAGGAAGAGGACCGTGCGAGGCGCCGCGGCCCGCTCCAGCAGGGCCGCCTCCAGACGTACCCAGACCGCGCGGACGAACGAAGCCAGACCCCGCTTGATCTGCCCCGGCGCGGAGCCCGCGTCGGCGCGCAGGACCTTCTCCCAGTCCTGCCCCTTCTCCGCCGCCAGCGCGCGGAACTCGGCGAGGAACTCCCGCCCCAGGTCGACGGGTTCGACGGGGAACGCCGCGGCCACCGCCTCGGCGGCACCCGGCAGCCGGCTGCCCTTCACGGTCAGCGCGAGGAACCCGCCGCGCTGAACGCGGGACGCGAGCCTGGCACGGGTGGCGGCGTGCGGATCCCCGTCCACCTCCGCGACCACCGGGATGCCATGGCCGGGCGACACGTAACTGGTGCCCGTCCCGGTGGACGTCCACTGGCCGGCCGCCTCCAGGGCCGGCGGGAAGAACCGCTCCAGCTTGGTGTCGTACTGGAGCTCGAAGCGGGCCTCCCTGAGCGGGTCCTCCAGCTCCACGTACGTCGGCTCGCGCTCTGTGGAGAGCGCGTCGAGCACGGGGAAGCGCGCGCGCAGCCGCGCCAGCAGCTCGGCGACGGTGATGCCACGGTCCCGTCGTACTCCCGCCCCTGCCTGCGAGATGCGCAGGGCGCGGTCCAGGCTGAGGTCACGGGGGTACAGCTCCAGGCGCGGAGTGACCTCGGTCCCCACGGCGACGGCGGCTGCGAGGTCGACCAGCCGGGTGTCCGCGAGCGGGGCGAAGCCCTCCGGGGCGGGCACCGCGCGCAGGTCCCGGACCACCGCGGCTCGTCCCGGCAATGGCTCCTGACGCGCCAGTCGCTCCGCCACCGACCCCAACTCGGCCGCGTAGTCGGCCAGTTCACGTGGGCTCGGGTCGTCGGTCCCGGGCAACGACTCCGCAGCGATCAGTACGGTGTCGCCTCGTCGGTGCACGGCCAGGCGCGGCTCGTGCTGTTCCACGCCCTCGCCGTCCCACAGCTCGGCCTCGGTGGCGGCCCGTACCACGGCCAGCGCCCTCGCAAGCGTACGCTCGGGGGTGTCGTCGCCCGCGCCGTGCCGGACGCGCAGCTCGGCGGCCGCCTCCTGCGCGGTCATGACCCGCCCGGCCGCCGTGACGATCTCGACCAGCTCTTCGCGCACCCGCCGCAGCCAGTCCGCCTCGGCCCACAGCTTGATCTCGATGCGGTGGTGACGGGAGACCGGCGGCTGCTTGATCTTGAGGTGGTCGGCGATGCGGGCCTGGACCGGCCAGGGGCCCAACGGCGACAGCCCGCCCTCCTCGGGCGGCAGACCGAGCGTGAGCCGGACCACCGGCGCACGGTGGGAACCCTTGCGACCGGGTTCGGGGGTGAGCCTGGCGGCCATGTCGTCTATCGACAGGAGCAGCGAACCGTCCGGCTCGGGGGCACCGTCCGTGCGCGCGGCCGGTACCGCGGGTCGGACGTCGGCCCCGGTGGGCTGCCGCAGGGCGATCGCCCACTGCTTGCGGCGCCGGTTGAGTTCCTTGCGTACGAGCGCACCCGCGCCCCGCGCCTTCGAGATCGCGTACGGCTGGACGTTGAGAAGCTCTCCCACCTTGGTGGCGCCCAACCCGTGCGCGACGGACACGGCCCGGGGCGACAGGCCTGCGGCGTCCAGCAGGGTCTCGGCGTCCGCGGCCTCGGCGGCGGCGTCACGGGCCTCCTCCGCGTCCTCGGCCTGGGCGCCGACCGTGGCCGGGGTGGTGGCCGGCCTGGTCGCGTCGGCCGCCCGGAACACCTCGCGCCACTCGTCGTGCATCTGCCGCAGCGTGTCGAAGCGGTGCTCGGTGTCGCGGTGCAGCGCCCGCCGGAAGAAGGACGTGAGGCCGTCCCTGAGGGCCGGCTCGAACAGCTCGGAGGCGACGTACAGTTCGGCGGACTCGTTGGTGAGCGGGTCCAGCTGTCCGTCGCCCCACATGGGGCGCTCGCCGCCGGCCATCTCGTGCAGGGTGACGGCCGCCGCGTACCTCTCGGCGTGGTCGTCGTAGTACGGCCGCCGCAGGGAGCCGAGGAAGGGGTCGAGGTAGCCGCGCGTGCCCGCCTTGATGTCGCGCTCGGAGGCGTCGGCGAGGGAGAAGTCGAACAGCTTCAGGCGCCAGATGCGGTCCTTGCTGTGGTGGATGCCGAAGTTGTCGGGCTTCAGGTCGCGGTGCAGGACTCCGTTGGCGGCCAGCTGGTCGAGCGCCCTGAACAGATCGTCGCCGAAGCGCTCCAGCTCGTGGTAGGTCAGCTTGCCCTTGCCGCGCAGCCGGGCGCCCAGGGACTGCTCACCGGCGTACTCGAGCTGCAGGACGGTGCGTCCGCCGATCTCGCGCAGCCCTTCCCCCCGCAGTTGTACGACCGCGCCGCCCCCGACTTCCTTGAGGACGCCCGCCTCGGCACGCAGCCGTTCGGCCTTCTGCTCGTCCAGAGCGACCTTGAAGACGCGCTCGTCGATCTGTACGTGGCCGTCCTCGTCCTCGACCACGCGCTCCACGAGAAGGGCGCGGGCCGTGGCGCCGGTGCCGAGGACGCGGCGTACGGACCATTCCGCGTCGAGCGACTGGCCGGGCAGTGCCTCCAGCGGGTCGACGCCGACGGCCGTGGGCGCCTCGGGCAGCACGCTGGCGCGCTCCGCCTTGTCCAGCAGGTCGAGGAACTCCTCGGCGGAGCCGAGGCGTTCGGTCACGTCGGAGCGAGTGGCCTTGAAGACCAGGTCGTCGAGGGCGTCCGGGAAACCGTCGGCGACGGCGTACAGATGCAGCCCGGAGTCGGTGCGCAGCCGCTCGCTCAGCGCGCTGCGCTGAGTGGCGGGAGGCTGACCGGTGAGGATCAGGTACGCGACCGCGCCGAGCCCGAACATGTCCAGGTCTGCCGGATCGGCGTACGGCTGGTCGGTCTCGGGGGCGAGATAGAGGCGGGCCGCGTCCTCGATCAGAGCGGCGTCGAGTGCCGAGCCGCCGATGGAGCGGAAGAAGGTGGCGTTGCTGTCGAAATCGCGGGCCGCGGTCTGCCAGTCGGTGATGCGCAGTTCGGGGCGCGTTCCGTCGGACCGGAAGGAGACGTAGACGGAACTGGCCGCCAGGGCCCGGTGGTAGAGGGCGCGGTTGTGCGCGTAGCGGACGGCTTCGGCGAGCTGCCGTACGAGGTCGAGGCGGATCTCGGGGGTGAGCTTGCCCCCGTAGGTGGCCAGGTACTGGTCGAGGCGCAGGTCCGTGTGCCGGTGACGGAAGAGGATCGCGGGTCCGCCCTGGTGCTCGCGGATCTCGACGGCCTCGACGATGCCGCGGTGCGTGATGCCCTGCAGGACCTGGTACTCGCGGCGGGCCGCGCGATCGGTCGACTTCTTCGCGGCCTCGGTGGCCATATGGCCGACCAGGTAGATGCGGACGCGGCCCTCCTCCTGGACGAGGCCGTCGTCGCGCGTGGCCAGGCGGTCCTCCCAGGACTGCCCGCGGTCCAGGGGGTGCGGCTGCAGCTTCCAGGCGTCGCCGAACCTGAGATGGGCCGTGGACTGCTGGACACCGATGGCCTTCAGCAGGCGCGGCAGCGTATTCCGGGAGAAGTCGGGCGTGATGCGGCGCTCGGGGCGGTCGGGCGGCAGGCCGAGGAAGTCCTGCCAGATGCGCTTCAGGCCGGTGGAGCGGTCGTCACGACCGTAGACCTTGACCTTCTGGACGTCGTCGAGATGGCTCTCGAGGTCCGGAGCCGAGAGGAAGATCGCCGGTTCCACACGTGGCACGGAGCGCTCGGGGATGCCCAACTTGCGGGCCGCCCACAGGAGCCTGCTCTTGAGGTCCTTCGACTTGGCGTCGTTGAAGTGGAGCGGGTTGTTGATCGTCCGGGTGCGGTCGGAGCCGCGGAAGTTCCAGGTGGATCCGTTGTTCTCCAGGCGCCCTGGATGGCTCTTGATCTCGACCAGGTAAAGGCCGGCGGGTACCGCGATCAGCAGGTCGCACTCGTTGATACGGCCCGACTGCGCGGTGAAGGAGAAAGTGGCCCACGCGCGATACGGCTCGGCGGCCGGCATCAGGCGACGAACATGGTCGAGAGCGTCCTGCTCCCAGGGGTACGGGGAGGGGCGATCCTGGAACCACTGCTGCGCCGGACGCGGCGGTCCCGGCTTGGGCACCGGCCGCGAGCCTCCTGCCGTCACCGTCCGACCTCCGCTGTCTCCTCACACCCTTTCGGGCCAAAATCCCTCGTTGACCTTACCGCGCCCCACTGACAGGCAGCATCCGTTCGGAGAGCTGGCCATGAGGACGCTCATCCCCAGTGTTCCTCCTGGTAGCGCAGGAGGTCATCGCCGTGGAGCTGCTTGGTGGCGTTGCCGACCCGGACCGCGAACAGCACCGGTGAACGCGACGAGGAGGTGTCCAACCGGTTCGGCAGGGAGATGTCCCAGTAGTCGCCGGTGAAGTTCGCTGCGATGATCCGGTCCAGCTCCGCGGTGAAGGCTCGGCCGTCACCCGGCGGCAGACTGCCGATGCGTCCCAGATCGAACTCCATCTGCGACTCCGGCGAGTTGGAGTACCGGCCGGTGGTGTGCGCCATGAAGAACCACCGTCCGATCACGGGGCGGAGTTCATCGGCCGTCAGCCCGAAGTCGTGGTGTCCGATCAGCCAGATCGTGTAGCTGTACAGCAGGGCGTTGTCGGAGGTGATCATCTTGCGGCTGCGGAAGCCCGCCGCCGTGACGCACTGGAAGAACTCGTGCCAGCTGGTCAGGTCCAGGACCTTGGTGTGCGCCCGGGCGAGCCGGTCGAACTGCTCCTGCCGTCGGTCGGCGGTGACCTTGCCGGTTTCGAGGTCCTTCCCTCGCAGGACGCTGTAGACGTGCTGCAGCCGGGCGCGCCGGAAGGCGACGGCGACCGCTACGCGCAGCAGTTGGTCCGGGCTGGGGTCCAGAAAGGCGTTCCGAGGACTCGCACCGGGAAGTCCCGCGATCACCGCGCTCCGGCTGAAGTCCTCGAGCTGGCGGCGTCCCTTCTCCCAATGCACGGACATCAGAGTGAGGATGAAGTCGGACTGGTTGAGCTTCACGCCTTCGGAGTTGATGCGCACGAAGATGTCGGCGACCTGCTCCTCGTTGGCCGAAGCGCCCAGCTCCACGACCTGGAAGTGGAAATCGCGCAGGTCCCGGACCCTGTCAAGGCGTTCTTCGAGCTCATCCTTGGCAGCATGCGGCAAAGGCTGTCCGCCGGCCTGTTCGAGCCGTTGAAAGAACTGCCGGAGGGTGGGCTTGTAACGGCTCTCGGCCCAGAGCGCGGTGATGTCCGGAAGGAAGTGGGCGTCCCGCTCGATCGCCGCGTCCGTGACCTCGAAAGTCTGGTCCTCCGGGCGGAACGCGATGCGAACGTTGATCTCGTCGAAGGACTTGGTGACGATCTTGCGCCCGGTGAGGACGGCGAACAAGGCGGTGAGCCGCTGCTGCCCGTCGACGACCAACAGCTGGGGCGCACGATCGCCGGCGTGCGTTCCGATCTGCCGCGTCCCCACCTCAGCGCCGGTCTCCCAGAACATCAGGGTGCCGATCGGGTAGCCCCGGTACATCGAGTCGAGTAGATCGCGGGTCTTCGCCGCGGACCATACGAACGGGCGTTGGATATCGGGGAGTCCGATACGGCCGCCTTCGATGTTCTCGATCAGGTGCCCGAGCGTGTAATTGGTGACGCGATACAAAGTCGGTGGCACAGCCGAGGAATCCTAACGTCGAGAGCAAACTGGCCGGCAGAAGAAGTCAGGGCGAGGGAACAGCATCAGGTTTCTACCACGCGGACACGCCGCCCCGCAGGACAAGAGCCCTCGTCACAAAGCGGATTGCACGACGGCACGACCCAGCTGGTCCTGTCTGAAGTCGTGGTCATCGGAGGCTGCGCAGGTGATCACGGCTTGAGTGACTTCGGCTGTTCAAGGGGCGTCTTGTCGCAAGGCGTCCCGCAGCCGCACTAGTTCGCGTCGGCGGCGCCACGCCCGTACCAGGGTGAGCATCGCGGCGGCGGTGAAGACGACACCGCCCGCGGCGGTGGCCACCAGGTCGGCGGTACTGCCGCGGACTGCAGCCAGCGCCACCCCCGTCAGGGCGGTCACCACAGTCGCCGCCAGTGCGATCCGGGCGGACAGCACCCGGTCCCGGGCGAACAGCGGCCGACGCCTGCTCAGCACCCAGCCGGCGAGAACGGCCCAGGCCAGGCCGATGCCGATCAGTCCGGCGAAGGTGGCCTGGGTACGCGTCGGCAGAGCATACGGCTCAGTGGCCCACAGCACCGCGATCACGGCCGCGCCGCATCCCCCGGCCAGGCCCACTGCCACGTGGCGCAGCCGGGACCGCAGCGACACCTCCGTGGCCAGCGCGCGCTCCAGTCGCTCGGGCACAGCCCGCTGCGCTGCGCGGTTCTGCTCGCTCATGCCTCGTATCCCTTCTCGGCAAGGTAGTTGCGCAGCATGCGCCGAGCGCGATACAGCCTGCTCTTGACCGTGCCGGCCGGTACGCCGAGCACCTCCGCGCAGGACGCCAGTGGCAGGTCCTCCAGGTGGAAAAGGATCAGCACCTCGCGCTCCGAGGGCGGCAGAGCGGTAAGACCTGCCTCGATCTGCATCATGGTGAGCACGCTGCCGAGCTCGTCGTCGGCGACCACGGTCGCGGCTTCCTCCATGGCCGTCTCCGGAGCCTTGCACGTCTGTCGCAGATGGTCGGTGACCGTGCGCCGGACGATGGTGAACAGCCAGGGGGCGAACCGCTCCGGCTGCCGCAGCCGCGGCAGACCGCGCACCACAGCGACCCACGCCTCCTGAGCAAGATCGTCCGCGAGGTGCGGAGAACTGACCATGCTCCGGACATAGCGCCACAGCCGGGGGTGCCACAGGGCCACCAGTTCGCGGAACGCCTCCCGCTCCCCAAGCTGGCAGCGCACCACCAACAACCCGTCGCCGCCCACCACGCCTCCCTGCGCCGCACCGTCCGTCACACAGAGAGTCGGCGTTCCGAGCGGAAAGGTTCACGGAATGCCGAGCATCTTGACCTTGGCGGAGAGACGGGGTCGACCACGCCGGTAGGTCAGTAGGCGACAAACATGCTCAACGCTGATCGCTCGCTCTCCTGGACAGTCGTTCATGGACAGTGAAGCGCCGAAGCCATGAACTCCGGCCCTGCCCGTCGGCCCGCTTCCAGAGCCGTTTTCGAGCAGGGCTCTCCGAGAGGTACGAGCCAGAAGCGGCTGCACCGCATGCTCAAGCATCGCGCCGGGACCGTCCCGATGCCCCAGGACAGAGGCCATCGGCACCTGGTCAGACCCTCCGCGGCCGATCTCCGGCCCACGATTCATGGCTACTCTCGCGGCTACTTACGCAGCCGAGCGGTCCGGTTCGAACCGGTACGGAACGAGGAGTGAGCGAGCCCTTGATCCGGCAAAGAAGGCCTTTGACCAGCGCATCGCCGGTCAGGAACCCTTGGCGGCAGACGAGTCGGGCTGTACGCCGGGTTCTGTTCCGGGGGTTCCTCGCGGAGCCCCCGGCGACGGCCATCCATCTAGGGCCGGCGTTGCCGCCGGCCTCGTGCGGTCTACCCGCGGACTCGGGCGGGCAGCCCTCGTACGTCCGCGCAGAGCGCCTTTTACAGCGCCCCTCTTGACCTTGCTCCGGGTGGGGTTTACCTAGCTGCCCAGGTCACCCTGGGCACTGGTGGTCTCTTACACCACCGTTTCACCCTTACCGAGGACCGAGGTCCCCGGCGGTCTGTTCTCTGTGGCACTGTCCCGCGGGTCACCCCGGGTGGCCGTTAGCCACCACCCTGCCCTGTGGAGCCCGGACGTTCCTCGGGGAGATCCACAAGGACCTCCACGCGGCCGCCCGCCCGGCTCGTCTGCCGTGTCGCCCATGGTACCGGGCGAGCGGTCAGAGGAAGTCCGCGGTCTCCAGGTCGAAGGCGAAGGGTGCCGGCAGGGTGAGGGGTTTGCCGAGGGGGCGGGTGAGGTGTTCCCGGTAGTCGCCCCTCTGCGGTGTGCTGAACAGGGTGATCGCGGAGTCGTCGCGGTCGACCAGGAGGTAGAGGGGAACGCCGCCGAGGGCGTAGGAGCGCCGCTTGGCCTCACGGTCAGCCTTGGGCTTGGTGGACGTGACTTCAAGGACCATGGCAACGCCCTCGCTGGGCATCCATGGATCGGCGCCGCGAAACAGGCGAAGTTCTCGGGGCGCGAATGTGGCGTCAGGCATGACACGGTCCCTGGAGGCGCCGTCTCCACTCAGGACCAGGCCCTTGGTCCCCGCGAATTGCATTCCGACCTTGGAGTGCAGGAGCACCTGCTCCACGATCAGCCCGATGCAGTCCTCGTGATCCCCGTCCGGCGGCGGCGTCACAACGATCTCCCCCTCGATCAGCTCGGCCCGGAAACCCTCCGGGGTGTCCAGGGCGAGAAAGCCCTCCAGCAGGACCTCTTCCTGCGTGAGCGGCTCGTGGGCCATGGCAGTCATGTCACGCCCCTCCTTCGGTCGCTCGCCAGACTGGGACATCGGCTGATCACCCGTCCGAGAGATCGGAATCCGTTCCCTCGATCGTGGCACACGATCACGTACGCGGTCAGCGCACCGTCCGCTTGACCCTGCCGCAACGTCAACGTCTCTACTGAACCCATGCGGATCGGAGAACTCGCCGCCGCCGTCGGCGTCACCACGCGGACCGTGCGGCACTACCACCATCTGGGCCTGCTGCCCGAGCCGGAGCGGCTGGCGAACGGGTATCGGGACTACACCCTGCGGCACGCCGTCGTGCTGGCGCGGATCCGGCGGCTGACGGAGCTGGGGCTGGGGCTCGCCGAGGTGCGGGACGTGCTCGCCGAGGACGCGGGTCGGGATCTGAGTGAGGTGCTGGAAGAGCTGGACGCGGATCTCGCGCGGCAGGAGGCGGCGCTCCGGGAGCGCCGGGAACGGTTGAAAGCTCTGCTCGACGTGGCCGAGCTGCCCGCCGAGGGGCCGGTCTCACCCGAGCTGGCGGAGCTGTTCGCGGGGCTGGCGCCCGCCTCCGGCTCACCGATGGCCGCCAAGGACCGGGAGATCTTCGCGTTGCTGGAGACCGCGGCCGGTCCTGAGGAGCGTGAGCGGTTGCTGGCCGCCGTCGGTGGCGCTCTGACCGGGCCCGGTGCCGTCGCGCGGGCCCACGAGGCGTACGCCCTGCTCGACGCGCTCGCCGAGGCCGCGACCGACGACCCGCGGGTCGCCGAGGCGGCGCGCGCGCTCGCGGGGCTGATGCCGCCCGAGCTGGTCGCCGCGCAACCCGTCGAGCACGACCACGGCTTTCTGCGCGCCATGTACGCCGACCTCGCCCCGGCCCAGGCGGAGGCCATCCGCCAGGCGCTGCGGCTCGCCTCCGGGGGGCCGCGATGAGGACCACGGCGAGAACGGCGTACCGGCTCGTGCGGCATGAGGTGCTGCTCTACGTGTGCCTCGGGTTGTGGGTGGCCCGGCGGACCCAGGGCACGCGGGGCGGGCGGGCGTTCGGGTACGCGAGCGGGCAGAGCGCGCTGCTGATGGGGTTCGCGTTCGTGTGCGTGGTCGAGACCGTCGTGATGTCGGTGCTGCTGTCCCGGTGGCCGGCCGTGCACTACGTGGTGCTGGTGCTGGACGTGTACACCGTGCTCTTCGTGATCGGTCTGCACGCCGCGTCCGTCGTACGGCCGCACGTGCTGGAGCCGGGAGCCCTGCGCGTCCGTAAGGCCGCCCACCTCGACCTGCGGATACCGCTGGAGCGGATCGCGGCCGTCCGGCGGGAGCTGCGGCTGACCCACGAGAAGGCCGACGGCGTGCTCGACGTCGAGGTCGGCGGGCAGACGACGGTCACGCTGGAGCTCGCCGAGCCCGTCGCGTACACGACCTTCCTCGGCCGGCGGCGGGAGGTGAGGCTGGTGCGGGTGTACACCGACGGGGCCGACGGCCTCGTCGGGGCCGTCACCCGGGCGCTCAGCGGCGCGGACAGCAGGCCGTACCCTGGCGCGGAGGTCTAGAGAAGGAGAATCCGTGCTGGTCCTGCTGCCGCCCTCGGAGGGGAAGGCGTCCTCCGGCCGGGGCGCACCGCTCAAGCTGGAGTCGCTCGCGCTGCCGGAGCTGAGCGGCGCCCGGCAAGCCGTCCTAGGCGAACTGGTCGAGCTGTGCTCCGGCGACGAGGACAAGGCGCGCGAGGTGCTGGGGCTCAGCGAGGGACTGCGCGGCGAGGTCGCCAAGAACACCGCCCTGCACACCGCCGGGGCCCGGCCGGCCGGTGAGGTCTACACGGGCGTGCTGTACGACGCCCTGGACCTGGCGTCGCTGGACACGGCCGCCAAGCGGCGCGCCGCGCGTTCCCTGCTGGTGTTCTCGGGGTTGTGGGGCGCGGTCCGGGTGACGGACCGGATCCCCTCGTACCGCTGCTCGATGGGGGTGAAGCTGCCGGGGCTGGGAGCGCTGGGCGCGCACTGGCGTACGGCGATGGCCTCCGCGTTGCCCGAGGCGGCCGGGAGCGGGCTGGTGCTGGACCTGCGGTCGTCGGCGTACGCGGCGGCGTGGAAGCCGAAGGGCGGGATCGCGGGGCGGACGGCGACGGTACGGGTGCTGCACGCGCCCACGCGGAAGGTGGTCAGCCACTTCAACAAGGCGACGAAGGGGCGCGTCGTGCGCAGCCTGCTGACGGCCGGGGCGGCACCGAAGGGGCCCGCGGAGCTGGTGGGGGTGCTGCGGGAGCTGGGGTACGTGGTGGAGGCCGAGGCGCCCGCGGGGGCGGGGCGGCCCTGGTCGCTGGATGTGCTGGTGGACGAGGTCCACTGAGCCCCGGCACAAAGGCTGTTGCAGTATGCGCAACAGCCTTTGCGTGTACTGCATCACCCGGGCACGATATGGCGCATGACCGACCCCGCGCTCGACCCCGCGCTCGACCCCGCGCTCGACTCGGCGCTCGACCCCGCGCTCAGCTCCGTGCTTGATCTCGCCCCCGTCGTCCCCGTGGTCGTCCTCCCGGACGCCGCCGACGCCGTACCGCTCGCGCGGGCGCTGGTCGCCGGGGGGCTGCCGGCGATCGAGGTGACCCTGCGGACGCCGGCCGCGCTCGACGCGATCCGGGCGATCGGCGGGGCGGTGCCGGACGCGGTGGTCGGGGCCGGGACGGTGATCACGCCGGGGCAGGTCGAGGACGCGGTCGCGGCCGGGGCGCGCTTCGTGGTGAGCCCGGGCTGGACGGACGTACTGCTGGGGGCGATGCGGCGGTCCGGGGTGCCGTGTCTGCCGGGGGTGTCGACGACGTCCGAGGTGGTGGCGCTGCTGGAGCGCGGGGTGCGGGAGATGAAGTTCTTCCCGGCGGCCGCCGCGGGGGGTACGGCGTATCTGAAGTCGCTCGCCGGGCCGTTGCCGCAGGCGCGGTTCTGCCCGACGGGCGGAATCGGGCTCGCGTCGGCGCCGGAGTATCTGGCGCTGCCCAACGTCGGCTGCGTCGGCGGGAGTTGGATGGTCCCGCAGGACGCGGTGGCGGCGCGGGACTGGACGCGGATCGAGGAGCTGGCCCGGGAGGCCGCCTCGCTCAGCGCAGGTGAGAGGTGTCGTTGAACAGGCGCACGCTGGCGTTGCCGTCGGCGTAGTACGCGACGACCGACAGGGACGCCGCCGACAGTTCCATACGGAACAGGGACTCCGGCGGGGCGCCCAGGGCGAGCCGTACGAGGGTCTTGACCGGGGTGACGTGCGTGACGAGCAGGACCGTGCGGCCGGTGTACGCCGCGATCAGCTTGTCGCGGGTGGCGGCGATCCGGGTGGCGGTCGCCGCGAAGCTCTCGCCGCCGCCGGTCGGTTCGGCGTCCGGGGAGGCCAGCCAGGCGCTGAGGTCGTCGGGGTGACGCTGGTGCACCTCGGCGAAGGTCAGGCCCTCCCACGCGCCGAAGTCGGTCTCGCGCAGGCCGTCGTCGACGCCGACGACCAGGCCGAGCCGTGCGGCGACGATGCCGGCGGTCTCGCGGGTCCGTGCGAGCGGAGAGGCGACGACCGCCTGGATCGAGCCGCGTCTCGCGAGCGCCAGGGCGACCCGCTCGGCCTGCTCGCGGCCGATGCCGGAGAGGGAGGGGTCGCTGCCGCCGCTGCCCGAGAACCGCTTCTCCGGCGTGAGGGGCGTCTCGCCGTGGCGCAGCAGCACGAAGGTGGCGGGCGCGCCCATGTCGGGAGCACCCCAGCCGACCCGCGGCGTGGCGACGTTCCGCGCGGCGTTCACGTCGGCGCCGCCCCCGGAGCCCTCGGCACCCCCGGAACCCTCGGCATCGGCGCCCCCGGCACCGGATCCCGCGGAGCCGGAGCCCGCGACGCCGGAGCCGGTGGAGCCGGTGGAGCCGGAGCCCGCGACGCCGGAGCCGGTGGAGCCGGTGGAGCCGGAGCCCGCGACGCCGGAGCGGGTGGAGCCGGAGCCCGCGACGCCGGAGGCAACGGGCTCAGGAGCCGCCGTACCGGACCGCCCCGCCGGCGTCACCCGCGTCTTCGCCGTACCGGACCGCCCCGTCAGCGCCGCACGTGCCTTCGCCGCACCCGCCGTCGCGTCCCCGGGCGGCCCCTCGGGCTCGGGAACCGCCGGTGCCGCGGCCGCCGGGGTGGGTGTCCAGGTCTCGCCCCGCGCCCCCGCGTCCATCGCCTCGTTGGCCAGGCGGTCCGCCCGCTTGTTCTCCTCGCGCGGGATCCACTCGTACGTCACCTGCCCCGCCCTGAAGACCCGCCCGGCCTCCATGGCCAGGGGCTTCATGTCGGGGTGCTTGATCTTCCAGCGGCCGGACATCTGTTCCACGACCAGCTTGGAGTCCATCCGGACACGCACCGACGCGCCGGGGTCGAGGGCGTGGGCCGCGCGCAGGCCTGCCACAAGTCCCCGGTACTCGGCGACGTTGTTCGTGGCGACGCCCAGGTACTGCGCCGTCTCCGCCAGCGTCTCGCCGGTCGCCGCGTCGATCACCACGGCGCCGTAGCCCGCGGGCCCCGGGTTGCCCCGCGATCCGCCGTCGGCCTCGACGATGAACTCCCGCACCGCAGCGTCCCCTACAGCCCCGACTCGGACGTGCGCACCAGGATGCGGCGGCAGTTCTCGCACCGCACCACCGTGTCCGGCGCCGCCTGACGGATCTCGCTCAGCTCGGTGATGGCCAGCTCCTGGCGGCAGCCCTGGCAGGTCCGCTGGTAGAGCTTGGCCGCGCCGATGCCGCCCTGCTGCGCGCGCAGCTTGTCGTAGAGCCCCAGCAGGTCCGCCGGGACCGAGCCCGAGACGACCTCGCGCTCCTTCGTCACCGACGCCGTCTCGCCGTCGATCTCCTCGAACGCGGCGTCCCGGCGCGCGCTCGCGTCGTCGATCTTCGCCTGGACGGAGCCGACCCGCCCGGTCAGCTCGGCGACCCGCTCCTGCGCGGACTCCCGGCGCTCCATGACCTCCAGCACGACGTCCTCCAGGTCGCCCTGCCGCTTGGCGAGGGAGGCGATCTCGCGCTGGAGGTTCTCCAGGTCCTTCGGGGACGTCACCGCTCCCGAGTCGAGGCGCTGATGGTCACGGGCGGCCCGCCGGCGCACCTGGTCGACGTCCTGCTCGGCCTTGGTCTGCTCGCGGGCGCAGTCGCTCTCCTCGGTCTGCGCGGCCACCAGCAGGTCGCGCAGCTGGGTGAGGTCCTTGGTCAGCGACTCGATCTCGGCGTGCTCGGACAGCGACTTCCGGCGGTGCGCGAGCTGCTGAAGACGGACGTCGAGGTCCTGGACGTCGAGGAGGCGGATCTGGTCGGCGGGCGCGGCGTTCAGTTGGGGGCTCCAGGAGTCGTCGTCGGGTTGGACGCCGCGTGGGCGGTCCAGGGGTCGGTGACCGTCTTCGAGACGTGGACGCGCAGGTCCCAGCCGTGGCGGTCGGAGATCTCGTCGAGCTGGGCGGCGCCCAGCTCGCACCAGGGCCACTCGGTGGCCCAGTGCGCCGCGTCGAGCAGCGCGAGGGGACTGTGGGCGCGGGCCTCGGACGCCGGGTGGTGGCGCAGGTCCGCGGTGAGGAAGGCGTCGACGCCGGCCGCCCGGACGGCGTCGAAGAGGCTGTCGCCGGAGCCGCCGCTCACGGCGACCGTGCGGACCGTGGCTCCGGGGTCGCCGGCGACCCGGATGCCCTGCGCGGTGGCGGGCAGCCGTTCGGCGGCGAGGGCGGCGAACTCGCGGACGGTCAGCGGGTGGTCCAGTTCGCAGATCCGGCCGAGGCCGCGGCGCCGCTCGGGGTCGTCCGGGTCGGGGACGAGGGGCCGTACGACCCGCAGGTCCAGCGCGCCGGCCAGCGCGTCGCTGACCCCGGGGTCGGCGGTGTCGGCGTTGGTGTGGGCGACGTGCAGCGCGATGTCGTTCTTGATGAGGGTGTGCACGACGCGGCCCTTGAAGTGGTCCGCCGCGACCGTCGTCGTACCGCGCAGGTAGAGCGGATGGTGGGTGACCAGCAGGTCGGCGCCCAGCTTCACCGCCTCGTCCACGATCTCCTGCACCGGGTCGACGGCGAAGAGCACCCGGGTGACGTGCTGGGCCGGGTCGCCCACGACGGTGCCGACCGCGTCCCAGGACTCGGCCCGCTCGGCGGGCCACAGGTTCTCCAGCGCGGCGATGACTTCAGACAGACGGGGCACGGGACACAGGCTACCTGGCTGTTCTGCGCCGTTGAACCTGTGCCGCCGGCCCCGCCATGCTCAGCACACCGGCCCCTGTTTCCTCCGCGGAACCGCCGGACCGCCACCCTTATGTGTGAAGCCGCCGTCGGCCGGCACCCCGCCTGTGCGTACGAAAACTAGCTTCGTCGCTGGAGGTGACCGAGCGATGACTGCATGTGTTGTCGAGGCCACGGCCGGGAACGAGGAGGCGTCCTCCCCGCAGCCCGGCTGCGTGATCACGGTGGACGGCGCGTACGCCGCACGCCTCGCCCGCAGCGGCGACTCCTGGTTCCCGGAGCGCTGGACGCTGGACGGCCCCGAGCCCTACGCCGTGCCGCTGCCCGGCAACCAGCCGGAGGAGCCCGGCACCGAGGTGCAGCCGATGGGCGACGGCCGGGTGCTCATCCGCCGCCTCACCGCCGGGCGGCATGCCTTCTCGCTGCTCTACCCGACCGGCCCCGGCACCGGCGAACTCCCCCTCGGCGCGGTCGAGTGCCCGAGCCCCGGCACCCGGCTGCGGCTGCTGCCGCCCGCGCCGGGCGGCGACGTGGCGTACGCCCTCGCGGCCGGCCCGGACTCCAGCACCGTGTGGCTGGTCGCGGGCGGCGCGTTCGGGCCGGAGCACGTCGCCCAGCTCTCCGGGCGGTGCTCGGGCGGGGTCTGGCTGGACCGGACGGGGCGGTTGCTCGCCCTGGACCGGGAGTCCGGCGGCCGTACCAAGACGGTCGTGGTGGACCTCGGGCGCGGTGGCGAGGTGTCGCCACTGCTCCAGATCGCCGCGGGCAGCGACGACCGGCTGCTGCTCGCGGACCCCGACAGCGGACTGCTGCTCGTCCGCTCCGACGCGCCCTGCCCCGGCGACGGCGGGCGGCTGGGGTGGGGGGTGCTGGGCAGCACGCTGCCGGTGCGGTTCCCGGACTGCCTGCGGGCGGCGGCCGAGTGTGCGGTGACGCCGTTCGCGATCCAGCCGGGACAGGTGCTGACGCCGGAGAGCTGCGGTGTGGCGCTGCGCATCGACGGTCCGGAGGGCAGCTGGGTGGGCGTGTGGCGGCCGGCCGAGCGTCAGGTACGGCATCTGCCGGCGCCGCAGGGGTGGCTGGCGGGCGCCGGCCTGTGGACCAGGGACGGTGTGCTGCGGCTGCCGTACGCCACCGAGGGGGCCGCGTGCGGGGTGGCACAGTGGGCGGTGCCCCGGGAGGCGCCGCGCGCGCAGGACGCGGGCCACGGGGGTGGGCGGGCGGGGGGCTCGGGGGACACGAGCCCGGAGGATCCGGTTCCGGACGGCGCGGCTTCGACGGCTCGGACAGCCGCGGAGCCGTCGGAACCGGGGCCTCCGGAGCCTGCCGCGCCGCGTCCGGTGCCGTTGCAGCAGGCGCCGCTGGCGGGCCGTAGGGCAATCGGATAACGAAGTAGTGGCGGTTGGCGTGGGCGCCTGGATTCGGCCCGAGGTGTCCTGGTTAGACTCGCCCGGCTTGAGTAAAAAAAGATCATGTTGACGGGGTGACTTCTTCCGATGAGCGACGCCAGCACGTCCCAGCCGCTGCCCGACGTCCAGGACTCCGCCGGCCACGGCCGGCACCGGGGTCCGGTCGCGACGCACGACACCGAGTCGGCTCCTCGCGGCCGGCACCGCAAGCCGGTGGAGCAGCAGACCGAGTCGGCGGCCTGACGGTATGTCAATCGGCTGGAAACAGGGCCCCGTTCACCTTCCGGTGAGCGGGGCCTCGCCGCGTGCCGGGGCCTGTTCGCGCCGGAGCCCGAGCACCTCCGTCGCCGCGAACGTCTCCCCCCGCTCCCGCCCGGCGAAGTGCGCGTTGTGCAGCGTGTCCAGTTCGTCGTACGTGAACCTGTCCTGCTTGCTGTCGAACTTCGCTCCCACCCGGGGCCGTTCGACCACGGCCACCATGCCGCCGTGCACGACGAGGAGCTGCCCGCTGATCCGCCCGGCGGCCGGTGCCGCCAGATAGCCGACGAGCGGGGCGACGTGCTCGGGCGCGAGCGGGTCGGGTCCGGTCGCGGGTACGCCGGTGAACACGTCCTCGGTCATCCGGGTCCGGGCGCGCGGGCAGATGGCGTTCGCCGTGACGCCGTACTTCGCCAGGGCGTGCGCGGTGGACGTGGTCAGCCCGACGACGCCGCCCTTGGCCGCCGCGTAGTTGGGCTGCCCGGCGGAGCCCGCGAGGAAGGCCTCCGAGGAGGTGTTCACGATCCGCCCGTACACGGTGCCGCCCGCCGTCTTCGCCCGCTCCCGCCAGTACGCGGCGGCGAACCGGGTGGTGTTGAAATGGCCCTTGAGGTGGACCCGTATCACCGAGTCCCACTCCTCCTCCGTCATGGAGAAGACCATGCGGTCGCGCAGGATGCCCGCGTTGTTGACCAGGATGTCGAGCTTGCCGAACTCCTGGACGGCCGACTCGACCAGTTCCTGCGCCTGTCGGTGGTCCGACACGTCCCCGGTGTGGGCGACGGCCGTGCCGCCCGCCGCGCGGATCTCGGCGGCGGTCTCCTCGGCGGGGCCGGCCGAGGCCTGTCCCGTGCCGTCCCGGCCGGGCTGCCCGTAGTCGTTGACGACGACGGCCGCGCCCAGCCGGGCCAGTTCCAGCGCCTCGGCCCGGCCGAGTCCGCGCCCGGCGCCGGTGACGATCGCGGACAGCCCCGCGAGTGGCAGTGACATACGAGCCCCTTCGGTGCACGCACCAGTTCTCGGACGGCGGATGCTCAGATCTCGACGCAGGTACGCAGGGAGGTGCCGGTGCGCATCTGGTCGAGGGCCTCGTTGATCCCGGCGAGCGGTACCCGGTGGGTGATCAGACCCGCGAGGTCGATCCGGCCCGCGCGCCACAGCGCGATCGTCCGCTCGTAGGAGCGCAGCACGTCGCCGCCGCCGTACATCGACGGCAGGATCCGCTTCTCGTCGAAGAACAGCTCGAACATGTTGAGCTGGAGGAAGTCGTCCATGGCGCCCGCGCCGACGACGACCAGGGTGCCGCCGCGCCGGGTGGTCTCGTACGCCGTGCGGGCGGTGGCCGACTTCCCGACGACCTCGAAGACGTAGTCGAAGCCCTCGCCGGCGGTGAGCCGCTGCTTGACGTCGGCCAGTTCCTCCGGCGGCACGGCCCGGGTGGCCCCGAACCGCAGCGCGGCCTCCCGGCGCCCGGCGACGGGATCGACGGCGACGATCTCGGCGGCGCCCTTCAGCCGCGCGCCCTGGATCGCGCAGATGCCGACGCCGCCGCAGCCGATGACGGCGACCGAGGCGCCGGCCTGCACGTCGGCCGTGTTGAGGGCGGCGCCGAGACCTGTGGTGACCCCGCAGCCGATGAGGGCGGCGATGTCGTAGGGCACGTCGTCCGGGATGGGCACGGCGCAGCGGGCGTCGACGACGACCTCCTCCGTGAAGGTGCCGGTACCGGCGAAGTTGAACAGGTCTCCGCCGGGGCGCCGGTAGTTGGGGGTGCCCGCGTTCATGAAGCCGGCCAGGCACAGCTGGGTCTGGCCGCGCCCGCACGCCGGGCAGGTGCCGCAGGCGGGCAGCCAGCAGACGACGACCCGGTCGCCGGGCTTCAGACCGGTGACCCCCTCGCCGACCTCGGCGATCTCGCCCGCGCCCTCGTGTCCCGGCACGAACGGTGCCGGCTGCGGCAGCACTCCGCTCATCGCGGAGAGATCCGAGTGGCACAGCCCCGTGGCACGCACCCGGATCCTCACCTTGCCCCGGCCGAAGCCCACCGCCTCGACGTCGTCGAGTATCTCGAGCTTCTCCTGGCCGATCTCGTGCAGTACGGCTGCGCGCATGGTGCGGCTCCCCTCAAGAGTCCTTCATGTGTGCTGGACGACGGTGCCGGCCAGGGCCGGCGCGTCGTCCCGTTCCACCGAGCTCACGGCGACCCGGACGCCCGCTTCCTGCCGCCACATGCGGATGCGCAGGGTCTCGCCCGGGTAGACCACGCCCGCGAACCGTGTGGTGTACGAGCGCACCCGGGTCACGTCGCCGCCGAGCAGCGTGTCCACGACCGCCTTGAGCGTCATGCCGTAGGTGCACAGCCCGTGCAGGACGGGCCGCTCGAACCCGGCGACCTTGGCGAACTCGGGGTCGGCGTGCAGCGGGTTCCAGTCACCGGAGAGGCGGTAGAGCAGGGCCTGGTCCTCCCGGACGGCCCGCTCCACCGTGCGCTCGGGCGGCCCGGCGGGTGGGTCGAGGCGCGTGGACGGGCCGCGGTCTCCCCCGAAGCCGCCCTCCCCCCGCAGGAAGATCTGCGCGTCGTTGGTCCACAGCGGGCCGTCGGCGTCGGCGGCCTCGGTGCGCAGGACGAGGACGGCCGCCTTGCCCTTGTCGTACACGCCGGCGATGCGCGAGGTGGCGGTCGCGCTGCCCGCCGCCGGGATCGGCCGGTGCACCTGGAGCGACTGGCCGCCGTGCAGGACGCGGGCCAGGTCGACCTCCACGCCGGGCATGGACAGCCCGCTGATCACCCCGGGTGCGCCGGAGCCGGCGACGGTGGCGAAGCTCGGCAGCACGTGCAGGCGGGATTCCAGGGTGTAGCGCAGTTCGTCGGGGTCCGTGGCGGGGAGGCCGGCGCCGATGCCGAGGTGGTAGAGCAGGACGTCCCTGGCGGTCCAGGCGATCTCGCCGGTCCGGGGTTCGGCGGCCAGCGCCTTGGCTGCGTCGATGGGCATGGGGCTCCTGAGTGCTCGCGGGGCTGGGAACCTCGGTGCGACCGTCCGCACCGTCGGCCGCACCGAGGTCGTCACGAGGCCGTGAAACCCGCCCGGTCTAGAACGCGTTCCAGTACGGCGAACCTCTGTATAGCCGAGCCGGTCGGAGTTGGGAAGGCTCCTGACGGTACGTCAGGTGAGCATTGTTCAGCTTCCCGCACGGGCGGCGGCCGCGCCCCGCGCCTACGCTGAGCCCGTGAACGAGATGCCCCGTGACCACCGGCCCGCCAGGTCCGTCAGGGTGCTGCTCGCCGGGGACGGGACGATCAGCGGCGGAGGGCTCGCCGCGCTCCTCGGCCTGGTGACGGACCTCCACGTGGTCGCCCAGGTCCACACCGGGGACGCCCTGGTCGACGCGGCCCTGGTCCACCGCCCCGACATCGCCCTCCTCGACGCGGAACTCCCCGGCACCGACGGCCCGGACGCGGCGGCCGCCCTGCGCCAGCAGGTGCCGGACTGCCGGGTACTGCTCCTCACCACCTACGCCCGCCCCGGCCTGCTCCCCCGCGCCCTGGCATCGGGAGCCGCCGGCCTCCTGGTCAAGGACGGCCCCCTGGAGGATCTCACCACCGCGATCCGCCGCGCCCTCACCGGCGAGACGGTGATCGACCCGACCCTCGCGCTCACGACACCCCCGGCAGAACCCCGGCCACCGGAGACCTGACCTCCCCCCGGCGACCCGCGCACGCCGCGCCGTCACTCGCACGGCCTCGCCCCGCCTGACCCGTCCCCTCACGGCGCCTCGCACCCCCGTCCCCTTCCCCTCACGGCCTGCCACCCGCGCCCCGGCACCCTCACGACCTCACACCCGTTGCCGGTCACGCCGGAAGTTCCCGCTCGCCCCGACCCGGGGGGTTCACCCGGTGCGGACCGTGGCCTTCCGCGGCAGCCAGACGGCCATCAGCACGGCCCCCGCCACCAGCACCCCCGCGCTCGCGCGGAAGGCGAGTGCGTAGCCCTCGACCAGCGCGGTGGGGCCCGCGGTGGCCGCTTCCAGGGGTGAGCTGTCCTCGGTGCGGGCCGCTGCCAGGGTGGACATCACGGCCAGGCCGAGCGAACCGCCCATCGTGCGTGAGGTGTTGACCAGGCCGGAGACCAGACCGGCGTCCTCGGGCGCCGCCCCCGACGTGGCCAGCGCGGCCAGGGGCGTGGCCGCCAGGCCGGCGCCCAGCATCATCAGGATCCCCGGGATCATGATCGCCGTCAGATACGCACCCTCCGCGGTGATCGTCGACTGCCGGCCGAAGCCCACCGCGGCGACGGCGGTCCCGAGGACGGCCACGTTCCGTGCGCCCGCGAACCGCATCAGCCGCGGCGCGAGCTTGGAGCCGGCCACCACCGCCAGGGAGCTGGGCACCAGGGCGAGTCCGGCCTCCAGCGGCGTGTAGCCGAGCACGTTCTGGGCGTAGAGGGTCATGAAGAACCACATGCAGAACATCGCCGACCCGCTCAGCAGCATGGCGACGTTCGCCGAGGCCACGGACCGCAGCCGGAACAGCCCCAGCGGCATCAGCGGAGCCGCCGTACGGGCCTCGACCAGCAGGAACACCCCGATCAGCGCCAGCCCCGCGGCCAGCGGCACCAGCGTCGCCGCCGCCGTCCACCCCTCGGCCTCGGTCTGGGAGATGCCGAACGCCAGTACGCCCAGCCCGGCCGTCACGAGCAGTGCGCCCGGCAGGTCCAGCCGCCGCCGCTCCCCGGCCCGGCTTTCCGGCAGCGCACGCAGCGCGCCGAGCAGGACGACCGCCCCGACCGGCACATTGATCAGCAGCACCCAGCGCCAGGACAACCCGTCGACCAGCAGCCCGCCGACCAGCCCGCCCGCGGCCCCACCGCCCGCGCCGACCGCCGTCCAGGTGGCGATCGCCCGTGCGCGGGCCGCCCCCTCCGGCACCGCGGCCGTGAGGATGGTCAGCGTCGAGGGCGCCAGCACCGCCGCGCCCAGCCCCTGCAGCGCCCGCGCGGCCAGCAGCTGCCACCCCTGCTGCGCCAGCCCGCCGCCCAGCGAGGCCAGCGTGAACAGCGCGAGCCCGACGAGGAACATCCGCTTGCGCCCGTACAGATCACCGGCCCGTCCACCGAGCAGCATGAAGCCGGCGAAGGCGATCGCGTAGGCGTTCACCACCCACTGCAGCCCGGAGCCGCTCAGCCCGAGTTCGGCCCGCATCGAGGGCAGCGCGACGTTCACCACGGACACGTCGAGCACGACGAGGAACTGCCCGGAACAGGCGAGCGCGACCACCGTCCAGGTGGGGACGCCGGTACGACGGGATATGCGGGGGTCCGCTGCGGCTCGGAGCATGGGGGCCATGGTCTCAACCCCCGCACGCCCGGTGCATCGGGAATTCGCCCCACAGTTCCTCGGTCCTGCGGCGTAGGCACGGGATCCGCGAAGGCTCCCCGCACGTCGTCAGCATCTGCCGCCGGCAGTCGACACTTGCCTAATAGGTTTAGGCAAGTGCACAATCGCATTCGGTGAAGGGAAGAAAGCTGATGGCTCGCGCGGGACTGACCACCGAACGCCTCACCCGGGGCGGCGCCGAGCTGGCCGACGAGGTCGGCTTCGACCAGGTGACCGTCTCCGCGCTCGCCCGCCGCTTCGACGTCAAGGTCGCGAGCCTCTACTCGCACGTGCGCAACTCCCAGGACCTGCGGACGAGGATCGCCCTGCTGGCCCTGGAGGAGATGGCCGACCGCGCCGCCGACGCGCTGGCCGGACGCGCCGGCAAGGACGCCCTGACCGCCTTCGCCGGCGTCTACCGCGACTACGCCCGCGAGCACCCCGGCCGCTACGCCGCCGCCCAGCTCAGACTCGACCCCGAGACGGCCGCCACCGGCGCGGGCGTCCGGCACGCCGCCATGACCCGCGCCATCCTGCGCGGCTACGACCTCACGGAACCCGACCAGACCCACGCGGTCCGCATGCTGGGCAGCGTCTTCCACGGTTACGTCAGCCTGGAGCTGGCGGGCGGCTTCAGCCGCAGCGCCCCCGGCTCCCAGGAGTCCTGGAACCGGATCATGGACGCCCTCGACGCCCTCCTGCGCAACTGGCCCACGGCCTGACCCCCCGTGACCCCGCCCCGCAAGCCCCCGAGACGACACAGGCAGAGGCCATGGACTCCTGGATCACCACCCCCCTCACGCCCGCCCACCTCCGCGGCGCCCTCGACGTCGAGCGCACCCCGCACGGCCTGCTCCCGCACCGGCTGCCCGCCGCCGCCCGCGCCCAGAACACCGACGCGCAGCTGGAGATGGCCGAGTCCCAGCCCTCCGGCGTACGCCTGGCCCTGCGCACCCGCGCCACCGTGATCGAGCTGGACACGCTCCCGACCAAACGGGCCTACACCGGCGCCCCGCCGAGCCCGGACGGTGTGTACGACCTGCTGGTCGACGGCCGGCCGGCCGGCCAGGCCACCGCGCCCGGCGGCAACCTCGTCACGACGGACATGGCCACCGGAGCCACCGCGCTGCGCTCCGGGGAGCCCGGCACCGTCCGCTTCGGCGGTCTGCCCGAGGGCGACAAGACCGTCGAGATCTGGCTGCCGCACAACGAGATCACCGAACTGGTCGCCCTGCGCACGGACGCGCCCGTCGAACCCGCCCCCGACTCCGGCCGCCGGGTCTGGCTGCACCACGGCAGCTCGATCAGTCACGGCTCCGACGCGGCGAGCCCCACCACCACCTGGCCCGCCCTCGCCGCCTCCCTGGGCGGTGCCGAACTCGTCAATCTGGGCCTGAGCGGCAACGCCGTGCTGGACCCGTTCACCGCGCGCGCCCTGCGGGACACCCCCGCGGACCTGATCAGCGTCAAGATCGGGATCAATCTGGTCAACCTCGACGTGATGCGGCTGCGCGCCTTCACGCCCGCCGTCCACGGCTTCCTCGACACGATCCGCGAGGGGCATCCGACCACGCCCCTGCTGGTGGTCTCGCCCATCCTGTGCCCCATGCACGAGGACACGCCGGGGCCCTGCGCCTTCGACTTCGGCGCCCTCGGTGACGGCCGGCTCCGGTTCCGGGCGGCGGGCGACCCGGCGGAGACGGCGGCGGGGAAACTCACCCTGAACGTCATCCGTACCGAACTGTCCCGGATCGTACGGCAGCGCTCGGCCGACGACCCCCACCTCCACCACCTCGACGGCCGTGAACTCTACGGCGAGGCCGACCACGCCGAGCTCCCGCTCCCCGACGACCTGCACCCCGACGCCGCCACCCACCGCCGCATGGGCGAGCGTTTCGCCGAGCTCGCCTTCGGCGCGGGCGGGCCCTTCGCGTGATCGCAGAGAGGGGCCTCCGGGCGCACTGACGAAAGATCAGTTCCCCATGAGACGGTCAAGATTTCCTTAGCGACTCGAAGCACCGGAATAGTTGCCCGAGCGCACGGGGTTCACCTTGAACGTATCCACGATCTTCTTCCGGCCCGGAGGCCCCGCCCCATGACGCTCACGACGACCGGCCGGCCCACCGCGAGAGCGGGCGGAGCCGTCGTCCCCGTGCTCGCCTTCGCGGGCATCGTTGTCGCGGTGATGCAGACCCTGCTCGTCCCGGTCATCAAGGACCTGCCGCAACTGCTGGACACCTCCCCGAGCAACGCCACCTGGGTCCTGACCTCCACCCTCCTCTCCGGCGCCGTGGCCACCCCGATCATGGGCCGCCTCGGCGATCTGTACGGCAAGCGGCGCCTGCTGGTGCTCAGCCTGACGGTGATGGTGTTCGGCGCCCTGGTCAGCGCGTTCACCAGCACCCTGGTCCCGATGATCATCGGCCGTACGCTCCAGGGCTTCGCGATGGGCGCGATCCCGCTGGGCATCGGGCTGATGCGCGACATGCTGCCGCGCGAGCGGCTCGGCTCGGCGATGGCGCTGATGAGCTCCTCCATCGGCGTCGGCGGCGGCCTCGCCCTGCCGGCCGCGGCCCTGGTCGCCCAGCACGCCGACTGGCACGTCCTCTTTTACGGCGCCGCGGGACTCGGCGTCGCCGCCATCGCCCTGACCTTCCTCGCCGTACCCGAGTCCCCGGTCCGCGCCAAGGGCCGCTTCGACGTGCTGGGCGCGCTGGGGCTGTCCCTGGGGCTGGTGCTGTTCCTGCTGCCGATCACCAAGGGCAGCGACTGGGGCTGGTCCTCGCCCACCACGCTCGGCCTGTTCGGGGCCGCCGCCGTCGTCCTGCTGCTGTGGGGCGTGCTGGAGCTGCGCATATCCTCGCCGCTGGTGGATCTGCGCACCACGGCCCGCCGCGAGGTCCTGCTCACCAACCTCGCGTCGATCATGGTCGGCGTCTCCTTCTTCGTCGTCTCCCTCGTCCTGCCCCAGCTCTTGCAGCTCCCGTCCGCCACCGGCCACGGTCTCGGCCAGTCGATGGTCGTCGCGGGTCTGTGCGTGGCCCCGCTGGGCCTGACGATGATGTTCACCGCGCCGGTCTACGCGCGGCTCTCCGCCCGCTACGGCCCGCGCACCACCCTGATCATCGGCCTGCTGGTCATCGCCCTCGGTTACGCCGGCGGCCTCGGCCTGATGAACGCCGCCTGGCAGACCGTCGTCATCTCGGTGGTGATCGGCGCGGGCATCGGCCTCGCCTACTCCTCACTTCCCGCACTGATCATCGGCGCGGTCCCGGCCTCGGAGACCGGCGCGGCCAACGGCCTCAACACCCTGATGCGCTCCATCGGCACGTCCGTCTCCAGCGCCGTCATCGGCATGGTGCTGGCCGACACCGCGGACATCGTCGGGGGCGTCGCCGTCCCCACCAGGCACGGCTTCCAGGTCTCCTTCCTGGTCGCCACCGCCGCCGTCGCCGTCGGCCTGGTCCTCGCCCTCTGCCTGCCCCGCCGCCGCCCCTCGGACCTGCCGCGGCTGCGGGCGAGCGGCGAGGGGGAGGCGAACCTGGAACACGCGGTCGCGGCGCCGGGGGGCTTCCGCGGCCGGGTCCTGGCCGCCGACGGCACACCGGTCGCCCGCGCCAAGGTCACCCTGATCGACCGCCGCGGCCGGCACGCGGGCGCGACCCTGTCCGGCGAGGACGGCGGCTACGCGCTGACGGTCCCGGCCGGGGGGTCGTACGTCCTCGCCGCCCAGGCCGCCGGACACGGCCCGCTGGCCTGCGCCGCGACCCACTCCGGCGACGCCGGCCCGATCGACCTGGACCTCCCTCTCCCCGGCGAGACGGTCACCGCCTGAGCCCTCTCCCCACCCCCACCCCCGGTCACCCGTCGGCCCGGAGGTGCGGCAGAGGGCTGCGCGCCGCATGTCGCGGACGGGCGGCCTGCTCGTCGTCCACGACGTCCTCCCCAACCCGGCCGCTCGGGTCCCGGGGCAGGCCCCGTACCGGATCCACCCGCGCGCCCTCGCCGTCGGGCGCCGTCAGGGACGTCCCGGCGACGGACTCGCCGGGGGTGCCGCCGCGCACCGGCGCCGGGATCCGAGCCGGCCGCCACCCGGAGGGACGTACACAAACGAGGGCGGCGGCGTCCCGGCCGCTAGGGTGGCAAGCGTGTCGTACACAGGTCCGGAGTTCGATTCGCCCACGCCCCGCCGCTCCCGCCGCCGGGCGATGACCGTCGCCGTCGCGGCCCTCGTGCCCGGCGCCCTGCTCGGGTGGGCGGTGTACGAAGCGGTGGGTGGCACCGGCGGTTCGGGAGGGGGGCGCGCGGAGGCCAAGGCGCCCGCCACGAGCCGGCCGTCCCCGTCGCCCGCGACCCCCTCGTCCGCCGCGCCGTCGCGCACGAGCCCCTCGTCCGACGGTGACAAGCCCGCCCCCGCGCCCTCGGGCGCGGACACGCTCAAGGGCAAGGTCGTCGTCATCGACCCCGGTCACAACCCGCGCAACTTCGAGCACACGGCCGAGATCAACAGCAAGGTGGACATCGGGACGGGCAAGAAGGAGTGCGACACGACCGGCACGGCGACCAACGCGGGGTACACCGAGGCCGAGTTCACGCTCGACGTCGCCCGCCGCCTGCGCACGGTCCTTCAGGATCAGGGCGCCACGGTGAAGCTGACGCAGAACGGCGACCGGACGTACGGCCCGTGCATCGACGAGCGGGCGCGGATCGGCAACGAGGCGAAGGCCGACGCGGTCGTGTCCATCCACGCGGACGGGTCCGGGCTCGGCAACCGCGGGTTCCACGTCATCCTCCCGGCCTCCGTGCACGCGGGCGCCGCCGACACCCGGCCGATCGTCGCGCCCTCACGCGAACTCGGCGAGCGCATCGCGGGGAGTTTCGTACGCGTCACGGGCAGCGCGCCCTCCAACTACGTCGGGGGCGGCACCGGTCTCGTCACGCGTCAGGACCTGGGCGGTCTCAATCTGTCAACGGTTCCGAAGGTGTTCATCGAGTGCGGCAACATGCGCGATAGCAAGGACGCGGCACTGCTGATCAGCGGAGCCTGGCGGCAGAAGGCGGCGCAAGGGATCTCAGAGGGAATTGTGAGTTTCCTGCGCGGGTAGTGACCGGCGCGATCATCCCGGCGGACAGGTCGTTCGTACGGACGATAGTGTCGTCCCTACGATGAGGGGCCACCCCCGCGCTTCGCACCCTGGGCCTGAGGGCAACTCGGTGACAGCGACGCCTCTACCGACGACGAGACGACCTGCGAAGGACCTGAAGTGAATATCCGCTCCCTCACTCGAGGCGACGGCGTGGTGATCGGAGCAGCGGTGTTGCTGTTCATCGCGTCGTTCCTCGACCTGTACTCGATCGACGGCGCCCCCGACAGCATTGAGATCCCGAGCCTCTGGTCCAGCGGGCCGGTCGTGCTCGGTGTCGTGCTGGCGGGGATCATCGGCGCCGCGCTCGTCGTCGTCGCCCGGGGGCTGCCGCAGACCCCGAAGGTCGCGGGCCTGGAGCTCGGCCAGTTCGGCGTGGCCTTCACGGTGTTCGCCGCGTGGAGCGCCCTCGGCAACGTCTTCGACCCGGGCGGTGGCGCCAACAACTTCGGCGGCGACGACTCCGGCCCCGACGCCGGCACCGGCCTGATCCTGGCCCTGGTCGCCACCCTGGTGATGGCCGCCGCGGCCGTCGCCACCCCGCTGGTCCCCGCCCTCAAGGGTGCCCTCCTGCCCGCCCCCCGCCCGGCCGCCCCCCAGCCCTACGGCGGTCCGCCGCAGGGTGGTTACGGCTACCCGGGCGGGCAGCAGCCCGCCGGGTACGGTCAGCCGCAGCCGGGGCAGCCCGGTCAGCCCTACGGCCAGCCGCAGCAGCAGCCGCCCGCCGGGGACTTCTCCCCGTTCTGGTTCGCGGTGCCGGTGCCGCGCCCGCTGTTCGCGGAGGACGGCTCGCCGTCCCCGATCGCCGAACTCGCCCCGGGTACCTGGTACCTGGCCGTCGAGCAGCGCGGTCAGGCGCTGGTCGCGCAGACGCAGGACGGCCGCCGCGGTGTGCTCCAGGACACCAGCGGCATCCAGCGCGGCTGACCCGCCGTACGTACGGCCCCTCGCCCTTCCGGGCGGGGGGCCGTTGTCGTAGAGTCGTCCCCCCTTGAGCTGACCCTTCGTCAGGAGGCGGCGGCATGCGGCTCGGTCTCGCGCTCGGCTACTGGGGCCGCGGCCCCTCCCCCGACCACCTCACGCTGGCCCGGGAGGCCGAGCGGCTCGGGTACGACTCGGTGTGGACGGCCGAGTCATGGGGCTCGGACGCCTTCACGCCGCTGACCTGGATCGCCGCCCACACCTCAACCATCAAGCTGGGGACGGCGGTTGCCCAGATGGCCGCCCGACCGCCGACGACCACCGCCATGCACGCCCTCACGCTCGACCACCTCTCCGGCGGCCGGATGATGCTGGGGCTGGGCCTGTCGGGGCCGCAGGTGGTGGAGGGCTGGTACGGGCGGCCGTTCCCGGGACGCGGCGGTGTGTGGTTCTGCGGATGGTCAGTCTCGGTTCCACGGTCGCGGACAACGGCCCTCCTGCCGCACAAGGGGCCGGGATCATCGGTGACCCCGTGGAACATCATCCCCGGAGTGGTCAACTCCACCCGAACACGGGAGAAATGAGCGCCGGCCGCGGGCGCAGGACTTGTGGGTTTCAGCCAGGGACGAGCGGCAATCCGTAGGGCATGTCTCCCAGATATCGCAATGGTGCCAACCAGGCAGGCACGGTCATAGCGATCGTCGCCGACATCATGGCCCTCATCCTGGGCCTGTGGATCCTCATGTACCTGCTGGACGCCAACCCCGGCAACGACTTCGTGCAGTTCGTGCACGACGCCGCGCGCTGGCTGGCCGGCTGGTCCCACGACCTCTTCACCTTCGACGCGGCATGGGCACGCGTCGTCGCGGGCTATGGTCTGGCGGCGGTCGTGTACCTGTTCGTGGGCCACGCGATCGCGGGCCGCATGCGCCGCCAGCACTGACTCTCCCGCAGGGGCGCGGGGAACTGGGCGTTCAGCCCCGCACGACCCGCGCTCCCACCGGACGCGGCCGAGCCCTCGGGCGCGTCCGAACCCCTTCAGCCGCAGCAGTCCGGATCCAGCCCCGTCGGCAGCAGCTCCCCGCCGAACACCGCGCAGGTGGCCTCGTGCCCACCCAGCGCCGCGACGGCGAGCAGGAGTGAGCCCGCCGTCCACGTGGTCAGCTCACGTGGCCAGATCGCATCGTCCTCGTACACGTAACCCGTCCAGTACAGCCCGGTTCCCGGCTCACGCAGATGCTGGATGGACTGCAGGATCTCCAGCGCACGGTCGGACTCGCCCATCACCCACAGTGTCAGGGCGAGTTCGGCCGATTCGCCGCCGGTCACCCACGGATTGGGCACCACGCACCGCACCCCGAGGCCGGGCACGACGAACCGCTCCCAGCTCTCCTCCACCCGGGCCTTGGCCTCCGCGCCGCTCAGCGCGCCGCCGAGTACGGGGTAGTACCAGTCCATCGAGTAGCGGTCCTTGTCCAGGAACCGCTCGGGGTGCCGGCGTATCGCATGGCGCAGCATGCCGAGCGCCAGCTCCCAGTCCGGCTGCGGCTCCTCCCGCTGCTCGGCGATGGCGAGCGCGCAGCGCAGCGCGTGGTGGATGGACGAGCATCCGGTGAGCAGCGCGTCCGTGACGGGCGTCCCGTCGTCCTGCCGCTTCCAGCCGATCTGCCCGCCGGGCTGCTGGAGCGCGAGCACCCATTCGACGGCCGCGTGGACCACGGGCCACATCCGGTCGAGGAAGGTGTCGTCGCCGGTGGAGAGGTAGTGGTGCCAGACGCCCACGGCCGTGTAGGCGACGAAGTTGGTCTCGCGCCCGGGGTCGGTGACGTCGTCGTACGCGCCGTCGGCGTAGGCCGCGTACCAGGAGCCGTCCTGGCACTGATGGGCCGCGAGCCACAGGTACGCCCGCTCGGCGGCGTCGTGCTCGCCCGCCGCGTCGAGCGCCATCGCGGCCTCGACATGGTCCCAGGGGTCCAGGTGGTGTCCGCGGAACCACGGGATCGCCCCGTCCTCCCGCTGCACGGCGAGGATGCCGCGCACGGTCGCGGCGGCCTCGTCGGCGGTGAGGACCCCGGGCAGGACCAGGTGTTCCGTCCGGGGTGTCGTCACGCGGCGCCCACCGGGGGCAGGTGCGGCTTGGTCGCGTAGGCCACGAAGCTCTTGCCGATGAGCGGGTTCAGCGCCTGCTCGGCGACCCGGGTGGCCAGCGGCTTCTTCATGATGTCCCAGACCAGCAGCTTGTGGTACGCCCGGACCGGCAGCGCCTTGTCGTTGTCGACGCCGAACGCGCACTTCAGCCACCAGTACGGGGAGTGCAGGGCGTGGGCGTGGTGCGTGCCGTACGGCTTGAGGCCGGCCTCGCGGATCCTCGCGAGGAGTTCGTCCGCCCTGTAGATGCGGATGTGGCCGCCCTCGACCTCGTGGTAGGCGTCGGAGAGGGCCCAGCAGACCTTCTCGGGGCCGTAGCGCGGCACGGTGACCGCGATCCGGCCGCCGGGCTTGAGGACCCGCACCATCTCGGCGAGTACGCCCTTGTCGTCCGGGATGTGCTCCATCACCTCGGAGATGATGACGACGTCGAAGGACTCGTCGGGGAAGGGCAGGGCGAGGGCGTCGCCCTCCATGGCGGTCGCGGTGGCGCCCTCGGGCGCCTCCCCCGCCTCCTTCATCGCCGCGAACCACTTGGCGACCTCGCGGATCTCCTCGCCGTTCTGGTCCAGCGCGACGACCCGCGCGCCGCGCCGGTAGCACTCGAACGCGTGCCGCCCCGCACCGCAGCCGAGGTCCAGGACGCGGTCGCCCGGGGCGAGCGGGAACCGGGAGAAGTCGACGGTCAGCACGTGCTCCTGCTTTCGCGGTAGACGCCGGTGGTACGGGTGGGGGTGGCCCCGGGGGGCGGGGCAGCGGGGCTCAGGGAGACTCCGCCGGCGACCTGGCCCATGGGGCTCTCGGCGCCGCTCGCGACAGCGCCGGCCGCGCCCGCCCGCGAACTGGCGCCCGCCATCGGGGCAGCGCGCCGCCCCGGGCCCGCGGAGGGGCCGGTCGCCGCGTCGGTGCCGGGCCGCCGGGGACCTTCGGCGCGGGCGATCGCCTCCCGGTACCGGGCCACCGTGCCCTCCGCGGCGCGCGCCCACGTGAAGTGGCTCAGGACCCGCTCGCGTCCGGCCGCGCCGAGCCGCGCGCGCAGCTCCGCGTCGCCGAGGAGCCGGCTCAGCCCGGCGGCCAGCGCGTCCGCGTCGCCCGGCGGCACGGCGAGGCAGGTCTCCCCGTCCTGGCCGGCCACCTCGGGAATCGCCCCGCCGGTCGTGGCGAGGAGCGGCGTGCCCGTGGCCATCGCCTCGGCCGCCGGCAGCGAGAAGCCCTCGTACAGCGACGGCACGCACGCGACCTGCGCCGAGCGCACCAGGTCGACGAGTTCGGCGTCCGAGATCCCCTTGACGAACTCGACGGCGCCTTCGAGCCCGTAGCGCTTCACGGCCTGCGCGACAGGTCCCTCGGCGGGCCGCTTCCCGACGACGACGAGGTGGGCCCCGGGATGCTCGGTGCGCGCCTTGGCCAGCGCCTCGACGAGGAAGACCAGCCCCTTCAGCGGCACGTCCGCGCTGGACGTCGTAACGACTCTCCCCGGCACCTGCGGCACCGACGGATCCGGCGCGAACAGGTCGGTGTCGGCGCCGATGTGCACGACGTGGATGCGGTCCGCGTTGACGCCGAGATGGCCGGTGATCTCCTGGCGTGAGGTGCCGGAGACGGTGAGGACGGACGGCAGGCGCCGCGCCACCCTCTTCTGCATGCGTGTGAAGCCGTACCACCGCTTCACGGACAGCCGCCGCTTGAAGCCCTCCGCCGCGTCCAGCTCCAACTGCCGGTCGACGGTGATGGGGTGGTGGATCGTCGTCACCAGGGGCGCGCCGACGTCGCCCAGCAGCCCGTATCCGAGCGTCTGGTTGTCGTGCACGACGTCGAAGTCGCCGCGGCGCGCCCGCAGATGACGGCGTGCCCGCAGGGAGAAGGTCAGCGGCTCGGGGAAGCCGCCGGTCCACATGGTCGCGACTTCGAGGGCGTCGATCCAGTCCCGGTACTCGTCGCGCTTCGGTGTGCGGAAGGGGTCGGGCTGGCGGTAGAGGTCGAGGCTGGGCAGCTCGGTGAGGCCCAGGCCGTCGTAGCCCTCGTCGAGGACGGGGTAGGGCTGGGCGCCGATGACCTCGACGTGGTGGCCGAGGCGGGCGAGTTCGCGGGAGAGGTGCCGGACGTAGACGCCCTGGCCGCCGCAGAACGGGTTTCCCTTGTATGTCAGGAGCGCGATGCGGAGCGGTCGCAAGCCGTCGGCGGCGAGGGCCTCCGAAGAGCCCGCCTGACTGGCCTCAGCGGTCACTCTGGGCCCCCTTCTCCCTGCACTGTCCCGCGAGATTACGCCGGGACGGTAATCTAGAACAAGTTACAGACTTGATCGTCCAAGAGGCTCTGAATCTACCGGCAGGTAGCGCCGCTGTGAGCAGTGGATCAGGTGATTCACGCCACGGCTCGCCGGGGCACGCGGCGGCGGTCCGCGCCTGCCATGCTGTCTGATCGCACGCCTTCACGGACTGTCACGAAACGGGACCTCATGCCTGCGGAAGCCAAGGTGGAAGCCAGTAGAGCGCGGTCCGCCGCCCCCGCCGCGCCGCCCCTCACCGAGCGGCAGGAGGCGCGCCGACGCCGCATCCTGCGGGCCTGCGCCCAGTTGGCCAGCCGGGGAGGTTTCGACGCGGTGCAGATGCGCGAGGTCGCGGAGTCCTCACAGGTCGCCCTCGGCACCCTCTACCGCTACTTCCCGTCCAAGATCCATCTGCTCGTCGCCACCATGCAGGACCAGCTGGAGCACATGCACGGCACGCTGCGCAAGAAGCCCCCGACGGGCGAGACGGCGGCGGAGCGGGTCGCGGAGACCCTGATGCGCGCCTTCCGCGCGCTCCAGCGCGAGCCGCATCTGGCCGACGCCATGGTCCGCGCCCTCACCTTCGCGGACCGCAGCGTGAGCCCCGAGGTGGACCAGGTCTCCCGGCAGACCACGGCGATCATCCTGGACGCCATGGGCCTGGACGACCCCACCCCCGCCCAGCTCTCCGCCGTCCGCGTCATCGAGCACACCTGGCACTCGGCGCTGATCACCTGGCTCTCGGGCCGCGCCTCCATCGCCCAGGTCAAGATCGACATCGAGACGGTCTGCCGCCTGATCGACCTGACGACCCCCGAGGACGCGTAGCCGGACCCGTCCGGCGCAAAGAGGCCCGCCGGCCACGGAAGGGGCTGAGCGGGACCTGCGAAGGGGCACGGGAAAGACCCGTGGAAGGGCATGAGGAGGACCCGCGGAAGGGCATGAGAAGGACCTACGAGACGGGTTCCCTTCGCCGGTATTGCCCGGATCAGGTGGCTGGGGGTCGCCTTCCGGTCGCACAGCCTCTCGGTCGTACGTCCTTCCGGCCTCTCAGCCCGACCGTCGACGTCGGCACCAGCGGAAGCCGAAGCCTCTCGCAGGAGTCGGCTACTCCGGTCGAACTCCCTCACTCGCCTCGTAGGCCTGTAATCAGATTAAGTCCTCCGCGCGCAATGGGAACCCCCGAACCGGAATTTTTTACCCGAAATCCCCCTGACGACCCGGCCTCCTGGGACACCCTCGCCGCCGGGCTCACGGCGTGCGGCACCTCGGCCGCCGAGGTGCACGGCGTGGTCGTCACCCATCACCACCCCGACCACCACGGCCTCTCGGGCCGGGTCCGGGAGGCTTCGGGGGCCTGGATCGCCATGCACGCGGCGGACGCGGCGGTGGTGCGGCGCACGAGCGGGGCCCGTCCCGAGCGCTGGTTCTCGTACATGGCGGACAAGCTCACCGCGGCCGGCGCTCCCGAGGCCCACGTCGCTCCCCTGCGCACCGCCCGGGGCCGCCTCCCCGGCCTCTCCCCGGCCCTGCCCGACCGCGAGATCGTCCCCGGCGAGCTGCTCGACCTCCCCGGGCGCCGGCTGCGGGCGATCTGGACGCCGGGCCACACGCCGGGGCATGTCTGCCTGCACCTGGAGGAGGAGCACCCCGCCCGGCTGCCGGGTCACGGACGCCTGTTCTCCGGCGACCACGTGCTGCCCGGGATCACCCCGCACATCGGCCTGTACGAGGACCCGGACGACACGGCCGTCACCGACCCCCTCGGCGACTACCTGGCCTCGCTGGAGCGCGTCGCCCGCCTCGCGCCCGCCGAAGTCCTCCCGGCGCACCAGTACGCGTTCACCGACGCCGCCGCCCGGGTGGCCGAGTTGCTCACCCACCACGAGGCCCGCCTCACGGGCCTGCTGGTGCTTCTGACACAGCCGCTCACCCCCTGGCAGCTCGCCGAGCGCATGGACTGGAACCGCCCCTGGGCCGAAATTTCCTACGGCTCACGCAACATCGCCGTCTCGGAGGCGGAGGCCCATCTGCGCCGCCTGGTCAAACTGGGGCGGGCGGAGGCCGTACCGGGCAGCGACCCGGTGACGTACGTGGCGGTGTGACGCCCGCGTGGCACCGGGGCGCGACTCCGCCGGGGCCTGGCGGTAGATTCGGCCACGACCCCTGGGCGGCGGCGGTCACCGGCGCCGCCCCGTCCCGCACCATCCCTCGTCTCCATCTCTTCACCGGCCTCTTCTCGGGGCCTGTTCACGGGCCCCGTCAGGGGCCCCTCTCTTCACTTCTCTTCACGTCTCTTCACGTCTCTTCACGGGAGTTCGCATGCTGTGGGCGCGACTGCGGCGCTACGGGGCCGTGCCGCCGCTCCCCGCGCCGGGGCCGTGTGCGCCCGGCCGGCACACGGTGCGCACCGGACGTCTGGTGCTCTACACCCCGCAGACCCAGCTGGACCTGCTGGCGGCGGTCGCCGCCGGGTCGGACGACGCGGCGCGGCGGTGGCTCGGGATGCGGGACGAGGAGATCGTGGCCGACGCCCGGTTGCGCAGGACCCTGGTGCGGATGCGTCCCGGCGGCAACCACCGGCGCGTTCCCGCCGAGTTGCTCGCCGCTTTAGAGCTCGATCCCGAGGGCGGCGAGGTCCTGGTGGCGGTGCGCCGGGACGACGGCCGCTACGCCGGGGCGCTCCAACTGGACCATGTCACAGGCCAGACGGGCGGCTGGCTCGCGCCCCACGCACGCGGCCGTGGCCTCGGCGCGGAGCTGTTCGCCGCGGGCGCCCTGCTCGGCCACGCCCACGTCGGCATGGACACCGTCCACGCCGGCACCGAGGCGACGAACGCGGCCTGCCGGGGCGCCCTGACGCGCGCGGGCTTCGTCCCCGCCGAGGGGCCGCCCCGGCACACCCTGCGCGACGGCCGCGAGATCCACGCCGTCTGGTTCCGCCACCGGTCCGGCACTCCCGCCCGCTGCCGTGCGGCGGGCCACGCCGGTGCCCGCGACCCCCACGTGGACCCGGCCGGGGTGTGACCGGCGCCCCACGAGAGGTGCTGCTCAGGCCGGGTAGAGTGGCCCGGTCGTCATCACACCCGTACGGGGGAAAGCCGGTGCGAATCCGGCGCTGACCCTCCCCCAGTGCCTCAAAGGCCTGGGCGGTACCCCCACCGTGAGCAGCCGAAGCTGTGAGCCGGACCAACCCCGCACGGAAACGTGACCGGCTCAAGTGCACCGGCAACCGGCGGGTGCACGGCACCGTCGAGGTATACGGAGCCGAGCCGCCCGGGGGTGCCCGTGCTGCGCGGCTCCCCGCAGGGAGAGGCACCCGCCGATCATGAACGTCGTCCGCCGCAGCGCCACGGCCCTGGCCGTCACCGCAGTGATCGGTGCCGCCTCGGCCCCGGCCGCCCACGCCGCGAGCCCCTCCCCGTCGCTGCCCTCGGGGCTGTACGGCACGTCCGACCCGACCTACGACGGCGTCTGGCGGCAGTCGCTCGCCCTGCTCGCCCAGGACACCGTGGGCGTCAAGCCCGCCTTGAAGGCCACGGACTGGCTGGCCCGGCAGCAGTGCGACGACGGCGGCTTCGCCGCCTTCCGGGCCGAGCCCGGCAAGGACTGCGACGCCAAGACCATGGTCGACACCAACAGCACGGCCGCCGCCGTCCAGGCCCTCGCCGCGCTCGGCGACCACGACGCCGCCACCGGCAAGGCGGTCGACTGGCTGAAGTCCGTGCAGAACGAGGACGGCGGCTGGGGCTACACCCCCGGCGGCCCCAGCGACGCCAACTCCACCGCCGTCGTCGTCGGCGCCCTCGCGGCGGCGGGCGAGAGGCCGGACGCCGTCGTCAAGGACGGCAAGTCCCCCTACGACGCCCTGCTGAAGCTGGCCATACCCTGCGACGCGAAGGACGGCGGCGCCTTCGCCTACCAGCCCGGCAAGAAGGGCGAGTTGGCGGCGAACGCGGACGCGACCGCGGCGGCCGTCCTGGGCTCGCTGGGCCAGGGCCTGGCGGCCGCGGCGGGCAAGAAGGCCGAGCCGGAGTGCGCCGACGCCGGCACTCCCGAGCAGGCCGCCGCCAACGGCGCCGCCCACCTCGCCAAGACCCTCGCCAAGGACGGCCACCTCACCTCCGCCCTCGCCGGCGCCGAGGACCAGCCCGACTACGGCAACACCGCCGACGCGGTGGTCGCGCTGGCCGCGCAGGGCGGTGCCGAGCAGGCGAAGAAGCCCCTGACCTGGCTGGAGCAGAACGCGACGGCCTGGGCCGAACAGAGCGGCCCCGCCGCCTACGCCCAGCTGATCCTCGCCGCCCACGCCGCCGGCGCCGACCCGCGCGAGTTCGGCGGCACGGACCTCGTCAGCCGGCTCAACGCGACGGGCCCGGCGCCGCAGGCCCTGCCCAAGGACCGGGCCGAGACGCAGAACGAGGCCAAGGACGAGGCGAAGGACGAGGGCACCGCCTTCGGCGTGTGGTGGTACGTCGGTGTCTTCCTCGTCGTCGGCATCGGCATCGGCTTCCTGCTCAGCGGCCGCAACAAGAGGCAGCAGCCGTGAGGTTCCGCCGTATCGCCGCCCTGCTCCTGGCCGCGCTGTTCCCGCTGCTGAACACCGGCCAGGCGCAGGCCGCGGGCTATCGCTACTGGTCGTTCTGGGAGCGCGGCGGCGACGCGTGGACGTACGCCACCGAGGGCCCCGCCACCGCGCGCCCCGCCGACGGCGACGTCCAGGGCTTCCGCTTCTCCGTCAGCGAGGACTCCCAGGACGCGTCCCAGCCGCGCGGCACGGCCGACTTCGCGACGATCTGCGCCGACACCCCGGCGCGGGACGGCAGGAAGCGGGTGGCCCTGGTCATCGACTTCGGTACGGCGCCGGACGCCCCCTCCGGCGAAACCCCGCCGCCCGCCCGCACGGCCTGCGCCCAGGTCGCCCCCGACGCGACGACGGCCGAGGCCCTGGCGGCGGTGGCCAAGCCCCTGCGCTACGACACGAACGCCCTGCTGTGCGCCATCTCGGGCTACCCGCACAAGGGCTGCGGCGAGCAGGTCTCCGCGGAGCGGAAGCCGGCGCGGGAGTCCGGGGAGGAGAGCGGCAGCGGCCCGTCGCTGGGCGTGGTCGCCGGGCTGGCCGCGGTGGCGGTACTGGGCGCGGCGGCCGGCTGGCAGGCCCGCCGGCGCAGGCATGACTGACACGGACCGCCACCGGGGCGCCGCCGGCCGGGGTGGGCGCGGCCGGTCCCACCCGGTGCCGGAAGGTGCCCCGGCTCCCCCGCACCGGCGGGGCGCACCCGTCCACCCGGGCGCCTGGTGGCTCTGGTCCCTGGCCCTCGGCACCGCGGCGACCCGCACCACCAACCCGCTCCTGCTCGCCCTCCTCGTCGCGGTCACGGCCTACGTCGTCACCACCCGCCGCCCTCACACCCCGTGGGCCCGCTCCTACGGCGCCTTCGTCAAGCTGGCCCTCGCCGTCCTCGTCGTCCGGCTCCTGTTCGCCGTCGCCCTCGGCTCGCCCCTGCCGGGCACGCACACCCTTCTCACGCTCCCCGAAGTCCCGCTGCCGGACTGGGCGCAGGGCATCCGCCTGGGCGGCAGGGTCACCGCCGAGACCCTCGTGTTCGCCCTCTACGACGGCCTGAGACTGGCCACGCTCCTGATCTGCGTCGGCGCCGCCAACGCCCTCGCCAGTCCCACCCGCCTGCTCAAGTCCCTCCCCGGCGCCCTCTACGAGACGGGCGTGGCCGTCGTCGTCGCCCTCACCTTCGCCCCGCACCTCATCGCCGACGTCCAGCGCCTGCGCGCCGCCCGCCGGCTGCGCGGCCGCCCGGACCGGGGCGTACGGGGCCTGCTCCAGGTGGGCCTCCCCGTCCTCGAAGGCGCCCTGGAACGCTCCGTCGCCCTCGCCGCCGCCATGGACGCCCGCGGCTACGGCCGTACCGCGCAGGTCCCGCCCGCGGTCCGCCGTACGACCGCCGCCCTCACGCTCACCGGCCTGCTCGGCGTCTGCGCCGGAACGTACGGCCTGCTCACCGCCGCGGGCGGCACCTACGGTCTGCCCGTCCTGCTCACCGGCCTGGCCGCCGCGCTCGCCGGCCTGCGGCTGGGCGGCCGTCGCACCCCCCGCACCCGCTACCGCCCCGGCACCTGGAACGCCCGTTCCTGCCTGGTCGCCGTCTCCGGCGCCGCGGTGGCCGCCCTGCTCGCCCTCGCCGCTTCCGTCGACCCCGCGGCGCTGCACCCGGGCGTGATTCCGCTGGTCGCCCCCACGCTCCCCCTCTGGCCCGCGGCAGCCGTACTCCTCGGCCTGCTCCCGGCGTTCCTGACCGCACCACCCGAGGAACCGTCATGATCCGCTTCGAGGACGTTTCCGTGACCTACTTCGGCGCGGCCGAACCCACCGTGCGCGGCGTGGACTTCGAGGTCCCGGAAGGCGAACTCGTCCTCCTCGTCGGCCCGTCCGGCGTCGGCAAGTCCACCCTGCTCGGCGCGGTCAGCGGCCTGGTCCCGCACTTCACCGGTGGCACCCTGCGCGGCCGGGTCACGGTGGCCGGCCGCGACACCCGCACCCACAAGCCGCGCGAACTGGCCGACGTCGTGGGCACCGTCGGCCAGGATCCCCTCTCCCACTTCGTCACGGACACCGTCGAGGACGAACTCGCCTACGGCATGGAGTCGCTGGGTCTCGCCCCGGACGTGATGCGCCGCCGTGTCGAGGAGACGCTCGACCTGCTCGGCCTCGCCGATCTGCGCCACCGCCCGATCGCCGCCCTCTCCGGTGGCCAGCAGCAGCGCGTCGCGATCGGCTCGGTGCTCACCCCGCACCCGAGTGTCCTCGTCCTCGACGAGCCGACCTCGGCGCTCGACCCGGCCGCCGCCGAGGAGGTCCTCGCCGTCCTCCAGCGCCTGGTCCACGACCTCGGTACGACGGTCCTGATGGCCGAACACCGTCTGGAGCGGGTCGTCCAGTACGCCGACCGGGTCGCCCTCCTGCCGGCCCCCGGCGCGGCCCCGCGCCTCGGCACCCCGGCCGCGATGATGGCCGTGTCCCCGGTGTACCCACCGGTGGTGGACCTGGGCCGCCTGGCGGGCTGGGACCCGCTGCCCCTGACGGTCCGCGCCGCACGCCGCCGGGCGGCGGAACTCCGGGAACGGCTCAAGGAACGGGACGACATCGCCGAGCAGGGGCGCGGGGCTGCAATCGACTTGCGGCTGCCGCCGCGTGGGCGCGACCAGCCGGACACCACCCGCACCCGCGAGGAATCCGCGCCCCCCGAGCCCTCACGCACCCCCCATCGCCGCTGGTTCCGCCGCACCCCCACGACCCCGGTTCCCCCGCACACGGCCGAAGCGGCAGCGCTCTGCGTGACCCGCGCCGGCATCCAAGCCCTCACCGGCATCAACCTCACCATCACCCCGGGCGAGACGATCGCCCTCATGGGCCGCAACGGCGCCGGGAAGTCCACGCTGCTCTCCGCACTGGTCGGCCTGGTCCGGCCGTCGTCCGGGAGCGTCCGTGTCGGCGACGTGACCCCGCACCGCACGACGCCCCCCGAGCTGGTGCGCCGGGTCGGCCTCGTACCGCAGGAGCCGCGCGATCTGCTCTACGCCGACACGGTCGCCGCCGAGTGCGCGGCCGCCGACGCCGACGCGGGCGCCGCCGCCGGGACGTGCCGGGCGCTGGTGTCCGAGCTGCTCCCCGGGATCCCCGACGACACGCACCCCCGCGACCTCTCCGAGGGCCAGCGCCTCTCCCTCGCGCTGGCGGTCGTCCTCACCGCCCGCCCCCCGCTCCTGCTCCTCGACGAACCGACCCGGGGCCTGGACTACGCGGCGAAGTCGCGCCTGGTCACGCTTCTGCGCGAGCTGGCGAGCGACGGCCACGCGATCGTCCTCGCCACCCACGACGTGGAACTGGCCGCCGAGCTGGCCCACCGCGTGATCCTGCTGGCGGAGGGCGAGGTGATCGCCGACGGACCGACGGCGGACGTGGTCGTCTCCTCCCCGTCGTTCGCCCCGCAGGTCACCAAGATCCTTGCCCCGCAGCGTTGGCTCACGGTGCCCCAGGTCCGGGAGGCCCTGTCGTGACCGGTCCCGTCCGCCTCGGCCCCCGGTCGCTCGTCGCGCTCGCCCTCACCAGCGCGGTGGGTGCCGCCGCCTTCTTCTGGCCCTTCCTCGCCCCGCCCACCTCCCAGGTCGCGGCCCACGCCCAGGACGCGCCGTGGCTCTTCGCGGGTCTGCTGGTCCTCCTGATGGGAGTGGTCGCGGCGACGATCTCGGAGTCGGGGCTGGGCCCGAAGGCCGTGGCGATGCTCGGTGTGCTCGCGGCCACGGGCGCGGCGCTGCGGCCGATCGGCGCGGGCACGGCCGGCATCGAGCCGATGTTCTTCCTGATGGTGCTGAGCGGGCGGGTCCTCGGGCCGGGCTTCGGCTTCGTGCTCGGCGCGATCACGATGTTCGCGTCGGCGCTGCTCACGGGCGGGGTGGGCCCGTGGATGCCGTTCCAGATGCTGGCGATGGGCTGGTTCACGATGGCGGCGGGTCTGCTCCCGGCGCCGGACCGCCTCCGCGGCCGCGCCGAGCTTCTCCTGCTGGCCTGCTACGGCTTTCTCGCGGCCTTCGCCTACGGCACGATCATGAATCTCGCGGGCTGGCCCTTCATGGGCGCGCTCGCCTCGAACATCGCCTTCGACCCGGACGCGCCGGTCGCCGCCAACCTGGCCCGCTTCCTGGCGTACTGCCTGGCCACGTCCCTCGGCTGGGACCTGGGCCGGGCGGTCGTCACGGTCGTCCTCACCGTCACCCTCGGCCCGGCCGTCCTGAAGGCGCTGCGCCGGGCCACCCGCCGGGCCGCCTTCGAGACGCCGGTCACATTCGACCCGCCCTCGGCGTCACCGGATGATGCGGGCGCACGCACGGACGGTCACCCGGGCGGTGAACCACCCCACATGACCTACGTCACCAACGATCCCCGTTCGTAGATCCGAAAGCCTGTCATGCACGCCGCATTATGGCCTCTGACCTGCACGATGAGAGCCACGTCACACGAGGGACTTTCGACTCGGATGCGGCCGCAACTAGTAAAAGGGGTCATTGCGGACACTCCGCTCGGCTGTTTCTCTGGATGACGTCGCAGGGCGCCGACCGGCCCACAGGGTCACGGCACCCAGGCATCCCCCACCACGCACCGTGTGGTTCCGGCCTGCCGCGACACCCCGTCCCCGACGAAAAGGTTCGCCTGTGTCCGCCTCCGTTCTCCGCCGCATCGCCGCCCCGAAGAAGGCCCTCACCGGTGTCGCCGTCGCCGCCGCCACCGCCGGCATGGCGCTCTCCGCCGCCCCGGCCCACGCCGCGCCGGCCGCCACCCCCACCCAGGCCCAGGCGATCGCGAAGAAGATGATCCCGGACGCCACCCAGTACAAGGCCTTCAGCAAGATCGTCGAGCACGAGAGCGGCTGGGACGTCGACGCCACCAACGCGTCCTCCGGCGCCTACGGCCTGGTCCAGGCCCTGCCCGGCAACAAGATGGCCACCGCCGGCTCCGACTGGAAGACCAACGCCCAGACCCAGATCGAGTGGGGCCTGGACTACATGAAGTCCCGCTACGGCAGCCCGGTCGGCGCCTGGAACTTCTGGCAGGCCAACGGCTGGTACTGAGCCGGCCCCACCGCGCCGGCGACCGGCACCCACAGCATCGGCTGGTGCCGAGAACCCAGCCCCGAAGCAGGCGGCGGCCCCCGATCCCCGGGGCCGCCGCCGTCTGTGTGCTCAGCCCGCGCTGACCCGCAGCTCCTTCACACCGTTGATCCACGCCGAGCGCAGACGCCGGGGATCCCCCGCCAGCCGCAGGTTCGGCATGGCGTCGGCGAGGGCGTTGAAGATGAGGTCGATCTCCAGGACGGCCAGGGACTTGCCGAGGCAGTAGTGCGGGCCACCGCCGCCGAAGCCGAGGTGGGGGTTGGGGTCCCGGGTGATGTCGAAGACGTCCGGCCTGTCGAACACCTCGGGATCGTGGTTGGCCGAGGAGTAGAAGATGCCGACCCGGTCACCTTTGCGAATCAGCTTGCCGCCCAGCTCGGTGTCCTGCGTCGCCGTCCGCTGGAAGGACACCACCGGCGTCGCCCAGCGCACGATCTCCTCGGCGGCCGTCGAGGGCCGCTCACGTTTGTAGAGGTCCCACTGCCCGGGGTGCGTGTCGGCCGACGCGCTGGCGGGGCTGAAACCGATCATGCCGACGGCCGTGCACACGGCCGGCAACTCCTCGCAGATCTCGGACGGGGCGGCGGCCATCATGTGGGCCTCGAAGCGCATGGCGCGTGCGCTGAAGCTGAGGCCGAGGGCCCGGATCGTGGCTCAGGCCCTGGTCGGCGCCGACCCGCACTTCCACCTGGACGGCCCGATCGACGCCACCCGCGCCGTGCTCGGCAAGGCGGGGATGTCACTGAGGGACATCGACGTGGTCGAGATCAACGAGGCGTTCGCGTCGGTGGTGCTGAGCTGGGCGCAGGTCTTCGAGCAGGACCTGGAGAAGGTCAACGTCAACGGCGGCGCGATCGCGCTCGGGCACCCGGTCGGGGCGACGGGCGCCCGGCTCATCACGACGGCGCTGCACGAACTGGAGCGCACGGACAAGGAGTTCGCGCTGGTGACGATGTGCGCGGGCGGTGCGCTCGCCACCGGCACGATCATTCAGCGGTTGTAGCGGCCGACCACGAGATGAACGTGTTGAAGGCGGCGGGGGCGACGGTGAGTATGGGGCCGGCCGGGATCTTCGAGTCGCGGATGGCGACGGTGGCGCACGAGGATTCGGAGATCTCGACGCAATTGCCGCCCTGGTCACCGCTGTACGTCGACTTGCGCCACGTCAGACCGAGAGGTGCGCACTCGACACACTCGCCGCCTTGGTCCCCGCTGTAGCTGGACTTACGCCACTCGGCCACCGTCTTGATCGCGTTGCTCGCCATAGCGTTCCTCCATCACGCGCCGGATCAACTCCGCCGAGTCCCTGAGGGAGAGAGCGGCGGCCTGGAGATGATCGTAACGGAGCGAGCAGTCCCTGACGGTGTCCGGATTGGCGGTCGGATGCCCGCTGCCGTAGCCCTCGGTGTAGACGATCGCCGGATCGCCTGGAAAGCGATAGATGTCGAACGAGCCTTGCAGTCCCGCGTGAGCTCCTGCCGTGAACGGCAGCACCTGCATGTTGATCCGTGAGTTGCCCTCGAAGGACAACAGGTGGGCGAGTTGTTGCCGCATGGGCTCCCGGCCGCCGATCTCCTGATACAGCGCTGCCTCACTGAGGATGAGCCAGAAGATCGGCGGCTCGGCCTGTTCGAAGATGTGCTGTCGAGCCAGTCGGACGGCTGTGCGGTCGTCGAGGTCGGTCTGGTCCAGCACGCCGAGCACCGCACGCGCATACCCGTCGGCCTGCACCAAACCGTGCACGAGGTTCATCTCGAAGCAGCAGATCTCCGTGGCCCGCGATTGAAGTTCCGCCGTCTGCTGAAACCAGGCCGGAAGTTGGCTTCGCAGCACCAGCTCGGTCAGCCGGGAGAGCAGACCGCCCGTCCCCAGCGCCGCGTCCACCCGCTCGCTGAACGCGGGCGTCGGCAGCTTGCGCGCGGTCTCGATCTGCCCCACCAGCGAGCCGGTGTAGTTGATGATCTCGCCGAGCTGCCGCTGTGTCAGTCCGGCCGCCTCGCGATGGCGCCGCAGTTCGTAGCCGTAGTAGTCCAGCGGCGACGCACCCGGGTCGAGGACGTTGATGTGGGTCACGCTCGGTCCCCTCTCACGCAACTCCGCCCACAGCGGGACGGGTTGTATCCGATCCGTTGCCCACAGTAGTCAACGCTGGCCAGCCTCGTAGCGTGAACGAATACATTCCGCCGGCCTACCTGGCCCCTCGTCCCGTCCAGTACCGCATGAGCCTCGCCGTGGGTGAGCACTCGGCGCGGCATGTCCGCCGTATCGTCCGCTCGCTCCTGTCGGAGTGGGAGATGGCGGAGCTGACCGACGCGGTGGAACTCGGCGTGACGGAGCTGGTCGCCAACGTCGTACGGCATGTCCGGGACCGGCGCTGTGTGCTGCTGGTGCTGCGGCTGAGGACGGGGGTGCGGGTGGAGGTGACCGACTCCTCTCCCCAACATCCGCGCATGCGCCGAGAGTTGTCGGCGGACGCGGAGGGCGGGCGGGGGCTCGTTCTGCTGGACGCGCTGGTCGACAAGTGGGGTGTGGATCAGGCGCCCCTGGGGGGCAAGACCGTGTGGTTCGAGTGCGGTCCGCCGGAGAGCCGGCCCGGCGCACGGTGAGCGAGCCCCCGCGGGCACCCCGCCGTGAGCCGGCACGGCGGCGCCCGTCCGCAGGACCATAAACACCCTGTTCGCGGAGTGTTAACGCCGTGACCACCACGATGAGCCCCGTCCCTGGAGAACTGGAGGCAGACGTGACCATGAGGACCGGTTCCGAGTACCTGGAAACTCTGCGTGACGGGCGTAACGTCATCATCGACGGCGAGCGCATCGAGGATGTGACGAAGCACCCCCTGACCCGTGGCTACGCCGAACAGGCCGCCCGCTTCTACGACCTGCACCACGAGCCCGGGAACCAGGATTCCCTCACCTTCGTCGACGAGGACGGCAAGCGGCGCCCCATCGGCTGGCTGTATCCGCGTAGCGCGGCTGTTCAAGTTCGTCCAGGACCGGTTCCTCAGCGACTGGGCCGGACGCTTCAGGTCGTTCGAGAGGTTCCAGGGCACGCCGCTGTTCCTCATCAAGCTTCTGACGATGCAGCGCATCTCGACCGACCCCGGCGGCTCCATCACCGATCTGGCCCGCCAGGCCGTCGGTCTCGGCACCTCCGAGGAGATGACCGCACGCGCCGTCACCGAGCGGAAGGAGCTGTTCGGCTCGGCGGCTCCGGTCGCCACCGGGGCCGTCCCCACCGGTGCCGCCGCGGCCAACCAGGGCTTCTCGCTGGACGACAGGGACCAGCCCGACTACATCAAGACCCAGGACGCGTGACCGCCTCCGGTGTGCCCGGCCCACAGGATCCCGCGGGCCGGACGCACCGGCGGAGCGCGTCACCCGCCGGCGACGGGCCTGGGCGAGAGCGAGGGCCGGGAACCGGACGCCGCTCCCGGGCGTGAGCCACGGCGCCGCACTCACCCCCGGGCCCGCACGGCGCCGTACGGCACCACGTCGGCGACCCGTGCACCCCGCTCCGTCACACCTTCGCGCGCGAACCCGCGGGGCCGCCACCCGGCCCCCCGCGGCGCATCTGACAGCAGACACCCCGACCCGTCCGGTCCTTCGCCGGCGTGGACGGGACCACACCCGCCCTTTCGGAGGTTTTCCATGACTGAGACCCTCGACACGACCGTCGCGTTCCGGGCCACCATGGGCCGTCTCGCCAGCGGTGTCAGCGTCATCACGACCCGCACCGGAAGCACGCCCATCGGCATGACGGCCAGCGCGGTCTCCGCCTTGTCCCTGGACCCGCTGCAGTTGATCGTGTGCGTCGGCAACCACCTGTTCACCCGCACCGCGATCGCCGAGCACGGACGCTTCGCCGTCAACATCCTCGGCGAGGACGGCGAGGACCTGGCCCGCACCTTCGCCGCGCCGGTGCCCGACCGGTTCGCCGGCGTGGCCGTCGACGACAGCCACGGCGTTCCGGTCCTCAAGGACGCCATCGCCACCGTGGTCTGCCAGGTCTCCCAGGCCCTGCCCGGCGGCGACCACACCATCTTCGTCGGCGACGCACGGCACTTCACGCACAAATCCGCGAGCCGTCCGCTGGTCTACTTCGCGGGCGAGTTCGGTGTCATGAGCTAGTCATGAGCTAGGGACGATCGCCCCGACTTGTCAGGCGCTCTTTTCGGACAACCGGCTTAGACTCCAGCAGGAGCCAGGAAGCGCGGAGGTTGGGCGATGTCGGACCACATGGCCTGGAGTGCCAGGAGAGGAGCCTGCTCCCCCGGACGTCTCGGAAGTTGCTCCGATGGCTGAATCCGGTACCGGCCGGTCGACCGGCCCCGGGACGCCCGGCCGTCACCACCGCACGATCATCAGACGCAAACTCGCCGTACCCGAGCCGGCGAAGGAGACGGTCCACCGCCGCAGGCTCAGCCGGCGCATCCACGAACTCCTCGACCGCCACACGGTGGTGAAGGTCTGCGCGACCGCGGGCGCCGGCAAGACGACCGCGGTCGTGCTGGCTCTTCGCGACCTCGGCAGGCCCGTCGCCTGGGTGTCCCTGGACGGGACGGAGCAGGCGGCCGGACGTCTGCTCGTCTATGTCGAGGCGGCCGTCGAGGAGAAGGTCTCCGGGGCGGCGGGTGTCGCCTCGGACGCCCTGAGCGGCGGCCTCCAGATCGGTGAGGCGGCCGGACTGCTCGCCGAAAGCCTGCAGGGCGGCCGGCTCGTCGTGGTCTGCGACAACGTGGAGCGCGTCGCCTCCGACGAGAGCTGCGCCGCGGTGCTGTCCGCCTTCGCCCGCTACCTGCCGTCCGACGCGAACCTCATCCTGATCTCACGCGCCGACGTCCCGCTCGACATCGGCCCGACCAGCGAGCGCGACCGGGTCGGCGAGCTGGTCGAGGCCGACCTCGCCTTCGACGTCCAGGAGGCGGGCGACGCGCTGCGAACGGCCGGCGGCCCCGACGTCGATCCCGGGCAGGCGGTGGCCGCGACGGGGGGATGGGTGACCGGCGTCCTGTTCAAGGGCCGGCGCGACACCCGGTCCGGCCAGATGGACCCCGACGCACTGCACTCCTACCTCGCCGTCAACATATTCGGCTCCCTTTCCCCGGCGGAACGGACCTTCCTGCTCCATACGAGCCCGCTGGACGAGATATCGGTCGACGCGGCCCGGGAACTGGGCCAGGAGAACGCGGCGCACCTCATGGCGGGCCTGCGGCGCCGGCATCTGCCGGTGACGTGGTCCGCCGACGGCTCGCGCATGAGGCCCCACCCCCTGTTCCGCGACTTCCTGCGGGTGGCCCTCGAACGGGAGGACGCCAGGACGATCGGCGAGGTGCGTCGCAGACACGCGGACGTCCTGATCAAGGGCGGCGCACGCGAGGAAGCGGTGGACGAGCTGCTCCGGCTCGGCGACCTGGAGACGGCCGGGCGGCTGGCCGCCGCCGCCCTCCCGGGCCTGGTCGCGCGCATGGACTTCGCGCAGGCGGCACGGTGGCTCGAAACGCTGGGCGCGTCGGCCCGTACCCCGACGCCCGAGATCGGATCCGTCGTCCTGCACGTGGCCCTCGCGCTGGAGCAGTGGGGACGCGGAGTCGAGTTCATCGACCGGCACGGCTACGACTGGCTTCCAAAGCCGGGGACTCCAGGCTCGGAGGAGGCCCGCGTCCTGGCGTGCTGGAGCCTTTGGCACTCCGGACGGGTCGCCGAGGCCCGGTCCCTCGGCGACCAGCTGCCACCCGGCCGCAACCGGCGCATCGCCGACTCGTTGATCGCGGGCGCGACCGGCGAGGAACCGCCGCCCTTCCCGGAGTACTCGACGATGCCCTCCGGCCCCCTCGACGGCCTGCTGATGCGTCTGGCCTTCGTCCGCGGTCGCCTCGACGGACTCGACGACCCGGTCTCCTTCGACCCGTGGCGCACCGTCCTCGGCGGTCCCTGGGTCGTCGCCGCGTCACGTGCCACCGGGCGCCTGGACGCCGCGATGGCCCTCTACGAGCCTCGTCGTGCCTCGTCACAGCCGGTCTGGCTGCACGCCGTCGACGCCGTCGACCTCATGCTCGACGTGGGACGCGGAGAGGAAGCCTGGTCCTTGCTCAGGAGGGGGCGGGACCTCGTCGCGTCAACAGGCTCGAAGGTGTACCAGAACATGAGCCTGCTCACCGAGGCCAAGATGTGGCTGCGTCTCGAAGGCGACTGGCGGCGGGCCGACGGCGTACTGGCGGCGGCGGCCGCCAACGGCGCCGCGGACTACGCCCTGACGCGCGAGACATGGCAGCTCTGGACGGGTCTTTCGCTGCTGCTGCAACGCAGGGACACCGAGGCGCGGGAGCATCTGTCCGCGTGCCTGCTGAGCATGCAGCGAGGAGACCGCCGCCTCGATCTCCCGACGGCCGCGGTCTACCTCGCCGAGGCGCAGTGGCGGCTCGGCCGGGAGGACGAGTCCGACGCCACGGCGGAGCTGGCCATCGGCTCGGCCTCGGCCCACGGCACCCAGCACTTGCTGCTGACAGCGCTGGCGGACGCGCCCTCGGTCGCGCCCAGGGCGGCGGACACCAAGTCCAGCCGCATGTCGCAGTGTCACGAGATCCTCACCGTGCTGTCCGGCCGGCACCCGGTGCGCGTGAACGCGAGGGCGCCCCGACTCCTGCTGGAGGAGTTCGGGGAGCCGACGCTCACGGTCGACGGGAAGGCGGTCCAGGCCCGCCTGACGAAGAGTGTGGAACTGCTCAGCTATCTGCTCGGCACCCCCGACCGCAGGGCCACCCGCGACGAACTCCTCGGCGCGCTCTTCGGCGGCCGCGACGATACCGCCAGCCGGAGCTACCTGCGCCAGGCCCTCTTCCGGCTTCGCCAGGCGCTCCCCGCGGACCTCGGGCCCTCGCAGGACGGGGACGTCTTCCGTCTGGTCGGTCCGGAACTGGCGGCGGGCTCGGCCCAGCGGGCCGTCGACACTGTCGCACAGGCCGGCAGGCAGGACGGCGAGATCCGGCTCCGGACGCTCCTGCATGCCCTCGCCAGCGCCGAGCGAGGCCCCTTCCTGGCGACGGTGTCGGGGAACTGGGCCGCGGAGCGCCGCATGGCTGTGAGCGAGGTCCTGCTGTCCGCCAGGGTCGACGCGGCCAGGCTGGCCCACCGGCTGGACCGGCTTCGTGAGGCGAAGGACCTGGTCGACCGCGTGCTCCGCGACGATCCCTACCGCGAGCAGGCCTGGCAGCTCGCGATCCAGCTCGAATGCGCGAGCGGCCGCGAGGACACGGTGCCGGCGCTCTACCATCACTACGTCTCACGGATGAGGGAACTCGGCGTCGCGCCGTCCAGCGAGGTCCGCCGCCTCGTCAGCCAACTGCGCCGATAGGACGCCGTCGCCCTTCACCCCGGCGGGAGGACGAGCGGAACGCACGCGACGGACGCAGAGCTGACGGCCCCCTGCCCGCACGCCGGCCGCGCCCCTGAAACATCGCGCCCCGGCCGCACTACACGCTGGGCGTCTTCTGCGGGTCGGGCTGCCGGTCCGTGCCGGGCGTGGCGGCCGGGTGCAGGGCGCGCGCCCGCGGGCCCTGGAAGACGTACGCCAGTCCGAAGCCCGCGCCCACCACCAGCGCGCCGCCGGCCGCGTCCAGCACCCAGTGGTTGCCGGTCACGACGATCGCGGTCACCGTGAAGGCCGGATGCAGCAGGCCCAGCGCCTTCATCCACACCTTGGGCGCGACGATCGCGATCACCACGCCGCACCACAGGGACCACCCGAAGTGCAGGGAGGGCATCGCCGCGTACTGGTTGGTGAGGGAGGTCAGGGTGCCGTAGTCCGGCTGGGAGAAGTCCTGGACGCCGTGGACGGTGTCGATGATGCCGAAGCCCGGCATCAGACGCGGCGGCGCGAGCGGGTAGAGCCAGAAGCCGATCAGGGCCAGCAGGGTCGTCAGGCCCAGCGTCGAGCGGGCCCAGCGGTAGTCGACCGGGCGGCGCCAGTACAGGACGCCGAGGACGGTCAGCGGGATCACGAAGTGGAACGACGTGTAGTAGAAGTCGAAGAACTGGCGGGCCCAGTCGACCTTCACTATCGCGTGGTTGAGCGTGTGCTCGATGTCGATGTGGAGGATCCGCTCCAGGGAGAGGATCTGCTCGCCGTGCGCCTCGGCCCGCTCCCGGCCGCCGGATATCGTGCCGCCGGTCGCCGCCAGCCGGACCTGCGAGTACGCGGCGTAGGTGACCCGGATGAGCAGCAGCTCCAGCAGGAGGTTCGGCCGGTTCACCACCCGGCGCAGGAAGGGCAGCAGCGGTATGTGCTTCCAGCGGGCCGGGACCGGTGCGGCGTACTCGGTGGGGAGGGGCGCCCGGTAGTAGGGGGAGGTCCGCGACAGGAACGGCACGGCCGTGGCCGCGGCGATCGCGGCGAGGAGGACGACGTTGTCACGCAGCGGATGCAGCGCCGCCACGTTCGGCAGGAGCATCCTCGCCGGAAGCGTCATGACCAGCACCACCGCGACCGGCCACACCGGGCGGTCACAGGCCCGCCGGCCAACCCTGCCGACCACCGCGAGCAGCACCCACAGCAGCTGGTGCTGCCACGCCGTCGGCGCGACGACGATCGCGGCGCAGCCGGTGAGGGCGACGGCCAGCAGCAACTGCCCGTCACGGGCGTACCGGACGGCCCGGCGCAGGCCCAGTGCGGCGATCACCGCGCCCAGGGCCAGGAAGAGGGCTATCTCCAGCGGGCCGGACAGGCCGAGCCGGAGCAACGCGCCGTGCAGGGACTGGTTGGCGAGGTCGTCGGCCCGGCCGCCGAGTCCGACGCCGGCCATGTGGTGCACCCAGTAGGTGTACGAGTCGCGCGGCATCGCCAGCCACGTCAGCGCGGTGGCGCCGGCGAAGGTCGCGCCCACGGAGGCCGCCGCGTCACGACGGCCGGTGAACCACAGCAGCGGGGCGAAGAGCAGCACCGTCGGCTGCAACGCGGCGGCGACGCCGATCAGCGCGCCGCCCGCCCGCCCGCCGCGCACGGCGAAGCAGCCGAGCAGCACCAGCAGGACCGGGATGACGCTGGTCTGGCCCAGCCAGAACGCGTTGCGCACCGGCAGCGACAGCATCAGCAGGCAGATCGCGACGGGCGCGGCGACCAGCGCCGTACGGCGGCTGACCGGGCGCGGCAGCGCACGGGCCGCGACCAGGCCGAGCACGACCACCAGCAGCAGCGTGCCGAACGTCCAGCCCCAGCCGAGCGCCTGTTCCGCGGCCCGCGTCAGGGGCTTGAGCACCAGGCCGCCGAAGGGCGTGCCGGTGAAGCGGGTGGAGTCGTACAGCGAGCCCTCGACGTGGAGCACGCCGCCCGGCCCGGCCCAGGTCTCCAGGTCGGTCAGCCGCTCGCCCCTGGGCGAGCCGAGGACGACGGCGATCTGCCGTATGCCGAGGATCGCGGCGACCAGCCACAGGGCCAGGCGCGCGGCGCGCAGCCGGGCACCCGCCGTCGCCTCGAAAGCCCCCACCGGTCTTCCGCCGTGTTCCGCATTCGCCACGCCTCGCGGCCTCCGCCCCATCGTTCCGCGCACCCTGTGGGGTCGCACCGCCCCCGGAGGGAGACGCAGGCAACCCCTCATTCACCTGACGTCCGCCCTCCTTTTGTCCGGAAGACGATAGTGGGCGGGGGGTCGGGTTGCTTCGGCCGGGCGCGAGATGGATCACAAGGCGGGTCCGGAGGCCGCGTCCGGGCGTCCGCCGACACACCTGGACAGGGCATATGGTGCAGGCCCTCACCGTCACGTTCGGCAAGGTCTTCCTCCCGTCCGGCAACCCCACGGCACAGCCCCTGTCCACGATGGCCGCGGCCGTGACCGGCGGCGTGACGGTCCGGCTCATGACGGAGTCGGCGGGCCGGCCGTTGCCGGGGTCCGCGCCCTCGGCGGAACCTGCGGAACTGCGCCGACCGTGACCGGTCGTCCGGACGGCCGCCGCGGGATGCCTGCGGCGGCCCTGTCCGGCAAGGGGTGGGCGTGGCGTTCGCGACGGCACCGGATCGCTCTCGTCCACACCCCGCCTCCTGGCCGGGAACGGCGTGCCCTCCGCGCCGTGGAACCGCCGTAGGACTACCTTCGTTAGGGCATCTAGTTAGGTGCGCTAATGAGGACCGTCTTAAGAGAGGCAGAGCGCATGAGCGAGTCGCAGATCTGGGACAACGTCGACGCGTACTTCACCACCCACCTCGCCCGTGACGACGAGGCCCTCCAGGCGGCCCTGCGGGACAGTGACGCGGCCGGTCTGCCCCCCATCGGCGTCACGGCGAGCCAGGGCAAGTTCCTCCAGCTGCTCGCCGAAGTGCAGGGTGCCCGCGCCATCCTGGAGATCGGCACGCTCGGCGGCTACAGCACGATCTGGCTGGCCCGCGCCCTCCCGGCCGACGGCCGGCTGATCTCACTGGAGTACAGCCCGAAGCACGCCGAGGTGGCGTCGCGCAACATCGCCCGCGCCGGCCTCGACAAGGTCGTCGACGTACGCGTCGGCGCCGCACTGGAATGCCTGCCGCAGCTCGCCGACGAGAACCCCCCGCCCTTCGACCTGGTCTTCATCGACGCCGACAAGGCGAACAACGCCCACTACGTCGAGTGGGCGCTGCGGCTCACGCGCGAGGGCAGCCTCATCGTGGTCGACAACGTCGTCCGGGGCGGCCGCGTCGCCGAGGCGGACGCCTCCACCCCCGACGTCCAGGGCACCCGCGCCGCCATCGAGCTCATCGGCTCCCACCCGAGGCTCACCGGCACCGCGATCCAGACGGTGGGCAGCAAGGGCTACGACGGCTTCGCCCTGGCGCGCGTCCTCGGCTGACGCCGGCCGGGCCGCGTCAGACCTCGTGGTAGAAGCCCACGTTCACGCTGCGCGGACCGGTGCGGTCCTGGATGACGATCTCGCCGTTGCCGCCCCTGGGCAACGGCATCGTGCCGCCGTACCCGAGGGGCTGCGCGTACGCGCCGGACACCAGCCGGACCTCGGAGGACGGGTCCGGCTGCGAGCCGCGCAACCAGGTCACCTGCCAGTCGCCGTCCGGCCCGCACAGGAACTCCAGGTGCACCCGTGAGACGAACAGCCAGTCCTCGGGCGTCGCGAGCCGGCACACGGTGCTGTCCCGGCCCACCCGCAGCACCGTTCCCGGCTCGCTGGGCGCGTCAGCCATGATCATGCCGGCCGTGACACCCGCGTCCGCCCCGGAGACGGAGGCCATGGTCAGTTCGAGCACGTGCGCTCCCTATGCAACGTCCAGATCCGGCAGCCCGGTTGGCCTGCCGCCGCCGAATGATAAATCGCCCGGCGCGGCGGCGTCCGGCACAATGGCCTCATGACCGAGCGAAAGCCACCGGGCGTCAGCTTCGATTCCTGGACCGACAAGCAGATCCAGACATTCCCACAAAGAACCTGTCTGACCAGCGCAGATGACTGTCTGTGCATCTGGGCATGAGAGGGCCCCTGGTCATCGGCGTAACCAGGGGCCAGTCTGACGTGGTGTCAGTCAGTCGAGAGCTTCCAGCCGCTCTCCTCGAAGCTCCGCCACATCAACGGCAGCCTTGGCGGACTGATACAGGAACCCCAGAGCCATGGTCAGTTCATGCTTGGTCGTGCCGCTCTGAGCCAACAGCTCCTTGACCTTCCTCAAGTCCTCCTTGGTCGCCTCCAGGATGGCTTCCTCCATGCCATCCGCCATGGACGACAGGACACCCCCCGGCTGACAGAACCCCGTCTTCCCCGCACCGTCCGCCGGCATCCTGCGAAGGCTCTTGCTCGCTCCGTGCTGCCCCTCTGGGATGATGCTCATAGGTCAGGAACCAACCTTCCTGGCTCAGGCCCCGGTATCAGAGCTAGTCCCTCTGAACCGGGGTCGTTCTGTGTCTCCAGTGGCTACCGGAGGAAGTTCAGCCTACCCGCATCCTCGAATACTCGATAGGTCGAATCCTCGGATGCGTGCACTCCCGAACGGTCGCACGCTTGACCCATGATCGACCGGACGCAGCCTGTATACCCGCAGCTTGTGAGCATCCTCAGGACCCGGATCACCGATGGCACGTACACCTCGGGGTCACGCATGCCGGCTGTCCTCACCGTGGCGAGTGAGTTCGACGTGGCTGCCTCCACAGTCCAAAGGGCGTTCGCTGCCCTCAGGGCAGAGGGCCTGATCATCACTTGGTCCGACCGTGGCTCGTTCGTGGCAGAACAGTCATAGGCCACTCATCTCAGGTGGCCGGGTCAGGATTCCCGCGGATTATCACGCCACTGACACCCCCGGGGTAATGGGTGTAAATGCGTTAAGAGACCCCACCGGGGGTGCCTTCCTTCGATCCTGTACGAGTTTCCAAACTTTCATGATCATAAAGCCTGGGATCACTCCTTGGCTTCCCAAGAAATGAGGGTGGTAAGTCTTGGAAAAAGAGGATTGGGTTAGGAAGTGGAGTGAGAAAGCCCCGCCCCTATCAGATGAGGTACTGACTCGGGCTCTTGCCACGTTCGGTGTGACTGTCAGAGAGCCGGCTGACCCCGCCGATAGTGCCAACCTCTCAACCCGTACGGGCTTCGAGATTCTGGCGGATCACGAAAAAGACCGGGGACCCTGACAGCCAAAGGCGCCAGAATCCCCGGAAGTTAGTCAATGCAAGTGCTTAGCCAAAGTGTCGTTCGTAATCCTCGGAAGAAAGGCCGGCAATGTTGTAGACAGTCTCGGCCCGTACGTCGTCTATGGGACTGTTTCCAATAGCCGTGGCTACTTCCTCGGTCCGAGGATGCTGGGGCGCAGCGCCGCCCCAATCAACCAATTCGGCGTACGCCACCACAGAGCCATCTTGGTACGTCTCCAGACCAATAGCCTGTGCGGCCCTACGGGTAAGCCTGCCGTTTGCGGTGAACTCAAGAGCCTCGGTATCTGCGTAGTCTGCCCAACCCTCGCCGGCCGAACGATTCATGCGGGAGTCTGTAGCTGCCCATAGCAGCCGGTTGACCGCAGCAGACATACGAGCCTCTGCGTTTCTGGCAGCCTCTACAGCATCAGACCAATCCTTGTGTGCCTGAGAACACTCCTCCAGAGCCTTACTGGCCAGGGACGGCATCTCAGCAATGATGGCGTCTTCCGCCGCCCGGAAAGCCTCTGTGTAAGCGGCTTGCATAGCCGCAACAGTTCGCTTGTACTCCTCTGCCTTGGACCGGTAGGGAGTCAAAAATTCATCACGGCTGGTCAGAGGCTTACCGTTCCTCACAGCCTCTTTGTCCAGCTTCCTCAGTTCCACTTCTGCGTTGCTGATAGCAGGAATACGAGCACCATGAGGACCCAGCACAGGAGCATAGTTGGCATTCTCAAGCTGGTAATCCTGTAGAGCCTTAAGGGCCTTATCCCTGACAGCAATAAGCTTCTTAGTGGATGCCGAAAGGGTAAAGCCTGCCGGCATAGGCGTCACAAACACAGTGTTCGTCATAGATTCTCCCGATAGGTTGTGCAGTCGCGTCGTTCCTTCAAATTCAGCACTCCCATAAACACTCCACACACAAGGAGCGTCAGGTATCCAGCAAATGACAGGTAGTCCACTACTTGACCTCACCTGCCTTGAAAAGGCCTGCTCTGACAGCCTCGTAAAATTCGTGAGGGGTCAAGTCATTCAGCTCTGCGTGTGTCTCTCGACTCGTTGTGGCGTTATCCGTGGTTGTCGGGGCGTATCCCATGTCATTCCTCCTAGGCAGTGAGGGCAGAGAGGTACCTAGCGCCAGTGCGCTCCGAGACCTTGAATACCTTGGCAAGAGCCTTGGCAGTGACCTTCTCCCCTACAGCGTCAAGGTTTTGCGCAGCGTCCCTAATCGCTGCCAGAGAAGGCTTGGGGCGTCCCTTAGGAACGGTCGCCAGACAGTCATCAGAGGATGGGGTGTCTGTGTCGTTTTCGTCACTCTCGCAGCCATCCTGTGCTGTTTCAGCGGAAGTGACACCGACAGTGGACCTACTAGGGCCCTCGGAATCGCCCTTAGGCAGAGCTGCCAAATGCAGCATGTGAGCGGCGGCTAGGGCTGGTACAGAGGACACGGCAGCTACGAGCCAGGGACCAGAAGTCATGTAGCCACTGGAGATTAGGTGACCAACCACCTGAGCGCTGAGGGCCATACCCAATGCCACGCCAGAACCAGCAATGGCAGACTTCCGACCCTTTGCGCCACGGAGGCGTGTGGCGGCAATGACCGCGGATGTCGGAATACAGACTGAGAACGAGTGGCATCAGATATTCAAAGTTGTTCGAGAAGCCAGATGCTCGGGCTAGCTGAATCTCAGCCGGCATAGAGATGATGAGTGCAGAGATGAGAACCAGTGGTCTAGAGACCACCGCGGTAAGTCGTGCGTACAAGGGTGCTGCGTTGTTCATATGCCGTGTTCCAATCACTAGAGCGTAATGCGGAGAAGTTCCCGGACATCAGGGTCAATAATGTTTTCCAGTGCCTGAGACAGCGGGATTCCGAGGATCCTCGCCAAGGCAACTTGGTGGATCAGTGCCGGGCGCTTCTCACCTGAGAACCACTTCTCAACTGATCCGATGTACAGCCCTAGTTCTTCGCTTATCTGCCTATGGGTGATCCCCTTAGATTCTTTGACTGCCTTCCAGGACTTTCGGTCCCACAGGCTCACATCCTTCATTGCGATTCACATCCCTACTGCCGTGCATGGGAGGGTGGTTAGGGGTGGACGTAGGCCAAAAGAAGAAATGCCCAACCCCCATGCACACGGCAAGACACAGGGGTTGGGCAAATCAACCTAGGCAGAATCACAGTCAGGCGTCCGACTGCCCAGAACCTAGGAGAGGCGAGTCACAAACTTCGAGAGCCGACAGAGAAGGTGGGCAGAGACTTCCCTCTTTTGAATCCCTACTTCCTTCCCTTCACTATGGATGTCGGTGTCACTCGGGGGGGTACTGAGACGTACTCAGGGGGAAGTGAGAGGCAGGTCACAGAGAAGTGGACCGAGCAGCCTCGGTCCAGGGACACCAGGACCCAACACAGAGGCCACAGAAGGCTTCTGATGCTCTGTACGGCCCTCTGAGCGCCGTACAGCCTGTCGCTGGGTAAAAGGACACCAGGGAGGCTCTCAGAGGCCGTTAGAGAGCCGCACAGAGGCTCTGAGCCGGCGGGACAATCTCCAGTCGGGCCATGAGGTCCCTCCACACTAAGTCTCGTGTCTCACTGCCAGGCCCCTAAAGGCCTGGCTAGTTCGACTGGTTCCCTCTCTCCGTTCGGTCACTGCCTTGGCTGTCTGAGATCTCCTTGGCCCTTGAGCCAAGGAACCTCTTACTACCTAGGTATATGTTCCCCATCTCTCTTAAGAGAGATGGGTTTATGTTTGGGGGGTTGTCCTGACCCTCCCTAGGATGGGTTGCTAAGACCCTCCCTGTAGAGGGTCGACCTAGCCAAGTGTTCTAGGGGAGGGTTCTTACGACCCTCCCTCTGCCCAAGACCTCTTGACGCCAATGTGACGAACCTTGGCCCCGTTCATGTTCTGTCGGACCGAAGGCATCATGCCGTTTTCCCGCACCCAACCCTCCTTGGTGAGCCAACTGAGCCGCTTACGGAAGTTGTCTTTGTCTATGTTGGCTTCCGCGGCCAGAGTCTCATTGGATGCGGTGCAGCCACGGCTATTGACACCACAGTGCATGGCCACAACTCCGAGGACAGTCTTGTCACGATGATTGAGGTCTGACCGGTAGACGTGCCGCATGTAGTCCATGTTCCTGGCTGTCATGTCAATCCAGTCAGGGTCATTGATGAGGACAAGACCATTCCTACCGATGGCCTCTGACACTTCCCCTGTCTGCTCTGCCTCGGATCCGTAGACCTCTGCCAGGATCTCTGCCAGTTCCTCGGCAGAAGGGGCGTTGGGCCCATCTTCGGCCGGCTGAGTGCCTTCCTGCTGTTTCCCTTCCCTGAGTTGTGCCAGCATCGCCCCCAACTCCCATGCAGGCGGGAGACCAAACGGGTCTTCGGGATTGATGCCAAGTTCCTTGCATTCTTCCGCGGTAATGTCAGTCTGCATTCCTTGCTCCTGTGCGCTCTAGTGCCACCTCAACGTTTTCCGTCATGGCATCAACCATGGCGTCATGAACCATGTCCCTGGCTACGAACCAATCCACCTTGAATAGACCAGCGACAAACCACGTTGCGGCATTTATGTCCATGGCTCCGTGCCAAACCATTGATCCAATGCTCTCAATGGTCAGTACTCTTTCAGCCTTTGTCACTGCTCTGCCCTTTCTAGACATGAAAAAAGGGCCATGCCGTATGACATGGCCCTTCTGGCGTCTCGTGTTCAGTTGGTGTCGTCCAGGAACGACATCTCATCTAGGGCGTTGTCCACCCAAAGACTTGTCAGGAACTCCGCGGACTCATCCTCTGACATGCAAGCAACCTGTGCATAGACCTTGATTGCTGCTGACAGCGTCAGAGCCCCTGCCGCCCAGTAGGAGCCGAGTGCGTTGACCAGTTCAGTCAACGTCTCAATCTGTCCCTTCTGCCAGTCGTCAAGGTTCTCGCCGTTCTCGTCTACGTGCAGTGCCATGTATCCTGGCCTCTCCTTCACAGGAGACAGAGGGGCGTTCTGTTTGGCGACGGGCGCCCCTCTGCCTGTTCAACAACGGTGTGTTGCTGGTTATTCCCCGGACATGTAACCCAGCTTGACCAGCCTGGCTTTCCTCTCCTCAGGGGTCTCAGGCTCGGGCGTAACGCGGAACGTCTTCCGGCCAAGCAAGATCTTGTAGCCCGACTTGATGAGTTGCTGCCTCTGCCCTTCCAAGTCCAGCCGGCACCACAGGTCTTCAAACGTTTCGCCTGTGCCTCGTTCTTCGTAACGTCCCTCTGTCACAGGCTCTGAGGCTAGTTCGTCCCGACGGGCCCTGAGAGCACTCAGACGCTCTTTGTACTCCTCTGGGTTGTCGTCATACGCACCGGACTCATAGTTGTCACGGATCCGAGCGATACGCTTGCGCACTTCCTCAAGCTCTCGCGTGTTGTCCGTGCCAGGAATCCAGACCCGCTCAGTTACCGGGTCAAGCCCGTACCTCTGTAGGAAGACAATCTCTACGAACTCCTCAGCCTCTTCAGCCCGAACCGAGATACCGCGGCAACGACTTTCCTTGGGCCAGGCCCCACAGACGTAGTACCTGTACTCAACTCCTGAGGGATTGTGCATGGATGACTTGTGTGTGGCTTTGCTGCCACATTCCCCACACCAGACCACGCCATACAGAGGTGAAGTGCCGTTAACTCGCCGAACCGTTGTCTTGGTCCGTGCCTCCACCGCGGCCTGAAGTGACTTCCACTCGTCTTCAGAGAAGACAGGCTCTGCCAACTGAACTGGCTTCCCCTGGCTATCGTAGAGAACTTCCCCCCTGTGCTTCTTGTGTCCGAGTAGGGCAGGGTCCCTGAGCAGAGACTTGATTGTTGTCTCACTCCACAGCTCAGGCACGCCCTCCGCTGCGCCACGGCGGTGAACTGGCTTGCCTCGTCGGATACGGGCCCTGTCCCGTGCCGTGTGCTCACCCTTCTCGTTCAGGGCTTTGGCCACGGCGAAAAAACTCTGTCCAGCAAGGATCTGCTCTCGCATGTAGTGCAACAGCCTGACCATGTCAGGGTCTTGCTCAAGGTACGTGGCAGTCTTCCCGTCAACGAACCTCTTGACAGGGACGTAGCCGAACGGAGGGATCCCCCCTGTCCATCGAGCGGTGAACCTGCGCCGTTCGTGGCTGTCCCTCGTACGAGCCTTGATGCGCTTCAGCTCCGCGGCCGGCCCAAGTGCTTTGGTGTGGAGGATGAACAGACCAAGTCCATCCTCGTCAAGCATTTGCTTGTTGAACTCAGGGTCATCCATGACAAGGATGCGCTTGTTGTGGTCCTGAGCCCACATGACAAACGAGAGGAAGTGTCGCTGATCTCGGGACAGTCGGTCAGCCGTTGATACCCAGAGCTCATCCCACTTGGACAGATTCTCTTCTGTCAGCCATGGGCCGAGGCTCTTTCGGGTAAACGGGTCAACACCGCCTGACACAGACAGGTCTACCGAGGTACCAACGACAGTGACACCCTCTGACTCAGCACGTCGGCTCAACTTGTCGTGCTGACTCTCGATGGACTCAGAGCGCTCTCCCCGATCTGCTGAGATGCGTTCTACGAACAGGACCCGTCGCACCGGCTGACCTCTCCCCCAGGGGTTCGGCCCCCTGCCGCTCCCTCTGTCTCCATGGTAGCGGATTTTTGTCAGTCAGTCTGGATCCATAAGCAGATCCGGGACGCCGAGGCGCGCGGCGACTTCGCCCACCTGCCTGGCGCGGGCAAGCCCCTGCCGAAGGACGTCGAGGGAACCTACGACGAACAGTGGTGGATCAAGCGGAAGTTGGCGCGGGAGGGCATCTCGGTGCTGCCGCCCACCCTCGCCCTGCGCAAGGAGGCGGAGGACGCGCTGCTCGCCGCCATGCGGGCGCCCTCGGAGCGGCTCGTGCGGAAGATCGTCGAGGACGTCAACGTCAAGATCCGCGACGTCATGTTCAAGCCGCCGCCCGGCCCCCCGCTGGGTCTGAAGCCGTACGACGTCGACGAGGTCGTACGGCGCTGGCGGGAGGGCCGGGCAGCGGCCGGATAGCTCTGTTCTCGGCAGCCTGCGCTCAGTGACGCAGGAGCCGCTCCGCGAGTTCGCGGTAGTCCCGCAGGGCGAGGCGGAGCTGTTCGGTGTCGGAGGTCGCCGGGGTGGCCTCGTCGGTCGACTCCCAGGACCTGCGCAGGGTACGGCGCCGCTGGGTCACGGCCTCCGTGAACCGGGCCGCGATCTCCTCCAGCACATGGTCCGCCTCCTCGATGGCGGCCCGGGGGCCGTCCACGAACGAGGACACCGCCTGCTGCATGCGCAGCTCCAGCTTGCCGGTCTCCTCGCCCGACAGCAGCGGGGACATGCGGGAGGTGGGCGCGGAGGGGTCGGCCGGGGGCCTGGCGGAACCCGGGGGCACCGGGGCGGAGCCGCCGGCGGTGGGGGCGGGCCCACGAGCCTCCTGAGACTCCTGAGCGCCGACAGTCTCTTCTGCCCGACCGTTCCCGGAACCACCGGGCGCCACAGAACCCGCACGAAGCGAAGCCCCGGACCCGGCGGGAACCTCCCGCCCCGTCCCCGGCGCCGTGTCACGCCCTACGAGGTCGTCGCGCCGCGCGGTGCGGTCCGGCTCCGGCGGCTCGCCGCCGCCCATGGGCCGTGTCACGTCGGTCATGTGTCTCAACTCCCCTTCGCGTGGCGCCCGAAGGCCGCCGGCAGATGCAGTCGTCCGGAGCCTGCGCGGGCCGTCGTCCTGGTCCGTTCGGCGGGCGGACGCCCGTGGCGGTCGTCACGCGCCGGACGCAGCAGGTCGTCGAACAGGGCGCGGGCCTCGACCATGGCCTCGCGCATCTCCTCGGTGGCGGCGCCCCCGTCCTGCACGGCGCCGGTACGGCCGTCCTGCGCGCCGCTCGCGGGCGTGCCGGCGATGCGGTGGACGCGCCGGTAGCCGTGCACGTGGTGCGCGTGGTGCACGGAGAGGGCGGCGAGCTGCTCCTCGTACTGCCCGCCGTCCGGGAAGCCCCGGACCCCGGCGAGCTCGGCGAGCAGCCGGTCCGCCTCGGTCACGGCGTCCTGCGGCGAGTCGACGAAGCGCTCCTGGGCCGCCGTCCAGCGGGCCTCGAACCGCTCGCGCTCCGCCGGTTCGAGCGGCCGCTCACGCAGCTCGCCGTGCCGCTCCACGCGCTCGGCGAGCTCACGTTCGGCGGCGTTGGCATCCCCGTCGTGCCGGGCCACCGCCCGGTCGTACTCCGGTCCGAAGCGCCGCCTCAGGTCCCGTCCGCCGCCCGCGCCACGGCCGCGCAAGGTCAGGGCGGCCACGACGAGGGCGACCGCCACCACAATCACGATCAGAGCAATGATCCAGCCAGTGGACATGAATGCCTTCCGGGTTCTCGACCCGACCGACCCCTCACCGGGCCGGTCCGCTGACCGGGTTGCCCGCAAAGCCCCACCCAAACGAGAACCCCCACCCGGACGAGCCCGCCCCGAAGACTTCGGATCCCGCGTTCGTCCGGGCCGAGCTGGAGCGCTACCGCGAGCGGGTCGGCATGCTCGAGGCCCGCCTCGACGCCGTCCGTGACGAGGCCGACGAGCTGCGCCGGGAGAAGGCCGCGCGCGCCACCGGACACGACCGGCCGCGCCCCGCCGGCCCGGGGTGCTGAACGGCCGTCGGCACGAACCCGCGATGCCGCCCCCTGCGCCGGCATCGATCCCGCACTGATCAGGACAAAGGAAAACGCATGCAGAACAGCGCGCTCAGGAAGAGGTGGTCCGCCCGGATCGCGGCCGCCACGGTGATCGCCGCGACCGTCGCCCTCGTCCCGGCGGCCGGTGTCCAGCACGAGGGCGAACGTCTCCTCGTCACGGTCACGCAGCCGCTGGACCAGGACCTCGTCCGGCGGCAGTTCGCGTGCGCCCGCCATGCGTCTGTCTCCTTGCCGGCCGTCAACTGGGCTGTCAGCTTGGGGCAGCCCGGTGAGCGGCACGCTCGTCGCAACCCACGAGGATGCTGGGCATGACCTGGACGATCAACGCTGAACCCACCGGCTCCCCGACCGCCTGCGCGCTCTGGCGGGCGTACTACACGGAGGTCAGCGACCGCTGGTACCTGCTGCACCACGGTCGCACGACCGAGCCGGCCGAACTGGAACGGGAGATCGCCGCCGGCCCGGGCACGGACCTCACCCTGCTTCTCCTCGCACGCCACGAGGGCACCCCGGCCGGCATGGCGGGCATCCGCCTGACCGACCCGGCCACCGCCGAACTGACCCGGGTCTTCCTCCTGCCCCGACTGCGCGGCAGCGGTGGAGCGGCACGCCTGGTCACCGCCGCCGAGCAGGCCGCCCGCGACGTCGGCGCCACCCGGATGATCCTCGACACCAGGAGCGACCTCACCGAGGCCCGGGCCCTGTACGCCCGCCTCGGCTACGAGGAGACCTCACCACACAACACGGCCCCGTACGCCGACCACTGGTTCACGAAGCCACTCGCCTGAGCCGCGAAGCCGCACCCGCGTACGGCGGGAAGGGGCCGTGCCGGGGGGTGACCGCCCGCGGCGGTCGGCGCGTCAACACCGGCGAGTCGGTAAGTGACCGATTCCGCGCCGTTCCGAGGACGGACACCCCGGCGCGGCCCCGACCCACCAGCCACCCCTCGGCGCTACGGCAACCCCCACCCAACGCACACAGGCCGCCGCAGGCATCCCCGAACCACCCCCGGACCTCACCGGAACCGAGCCACCGGCCGCACCTCGTGCGGCTCCTCCCGATCCGACCCGCACAGTTGCTCGTTCAGCTCCCGCACCAACTGCACCAGATCCGTGGGCCGCTCCGGCCCCCACCAGTCACCGAGCAGTTCCGCCAGCGACTCCTCACGGGCCGACGCCAGCCGCTCCGCGACCACCCGCCCCTGTCCGGTCAGCACCAGGTCGAGTCCCTCGCGCACGGCGAGCCGCCGTTCCTCGACCTGACGGGCACCCTCGAGGATCACCCCCAGCGGCACCGAGCTTCGCTCGGCGAGCACGCCCGGCTCCACCCGCCCGTACCTCTTGATCCGCAGCAACAGCCAACTCGCCGCCGGCACGAGGTCGTACCCCGCACGCGCGGAGATCTTCCGGTACACCTCGTGCCGCCCCTCCCGCGTACCGAGCAGCGACAACGCCCGGCACACCTCGTCGTACGACGACCGCTCGACCGGATTGCTGGCCAGCGTCTCGGAGACGTCGGGCGCGGTGACGGACACCCGCAGCCGGTCCTCCTTCAGGAACCACGCCAGCACGAACGCGACGAAGGCGACAGGCGCGGCGTACAGGAACACATCCGTGATGGCGGACGAGTACGCGCCCAGCGCCCGCGCACGCAACTCGCCCGGCAGGGCGGCGATCCCCCGCGCGTCGGCCGCCAGACTCTCCACGGACACACCGGGTGGCAGCGGCACACCGCGGAAGGCGGACGCCAGTTGCTCGCCGAGACGCCCGGCGAAGAGGGATCCGAAGACGGCGACCCCGAACGCGGCCCCGATCGACCGGAAGAAGGTCGCACCGGACGTGGCGACGCCCAGATCCTCGTACGGGACGGCGTTCTGCACGATGAGCACCAGCACCTGCATGACCAGCCCGAGCCCGAAGCCGAAGACGAAGAAGGTCGCGCTGATCACGGCGTCGGTGCTGTGCTCGTCGAGGTGGTGGAGCAGCAGCAGCCCGAGCGTGGTCACAAAGGTCCCCGCGACGGGGAAGACCTTCCAGCGGCCGGTGCGGCTGACGATCTGCCCGGAACCGGTCGAGGCGAGCAGCAGCCCCAGCACCATCGGCAGCAGGTGCACACCCGACCAGGTCGGCGACACACCGTGCACGACCTGGAGGAACGTCGGCAGATACGTCATCGCGCCGAACATCGCGAAACCGATGATCAGGCTGATCGCGGCGGCGAGGGTGAAGGTTCGGACGCGGAACAGCCTCAGTGGCAGCACCGGTTCCGCCGCCCGCCGTTCCACCGCGACGAGCCCCACGGCGAGCACGGCCGCCAGCGCGAGCAGCCCGGCGATCTGCGCGGAGCCCCAGCCCCAGGTGGTGCCCCCGAGGGAGGCCACCAGGACCAGGCAGGTGGCCACGGCGGCGATGAGGAAGGTGCCGAGGTAGTCGATGACGTGCCGGGTGACGGTGCGCGGCAGATGCAGCACGGTGGCGATCACGATCAGCGCGACGACCCCGACGGGCAGGTTGACGTAGAAGACCCATCGCCAGCTCAGATGCTCGGTGAACACCCCGCCCAGCAACGGCCCGAGCACGCTCGACGCCCCGAACACCGCGCCGAACAGCCCCTGGTAGCGTCCGCGGTCGCGCGGCGGGACCAGATCGCCGACGATCGCCATCGACAGCACGATCAGCCCGCCGCCCCCCAGCCCCTGGACCCCCCGGTAGGCGATCAGCTGCGGCATGTTCTGCGCGATGCCGCACAGCGCGGAGCCGACGAGAAAGATCACGACGGCGATCTGGAACAGCCGTTTGCGCCCGTACTGGTCGCCGAGCTTGCCCCACAGCGGGGTCGCGGCGGTCGACGCCAGCAGATAGGCGGTGACCACCCAGGACAGATGCTGCAGGCCGCCCAGTTCGCTGACGATCGTCGGCAGAGCGGTCGCCACGATCGTCTGGTCCAGCGAGGCGAGCAGCATGCCGAGCAGCAGCGCGCCGATCGACACGAGTACGTTCCCCGGCACTTGCTCGCGGTCCACGGCGCCCGGTATCTGAGCGGCCCTGCCGCTGTGCGTCTCCCCGGCCATGCACACCTCCCGCGGCTGCCTCGCCCGGCCTGCATTACCTCCTCCATCGTGGGCGGTGTGCCCGGTTATGGCCTCTCGAGCCCGCGGAAAAGCGCTCGTTCCCCAGCGATTACGGGGGCGCCGCCTTCGGGACGTACACGGAATCTGCATAATCTCTGGGACCACGAGGCCGCGAGGGGAGGGACGCGAGCGTGGCGAATCCGAACGAGCACCGGTGCCCGGAGTGCGGGACGCCCAGAGCGGCGGACAACACCCCGTCCTGCGCCTGCGGCGAGCGGGCCGCCGAGGCCCTGCGCGACGCGCGCACGGCGGAACAGGCGGCGGCGGAGGACTTCGATCCCCTGCGCATACGCCCCTACGTGTCCCTGAGCGCGCCGGTCGAGCCGCCGCCGGCATCCGCCGAGTCCGCCGAGTTCGCTGAGCTTCCCGAGCCCGGCGACCCCCACGAACCGCCCGGCGGCCCCGAGGCGCCCGGCGGCCTCCACGCACCCGGCGAACCCCCGACGCCCGAAGCCACCGCGGAACCGGACTCCCACCCCCGCCCCGGTCGTCGCCGCACGACGCTCCTCGCGGCCGCCGCGATACTCACGGTGGCCGCCACGGCGGGCTTCGCCGGCGGCCTGTTCTCCTACGACCCCCCGGCGCGGGACAGCGCGGCTCCGGAGCCGGTACGGGAGGCGGTCCCGCAGGCCCGCACGAGCGCGCCGGTCCCGGCGCCCTCGACCGCGGCCACGTCGGCCGCCCCCACCCCGCGGTCCCCGTCCCCCACACCGTCGGCAACGCCCACCCCGTCGCCCACGCTCAGCACGTCACCATCGGCCCCGCCCCCGTCGCCGACGGCGACCCGTTCGTCCGCACCCACCGCCCCCGCCACGAACTCCCAGGCCCCCGCGGACAGCGACGAGCCGCCCCCGACGCTCCGCCGGGGCGACTCCGGCCCCGAGGTCACGGAGCTCCAGCTCCGCCTGCGCCAGCTGGACCTGTACAACGACGACCCGCACGGCCACTACACGCGCGAGGTCGAGTACGCCGTGCGCAACTACCAGTGGGCCCGCGGTGTACGGACCGACGAGCTGGGTGTCTACGGCGAGGAGACCCGCCAGAAGCTGGAGTCGGAGACGTCAGAACCCTGACACGCCCGCAAACGCCCAGGCGCCCCGCCCCGCCCCGCCACCCAGAACCTGCCGCAGCCCACACCACCGCGACGCGCCCCACCACCGCGAAGCCCAACGCGACTGACCGCCGCGATCCACAACGCGCCCCACCGTCCGAACCCGCGACGCACCCCACTCACCGCGCCCAGCGGGCAGCTCCCATCTCCCTCGGCCACCCTCGGCCACCCTCGGCCTCCCTCGGCCACACGAAACCCAGGCCCCGCCCAGGACCCAGCACCCTCGCCACGCGGTCGGCGCTGCGGGTCGGTACCCCAGCGCAGCAGCACGCCGGCGCCCCAGCGCCTTGCCCCCCGCGGCCGGCGCCCCTCACCCGAACAGAACCCTGATCCCCCCACCCGCAACACCCTCCACCCGCACCCCGCTCAGGTCGTCCACCAGCACGTCCGGCCGATGCGCCGAGGCCCGCGGTCCGACGCCGACCACCCGCATCCCCGCGGCGCGCCCCGCCGCGATCCCCGCGCCGGAGTCCTCGAAGACCAGGCAGTCGGCGGGGGCCGCGCCGAGCTCGGCTGCGCCCTTCAGGAACCCCTCGGGGTCGGGCTTGCTGGCGCCGACGGACTCCGCGGTCACCCGCACGTCCGGCAGCGCCAGCCCGGCCGCGGCCATCCGCGCCGTGGACAGCGGCACGTCCGCCGAGGTCACCAGGGCGTGCGGCAGCCCGCGCAGGGATGCCAGGAGCTGCGCCGCGCCGGGAATCGCGACGACGCCGTCCATGTCGGCGGTCTCCTCCGCGAGCATCCGCGCGTTGTCCGCCAGGTTCTGCTCCATCGGCCGGTCCGGCAGCAGCACGGCCATGGACGCGTACCCCTGCCGCCCGTGGACGACCTTCATGACCTCGTCCCCGTCCAGGCCGTGCCGCTCGGCCCACCGTCGCCAGATGCGCTCCACGACGGCGTCGGAGTTGACGAGGGTGCCGTCCATGTCGAGCAGGAGGGCGCGGGCGGTGAGCACGGTGGTGGCCGTCATCGGCAGCTCCAGTACGCGGGTGGGGGCGGCGGGCAAGCGCCGGCCCGGGAACAGGTCGGGCCCGGGGAAACAAGGCGGCCCCGCCCGCCGGTCAGGGAAAACGGGCGGGAGCCACTTTGTTTCTCTACGGTACAAAACAAGTCGCGCAACCGCCAGCGCCGTAGCCAAGCCTTCACCTGCCGTTCAGCTCAGCCGGTGACGGCCTCCCAGAGGCTCCACACCCCGAGACCGAGCATCAGCAGCGCCGCGACCTTGGTGATCAGCCCCAGCGGCACCCGCCTCATCAGCGCCCTGCCACCGACGATGCCGAGTCCGGCCACCGCCCACAGCGCCAGCACCGCACCGAGACCGACGGACAGCGGGTCGTCGTACCGGGCGGCGAGGTTCGCGGTCATGATCTGCGTCAGGTCACCGAACTCGGCGACCAGGATGAGCATGAAGCCCGCACCGGAGACCTTCCAGAAGGACTGGTCCTCCGGCCTGCGGATCTCCTCCTCCCCGTCGCCCTTCCTGAACAGCAGCACCGCCGCGCCCCCCAGGAAGAGCACACCGGTGAGCGCGTGCACCAACTGCTGCGGCAGCAGCGTCAGCACGCTGCCCGCCGCGACGGCGAGGGCGACGTGCAGCGCGAAGGCGGCGGCGACACCGGCGAAGACGTACGAGGCGCGGTAGCGGGTGCCGAGGACGAGCCCGGCGAGCGCGGTCTTGTCGGGAAGTTCGGCGAGGAAGACGACGCCGAAGACGAGCGCCGTGACGGTCAGGCTGATCAAGGTTCCTCAATCGGTCGGGGCCACCGGCCGAGAGTCGTGGCGCACATCGGACCTCGGCACGGCAGCACACGTGGACCCGTGCCGTGGGCACGGGCGTGTCCTGCATGCCGAAGGTCTCGCTGGCCGGCCTCGTCATCGAGACCCGCCTCCGGGCGCCGGCTCGGATCCCTCGCGGGCTGAGCAGTATGTCGACGGACCGGCGAAGAGCTACTCCCCTTCTGCGCCCCCCATGCTACGCGACGGCCCCACCGCCCCTTGAGCGGAAAAGTTCCGCCCTGAATCTTGTCGTGTCATGCACGTGTCACTAGCTTCTCACCGAACGCACACCCGTTCGCAATACGGCATCGACAGCATTCCCTCGCCCGCACGCCAAGACCCCCACACTCCAAGGGAGTTCGCATGCCCAGGTTCTACGCGCGTCGACGGCTCAGCGCAGTCGCGGCGATCAGCGCCTTCGCCGCCTCCGTCGCACTGTTCAGCGCCCCCACCGCCTCCGCCGCCCTCCCCACCCCGGTCAGCGGCGCCACCGCCCGCTCCTACCTCGCCCAGCTCACCGTGCGGGCCGAGGACCGCACCGGCTACGACCGTGACCTCTTCCCGCACTGGATCACGCAGTCCGGCTCCTGCAACACCCGTGAGACCGTCCTCAAGCGCGACGGCTCGGGCGTCGTCACCGACTCCTCCTGCGCCGCCACCAGCGGCAGCTGGTACTCCCCGTACGACGGCGCCACCTGGTACGCCGCCTCCGACGTCGACATCGACCACCTCGTCCCGCTCGCCGAGGCCTGGGACTCCGGCGCAGGCAGCTGGACCACCTCCAAGCGCCAGTCCTTCGCCAACGACCTGACCCGCCCGCAGCTCATAGCGGTCACCGACAACGTCAACCAGGCCAAGGGGGACCAGGACCCGGCCACCTGGATGCCGTCCCGCACCGCCTACCGCTGCACCTACGTGCGCGCCTGGGTCCAGGTGAAGTACTACTACGGTCTCTCGGTCGACTCCACCGAGAAGAGCGCGCTCACCAACCACCTGGCCTCCTGCTGACCCACCCGGCCTCCGGCTGACTCCGACGCGCCACCTTTCCGGCGCGGAACCTCCCCGCCGGCCTCCGTCGTTCCGTACCGTACGGGGCGACGGAGGAGGCCGGTGAAGAGGGCGCGGAGCGCCCTCGGGACGGGCCGACCAGAGAGAAGGCGGAAGATCACGTGGCGGCACTGCGCCTGGGACCACTGCTGAGGTACGTCGACGGCTCGACGGCGACCGTCTGGGTCGAGGCGAGCCGCCCCTGCACCGCCGAGGTGCGCTGCGCCGACGGCGCCCACGGCGCGGCCCGCACCTTCCAGGTCGCGGGCCACCACTACGCCCTGGTGCCGGTGACGGGCCTGACGGCCGGGACGACCACGGAGTACGAGGTGCTGCTCGACGGCACGCCCGTGTGGCCGCTGCCCGACTCGCCGTACCCGCCCTCGGTGATCCGCGCCGGCTGGGCCGACGGCACCGTCCGGGTCGCCTTCGGCTCCTGCCGCTGGGCCGCGCCCCCGGCCGACGGCAAGGACCCGGTCGGCCCCGACGCCCTGGACACCCTGGCCGCCCGTATCGCGGCCGACCCCACGGCCGAACGGCCGGACGTCCTGCTGCTCCTGGGCGACCAGATCTACGCCGACGAGACCTCCGGGGCGACCCGGCGCCGGCTGGCCGCCCGCCGCGACCTGAGCTTGCCGCCGGGCAGCGGGGTGGCGGACTACGAGGAGTACACCGAGCTGTACTACGAGTCCTGGCTCGACTCCGAGGTGCGCTGGCTGCTGTCCACCGTGCCCACCTGCATGATCTTCGACGACCACGACGTCATCGACGACTGGAACACCTCCGCCGCCTGGCTCGCCGACATGCGCACCACCGACTGGTGGCAGGAGCGGGTGGTCAGCGGCCTGATGTCGTACTGGGTCCACCAGCACCTGGGCAACCTCACACCGGCCGAACTGGCCGCCGACCCCCTGTACGCGGCCGTGCGGGACACCCCCGACGCCACCGGCCTGCTGCGCGCCTTCGCCACCGAGGCCGACGCGGACCCGACCACCGTGCGGTGGAGCTACCGGCGGGACTTCGGGCGGGTCCGGCTGCTGATGGTGGACAGCCGCGCCGCCCGCGTCCTGGCGGAGGGCAGCCGTTCGATGCTCGACGCCGGCGAGCAGGAGTGGCTGCGCACCGAGGCGCTGAACGAGCCGGGATCGTTCGACCACCTCCTGATCGGCACCTCCCTGCCCTGGCTGTTGCCGCACCTGGTGCACGACGCCGAGGGCTGGAACGCGGCGCTGTGCAGGGGCGAGAAGGGCGAGCGCTGGGCGCGGTGGGGCGAGAAGATGCGGCGGGCGGCGGACCTGGAGCACTGGTCGGCCTTCCCGGAGTCCTTCGACGCGCTGGCGGCGCTGATCGCCGAGGTGGGCTCGGGAGACGCGGCACCGGCGACCGTGTGCGTGCTGTCGGGGGATGTGCATCACGCGTACGTGGCGGAGCCGGCGTGGCCCGCCGGCGGGCCGGACGCGCGCGTGCTCCAGCTCACCTGCTCGCCCGTGCACAACTCCGTCCCGCCGGTGATACAGCTGGGCTTCCGGTTCGGCTGGAGCCGCTTCGCGCGGTTCCTGGGCCGCCGGATCGCGGGCCACGGCAAGGTGCCGCAGCCGCCGATCGACTGGCGCTGCACGAGCGGGCCCTGGTTCGGCAACCAGTTGATGACCCTGACGATGAGCGGGCGTTCGGCGCGGCTGCTGCTGGAGCACACCGCACTGGACGGGCGGGGCGGCGCGCGGCTCATGACCGTGGAGGAGTCGGTTCTCACCACCTCATGAGGTACATCCGGGACCTGTGGGACCCGCGTTGGCTTCTGATGTCCGCGACGGCATGATGAGGCGGACCGTCCGCTTCCACTGGGACGGTCCGCCGCACTGTGCCCCACACGCCCGGGAGTCACCCCTTTGTCTGCACCGACCGCGGAATCCATACCGGAGGCCTCCCTGGCGGAGGCTCCACGCGGGACTTCTCTGGAAGGGTCGCTGCCACCCGGGACCAGGTCCGCCCCCGCCCCGGTCTCCGTCGCCCTCGTCGGCGCCGGGCCGCGCGGCACCAGCGTGCTGGAGCGCCTGTGCGCCTCCGCCACCGAACTCCTGCCGCCCGGTGCGCCGCTGACGGTGCACGTGATCGACCCGGCGGCACCCGGGCCCGGACGGGTCTGGCGCACCACCCAGTCCGCCGAGCTGCTGATGAACACCGTCGCCTCGCAGGTGACCCTGTTCACGGACGAGAGCGTGGACTGCTCGGGGCCGATCCGGCCGGGCCCGAGCCTGTTCGAGTGGGCGCGCGGCGAACTCGGGCCGGACGACTACCCGACCCGGGCGCAGTACGGCCGCTATCTGGAATGGGTGTTCGCACGGACGGTGCGTCAGGCGCCGCCCGGGGTGCGCGTCGAGGTCCACACGGCCCGCGCGGTCCGGCTCGACGACGGCCCCGACGGCCATCAGGTCCTCGCCCTCGACGACGGCCGGCTGCTGACCGGACTCGCGGCGGTCGTCCTCGCGCAGGGCCATCTGCCGACGGCACCGGACGAGGAACAGCGGCAGCAGACGTCGTACGCCGACCGCCACGGCCTGCGGTACGTCCCGCCCGCCAATCCGGCGGACGTCGACCTGGACCCGCTCTCCCCCGGCGAACCGGTGCTGCTGCGCGGCCTGGGCCTGAACTTCTTCGACCACATGGCGCTGCTGACCACCGGACGGGGCGGCCGTTTCGTCCGTGCCGAGCACGGCCTGCGCTACCTCCCCTCCGGCCGCGAGCCCCGCCTGTACGCGGGCTCCCGGCGCGGGGTCCCGTACCAGGCGCGCGGCGACAACGCCAAGGGCCCGTACGGCCGCCACGAGCCCCTCGTGCTCACGCCGGAGGTGATCGCGGGCTTCCGCAAGCGCGCGGACTCGGGGGACGCGCCCGACTTCCTGACGGAGATATGGCCGCTGGTGGCCAAGGAGGTCGAGACGGTCCACTACGCCACGCTGCTGGACGGGTCACGCGCGTTCACCGAGCGGTATCTCGCCGTTGCGCACGGCGATCCCCAGGAGGCCCGTCTGCTGGACGAGTTCGGGATCCCGGCAGCCGAACGCTGGTCGTGGCGGCGGATCTCCCGGCCGCACGCGGACCGGACGTTCGACGGACCCGGCGCCTGGCGTGACTGGCTCCTCACCTACTTGCGCGAGGACGCCGCACAGGCCGCCCTGGGCAATGTGCGCGGCCCGCTGAAGGCGGCCCTCGACGTGCTGCGCGACCTGCGCAACGAGATCCGGCTGATCGTCGACCACGCCGGGCTGCCGGGCGCCTCCCGCCGGGACCACCTGGACCGCTGGTACACGCCGCTCAACGCCTTCCTCTCCATCGGCCCGCCCCGGCGCCGCATCGAGGAACTGGCGGCGCTGACGGCGTCCGGCGTGGTGGAGGTACTGGGCCCGCGGCTGGAGGTGCGGTGCGCGGACGGCGCGTGGGTGGCGCACTCGCCCGAGGTGCCGGGGTCGGCGGTACGCGTGACGACCCTGGTGGAGGCACGGCTCCCGGAACCCGATCTGCGCCGCACCGCCGACGAGTTGCTCACCCGGCTCCTCGGCTCCGGGCAGTGCCGGCCGCACACGGTCGACGGGTACGAGACCGGCGGGCTGGACGTGACCCGGCGGCCGTACCGCCTGATGGACCGTCAAGGAGTGCCGCACGAGCGGCGGTTCGCGATCGGGGTGCCCACGGAGGGCGTGCACTGGGTGACGGCGGCGGGCGCGCGGCCCGGCGTGGACTCGGTGACGCTGTCGGACGCGGACGCGGTGGCCCGTGCGGTGCTGCGGGTGGCGGCGGAGCCGGGGGCGGCGGCGGGCGCGGAACCGGGCAGCGGGGTGAGCGCGGCCGACCTGGCCGGGCGCAGTTCTTCGGTTTGTACGTGAACGTCCGGCACCGAACACACGAGCCCCCCGTGAATCTCTTGTCACACCCCCGGCGTACTCTGTGATGCTCACGGGGGATGACGGGGAGTCGCGGTGCTGGAGAGTGTGGGGTCACTGACGGGCAGTCCATGGATCTACGCCATGGTGGCCGCGTCGGTCCTGCTCGACGTGTTCGTTCCGGTACTGCCGAGCGGGGTGCTGGTCATCATGGCGGCGACGGCCGCGGCCGCCGGCTCAGGCGCGGCCACCGGACACGTCCCGGCCGACGTCCCCGACATCCTGCTCCTCACTCTCTGCGCCACCACCGCGTCCGTACTGGGTGACCTGGTGGCGTACCGCCTCGCCTGGAGCGGAGGCGCCCGCCTGGACCGCGCGCTGGCCCGCCTGCCCCGCCTCAGCACCGCGCAGGAAAGTCTCGGCACGGCCCTGGCCCGAGGCGGCGGCGCCCTGGTCGTCCTCGCCCGCTTCGCCCCCGCAGGACGCTCCGTCGTCTCCCTCACCGCCGGCGCCGCCCACCGCCGCCCCCGCGACTTCGTCCCCTGGTCGGCCCTGGCAGGCCTCACCTGGGCCACGTACAGCGTCGCCCTCGGCTACTTCGGCGCCCACTGGCTGGGCGCGACATGGCTGGCGACGGGCGTCTCACTGCTCGCGCTGTTCGCGGCGGGAGCGGCGGCCACGCATCTGATGGGACGGGCCTGAGTCCGCCGGGCGCTCGTCCGCGGCCGGGCCGGCGAACCGGAGCCCTGGAAGGGCCAAGCCGCTACGGTGCGTGCACGATGGGGCACATACAGGCACGCATGGCCACCGTCAGGCCGAAAGCGGGCACCCAGCGGCGGGCCGTGTCACGCGCACGTCCACCCGCCCCCACCAGGGAAGGGACCTCATGGGGCTACGTCGCCGGCCCGTCCCCCGGCGGGGGCGAAGGCCGCCGGTGCGCCTGACGGCCGTGCCGATCCCTCGGCCGGCGGACGGCCCGAGCCCACGCCCGACGGACGGCGGCTGACCGAGCCCGACCACGACCGGCGGCCGACCCCGGCCCAGCACCCGCCCCGCGCCCCCGGACCGCTAACCCGCCCGGCGGGCGGTCTGGCCTCGGATCTCCAGGCCGGACAGAAGTTCGGCCGTGGCCTCGGTGATCGCGTCGACAGCCCGCTCGAAGACCTCGCGGTTGTGGGCGGCGGGCGCCCGGAAACCGGACACCTTCCTCACGTACTGCAACGCGGCGGCCCGGATGTCCTCCTCGGTCGCCTCCTCGGGCAGCACGGGCGGACGTAGCGTCTTGATACTGCGGCACATGGCTCCAGTCTCACCCCGTCCGCCCCCGTACGTCTCGCAGTCCGCACGTCTCGCGGCCCGTACGTCCCGGTCCGGAGCGGCCCTACCGGCGGGCCCGCCCCGCCTGTCATGATCGCCTCCCAGGCGGCCACCGAACGGGGCCGACCGGCAGAAGGAGCGAGACATGGCGTACGACAAGGACACCACTCCCACCACACCGCGCAGGCTCACCGTCGCGGTAGTGGGCCCCGGCGGCGTGGGCGGCCTGCTGGCCGGCCTGCTCGCCCGCGCGGGCCATCGGGTGATCTGCCTGGCCGGCGACACCACGGCCCACGCCCTGCGCACCACCGGCATCCACGTCCGCAGCTCCCGTCACGGCGAGTTCACCGTCCCCGTGGAAGCCGGCACCGAACTGCGTGAACCGGTCGACGCCTGCCTGATCACCGTCAAGGCCACCACCCTCGACGCCGCGCTGCCCCGCGTCCCCGCCCCCGCCCTCGGCGACGCCCTGCTCGTCCCCTTCCTCAACGGCGTCGAGCACCCCGCCCGCCTCCGCTCCCGCTACCGCCCCGGCCAGGTCGCCCCGGCCGTCATCCGCGTCGAGTCGACCCGCGTGGCCCCCGGCGAGATCGAGCACACCAGCCCCTTCGCCGAGATCGACCTCACCGGCGACCCCGTCCCCCGCCCCCGCCTCGACACACTGGCCGCCGCCTTCGCCGGCGCCGGCCTCACCACCCGCGTCCTGGGCGACGAGGCGGCCGCCCTGTGGGCGAAGATGTCGTTCCTCGCCCCCTTCGCCCTGCTCACCACCCGCTACGCCCGCCCCCTCGGCGACGTCCGGGTCCACCACCGCGACGAACTCACCGCCCTGGTCGCCGAAACGGCCGCCGTCAGCCGCGCCTGCGGCGGCCCCGCCGACCCGGCCGAGGCACTCGCCCGCTTCGACGCCTTCCCGCCGGGCACCAAGTCCTCCATGCAGCGCGACGCCGAGGCAGGACGGCCCCTGGAGCTGGACGCGATCGGCGGCGCGCTGCTGCGCGCGGGCGAGCAGCAGGGCGTAGCCACCCCCGTGGCGGCGAAGCTGGTACGGGAGCTGCGGGCAGCGGGCCACTGACACCCCGCCCACGCCCCCCGGGGCCCGGCGCAGCGCTCAGCGGACCTGCCCGGGCCCGGCGGCCGTCGCCTTCAGCAGATCGCGCACCAGCTCGAAGTCGATCAGCTCGGGCTTACGGAAGCGCAGGCACGCCTTGCCCATGTCCTGCGCGGCGAGCCGCTCCTCGAAGGCCTCGCGGACGTCGCCGCGCATCAGATAGAAGGAGATGTACTGCTTCTGACTGGCGAAGGCGATCTCGGCGGCGCCGTCCCGCTCATAGGCGGGCATCCCGTACGCCATCACCTCACGGAACCCCGCCAACTCCCCGACGCACAGCGCCCGCAGCCGGCTCAGCACCTCCCGGCGCTCCTGCGGCACCTCGGCGAGATACGCGTCGACGTCTTCGGCCTTGCTCTGCACCATGGCCCCGAGCCTACCGACGGACGGCCCGCTCCACATGGGTCCGGAAGTCACGCGCCGGCCGGCCGGTGAGGCGCAGGACGGTACCGGTGGTCCGGTCCTCCGCGCCCGCGGCGATCGCGCGATCCATCCCGGCGAGCATGGCGGCGAACTCCTGGGGCATGCCGGCCGCCAGGCGTTCGCGCATCTCCACGTACGTCAGCCGCTGGTGGGTGACCCGGCGCCCGGTGACCCCGGTGAGGACCGCGGCGACGTCGTCGTGGCTCAGCGCCCGCGGGCCGGTGAGGACGAGGTCGGTGCCGGGTGCCTCGGCATCGGTCAGCGCGTGCGCGGCGACGGCCGCGATGTCGTCGGCGTCCACGAAGGCGACCCGCCCGTCGCCCGCCGCGGTCCTGATCACGCCCTCCTCGCGGATCGTCCGGGCGTGCGGGTGGTGGCCGGTGAAGTTCTGCATGAACCAGGACGGCCGCAGCACCGCCCACTCCTCGAAGTTGCCCGGCGACCAGGGCAGGGTTCAGCGCTTGAGCGTGAAGGTGAAGTCGCCGGAGAGCCTGCCCCGGTGGCGCACCGCCGAGGCGCCCGACCAGCCGTTCCAGGCGCGGCACTGCTCGACGTACGCCGACATCGTGCACACCGCCCCGAAGCAGGGCAGGAGGGGTACGGCGGACCGGCGACCACCTCCCGGGCGGAGTATCCGACGAGGTGCTCGGCGGCCTGCGTCCACCCGACCACCGTCCCGTCCTCGTCAAGGAGCGCGAACGGCCGTGTCGGAGACGTCGGACGCGAGCATCTGCCTGCCGAGTGCGACGCGACCGGCGTTGGCCGTGGCCCTGGTCATCGAGCAGTCGCCCCCGGAGGGCTCAGAAACGCAAGATACAGAACATAATGATCAATTCACCTCTTACTGGGCACCGCCCGGCTGGCGCTCCCTCATGGTGACGTCCTGGACGCGCTCACGACGGCGGAGTCGAGGCGGCAGATCGACCTTCCACCGTTCCGATCTCCCGAGCATCTCCTGGACGATCAAAGAAGCGCGCCCCGGCCGATGATCGGCCGGGGCGATTTCCCTGGTAACCCTGGTGGGCGCGGACGGTTTCGAACCGCCGACATCCGCCTTGTAAGGGCGGCGCTCTACCGCTGAGCTACGCGCCCAGGACGAGTCGACAGCCTACCTTGCCGGAGGGAGTGCCCTGCAATCCCGTACTGCCGCGGCGTTGGAGGGCCTGACGGGCCGGGGGATATCCCCACCCCGGATTCGGGAGCGGGCCGGATCCCCCGGTGACGGGCGGGTCAGTACGGTCGGGTGGTCGCCTTTCCTGCCGCTGCCGCGGCCCGGCCGGGAGGCGTTCCGCAGACCGTCGCAGGGGGAGATCTCATGGCCCGTACCGTTTCCGTGTCCGCCCGCACCGCAGCCCTGGCCGGTGCCGTCGCGGTCGTCGTGGCGGGTGTCACCGGCTGCGCGGCCGCCGGGGACGACCAGGAACCCGAGCGGCGGTCCTTCCCGTTGCCGGGTTCCACGCTCACCGTGGACTCCGACGACTCGGCCCTGGAACTCGTCGCCTCGGACGCGGCCCCAGAAGGCCGTGTCCAGGTCACCCGCTGGTTCGAGGGCTCGGTCGTCATGGGCAGGGATCCCGAGGTGACCTGGGCCATGGACGGTGACCGGCTGGTCCTGCGGGTCAGGTGCTCCGGCTTCGTCGCCGACTGCGCCGCCAAGCACCGCATCGAGGTGTCCGTGCCCCGCGACGACGCCGGCCGCCACCTCGTGTCCGCCCGTACCGGCGACTGCAAAGTCACAGTACGGACTGCGAACTGACCGCCCCGTGTGTTCGTCCTCAACGAGTGGGAGAATGACACCACCGGGCAGGGCGGATGACAGCACGGGAGAGGGATGTGACGGCGACACCACCTCAGCCGGACTCGCCGTCGAGAGCGCATGGGCGCCGCCGTGCCCCAGCGGGCGTCCGTGACGTCCTCACCCTGATGAGCCTGCCGCTGGCCGCCGCCCTCGTCCTGCCCGCCGCGTTCGCCGGCGGCGGCACCCGGCGCTGGTTCGGCGGGCGGGCCGAGAGCCAGCGCGCGCAGGCACAGGCCGCGAAGGACGCCGCCGCGGCCGCTTTCTACGAACTCGACACCGCCCAGCGCGATCTGCGCATCTCCATCGAGACGATCGCGGCCGTCGACGACTCCCCCGCCGCCCGCCGCGCGGCCGCCGACTTCGAGGCGCTCGGCCGCCGCATCGACGAGGCCAGCCACCGCTACATCAACGCCGTCGACGCCCACGACCTCGACCGCGACGATCTGGAGGCCTCGGCCGCCGCCCGCGCCCGCACCGAGCTCACCGGGGCCAAGGACGAGCTCGGCCGGGTCAAGCAGGACCTGGACCGCTTCTCCGACGGCCTCGGACCCCTGCTCGGCAAGGCCGAGACCCAGCTCGCCCGCCTGGCCCCCGCCGTCGAACGCGCCCGCCAGTCCCTGCTCGCCGCCTCGAACGCCCTCGACACCGTACGAGGATCGGGGCTCAAGGCGGACGACCTCGCCGCCCGTCTCGCCGCCCTCGCCCCGGAGCTGACCAAGCTGAACCAGGGCGCGGGCCGGCACGGCGTCCCCCAGACACTGGAACGGGCCGAGCGGCTCGCCCGGGAGGCGGAGGCCATCCGCACGGAGGCCGAACGGCTGCCCGAACGCGCCGCCGAGATCGACCGCCGCCTGGTCTCCCTGCGCACCCGCGCCGAGGCCCTGACCACCCGCGCCGGACAGGTCGAGCCGGTGCTCAGCGAGCTGCGGCGCCGGTTCACCGCCGCCTGCTGGCAGGACCTGCAGCCCGTGCCCGCCCAGGCCGCGCAGAACGTCCGCCAGGCCGAGCAGAAGCTCACCGAGGCCCGGACGGCACGCCAGGCCCAGCGCTGGCCCGACGCGACCGCTCTGCTGGCCACGGCCCGGGCCCTGCTGAACTCCACCGACGACGCCGTCTCGGCCGCAGGCGACCGCCTGAAGCGGCTGAACGCCGTCCAGAAGGATCCCCGGCAGGAGATCGACCGGACCCGCTTCGCCATCCGGGACGCCCAGCGGCTCGCCATGGCCGGCCGCAACACCCCTGATCCCCGGCACGCCCGTCCCCTGGACGAAGCCGTCGGGCGGCTGGAGCGCGCGGTCGCCACCCTGGAGGGCCGACACCCGGACTACTGGCACTTCCTGACCGAGACGGAAGCGGTCCGGCGGACGGTGGCCGGTGTCGTCGGGCAGATCCGCGAGGATCGCGGGGGCCCGGCCCACTGACCGGTCCCGCTCCGGTGACCGTCTGCCCCATGGGCGCTCAACCGGGACGACGCCGGGATCTGACCTCCATGTGTTGCCCACCCGGGCAGGGCGGGCAGATATTGAAGGGAAAGGGACGCAGGGCCTCCGCTATCGCCCTCTGGGAGGCGACATGGCCACACACGCATCGCACGGAGAAGCACGGCAGCGGATCCGGTTCGACAAGCACCTCCCCGTCGACCACCGGCTGAACCAGGTCTACCGCTTCGGTGCCGGACTCATGGGTCTGGTGCTGGTCGCCTTCGGCATCCTCGGTCTGATCGACAAGGTCGGCTTCTTCGACACCCGCGGTGACCAGGTGGCGGGCCTCAACACCAACGGCACACTGAGCGTCCTGTCGATCTGCGTGGGCATCCTGCTCTTCGTGGGCATGGTGATCGGCGGCAACTTCGCCTCCACGCTCAACATGGTGGTCGGCATCGCCTTCATCCTCAGCGGCTTCCTGAATCTGGGGCTTCTGGACACGGAGTACAACTTCCTGGCCTTCCGGATCCAGAACGTGCTGTTCAGCTTCGTCGTCGGCGTGCTTTTGATGTTCTTCGGGATGTACGGGAGGGTCGGCTCGGCTCTGCCGCGCGACAATCCGTACTGGCGGGCCCGCCATCCCGACATGGTCGGGCCGGAGCCCGGGGAGCAGGGGCGTGGTGACCCCGCGGCGCGCGACCGTTCCCTGCCTCCACCAAAGGACGCCCGTTAACCTGAGGGCATGCCTCGCTACGAGTACCGCTGCCGGACCTGCGGCGACACCTTCGAACTGAGCCGCCCCATGGCCGAGTCCTCCGCCCCGGCCACCTGCCCCACGGGCCACGACGACACGGTGAAGCTCCTGTCGACCGTCGCGGTGGGCGGCTCGGCGTCCGCGCCCGCTCCGCGGGCGAGCGGGGGCGGGGGCGGTGGCGGCGGGTGCTGCGGCGGAGGTTGCTGCGGCTGACGCCCGAGCGGCGCGCGACCGCGACGGCCACCGAGGTCGCCGTCCCGGGTGCACGTGGCCGCCCGGTATTCCCCGCCGGCTGCCGTGACCGCCGGGGCTGCCCGGTCTGCTTCCTCCGGACGGATGATCCCCGTCTTCCGCAGCCTGAGCTCCGTCCCGGCGGGGGTCGAGCGCATGCGCATGCCGCTGTTCCTCGGCCTCACCGCGCTGGGCAGCGCGATCTGGAACACCGTGTTCGTCCTCGCCGGCTACGCGCTGGGCGAGAAGTGGACCGAGGTGACCGCCGTGGTCTCCAGCTACTCGAAGGTCGTCCTCGTCGTGGCCGCGGTGGCGGTCGTGGCCTTCATCGGCGTGCGGCTGCTGCGTCCCGGTGGCGGCGCGAGGAGGCGGGGACGGCACGACGACCAGGGTTCCCGCGGCACAGCAGGTGCGGGCATGGGCGAGGGACAGGCGCGACGGACGCCGGCGTCCCGGTCGCGGGTGCGATCGAGTCGATAGCGCCTGCCGCGGAAGGCGGCCGCACGGCCGGTGGCAGCAGCCCGGCCGGTGCCACCCGCACAGCCGGCAGCAGCCTCACCACCCTCGGCACGCCGCTCCCCTGTGGCCGCTCCCCTGTGACCGCTCCCCTACACCCGCTCCTCCGCCGCGCGCAGGAACTCTCGCAGGATGCGTTCGCCGGCCAGTACCCCGCGCTCGGGCAGAGAGGTGATGCCGGGGGCGGTCCAGCCGCTGTCTGCCAGTTCACCGTGGTGGGGGCGCCAGCCCTTGTCCGCGGCGAGCAGGAGATCCGCGTCGAGGAGGGAGTCGCCCGCGGCGAGGACGAGGTTCGCGCCGGTGCGGCGGGCGACCTCACGCACGGCGGCGCTCTTGGTGAGCGGCTTCGGCACGGCGTAGATCTTGCGGCCCTGGAGGGAGACCGTCCAGCCCCGGTTCTCCGCCCACACCGCGAGCTCCTTCACCCAGTCCTCGGGCAGCAGCTCACGCTCGACGACGAGGTAGGCGAAGAGGTCGTCGGCGACGCGGTGCTTGCGCACCCAGACCGGGTCGGCGGCGGTCAGCAGGTGTTCCTGCACCTCGGCGAGCGACGCGCACTCGTCGGCGAGCCGCGACTGGACGCTCGCGTGCCAGACGGGATCGGACACGCCGTCGACCAGCAGGTGCCCGCCGTTGGCGCAGATCGCGTACTTCGGCGTGGGGCCGGGGAGGTTGATGCGCAGGTACTGCTTGCGGGTGCGGGTCGTGGCCGGCACGAAGACCGCGGCGTCGGCGAGGTCGGTGAGGAGCCCGGCCGCCGTCTCGGTCATGTAGGACAGCGGCTTGCTCTCGTGCACCTCGACGCACAGCAGCCGGGGCGCCCGCGCGTCCGGCATGGTCAGCGCCAACGCGGCGGAGGAGTAGATGAGCGTACGGTCGAGGTCGCTCGCCACCAGCACCGGCATCAGACAGCCACCGCCCTTCCGTCGGCGCCCGTCGCGCCTCGTGTGTACTTGGGATGGATCAACCCCACGCAGGTGTAGGGGAGTTCGGGGATCTCCTCGACCGGCACGCCTCGCTGCTCGGCCAGCAGGCGGACGTGGTCGAGGTCGGGGCCCGCACCGGCACGGGCCAGGATCTTCCAGGGGACGCGGCGCAGCAGCACGCGGGTCGTCTCGCCGACGCCGGGCTTGACGAGGTTCACGTCGTGGATCCCGTACTCCTCGCTGATGCGCTCGACGGCCGCCCAGCCCTCCCAGGTCGGGGTGCGGTCGGCGGACAGCAGTTCCTTGGCGGCGGCGTCGACCGCGTCCGTGACCTCGTCGAAGCGGGCGGAGATGGCGTCGAGGAAGAGGGTGGAGACGTCGGCGCCGGCGAGTTCGCGGTAGAACTTCGCGCCGTGGTAGTCGTGCGGGCCGACGAGGTCGGCGCGCAGGACGGTGCGGGATATCAGCCCGGAGACCGTGGAGTTGAGGCAGGCGGACGGGATGAGGAAGTCCTCGCGGGTGCCGTAGGTGCGGACGCAGGAGCCGGGGTCGGCGAGTACGGCGATCTCGGGGTCGAAGCCGGTGACGCCTTCCGCCTCCTCGAACTCGCTGAGCGCGGCGGCCAGTTCGCGGGTGATGGCGCCCTTGCCGGTCCAGCCGTCGACGAAGACGACGTCGCGGGGGTCGTGCCGGTCGGCCAGCCAGCGCAGGGCGTTGGCGTCGATACCGCGGCCACGGACGATCGACACGGCGTAGTGCGCGACGTCGAGGCCGTGCCGGTGCCGGGCCCAGCGTCGCATCAGGACACCGACGGGGGTGCCGGCGCGGGCGAGGGAGACGAGGACGGGGCGCGGGGAGCGTTCGGCGAGAACGGTTTCGGTCACGACGCCGACGGCGTGGGCGATGCGGGTCGCGGATGTCTTGAGGGCCGAGTGGAAGAGGGCCTGGTACTGCTCGCTGGGCTGGTACTCGACCGGTAGTGACTCGGCGTAGTGCGCGCCGCCGCTCTGGATGGCCTCCTCGCGCTCCTCGGTCGGCGCCTCCAGGGTGACGTCCGACAGGTCCTGGAGCAGCCAGCCGACGTCTTCGGGCGCGTAGCTGGAGAAGGCGGGGCCGCGAAGGGGCTCGGGCAGCATGGCGGGCCTTTCGGGGGCGGGCGGGGCCACGGGGACGTACGACGGCACGACGGCGAGCAGGACGTGCGGGGTGTGCTGCGCGAGCTGGGCGAGGAGACCGTCGGGGGCGTGCAGGGCTGGGGTGTCGGCGGTGGAGTCGACCACCGCGACCACGGCGTCGAAGGCGCCGCCGGCGACGTTGTAGGCGTAGCGCTCGCCGGGGCCGTCGGCGGGGTTGTCGTGCGCCGGGAAGACGAGGCGGGTGCGGATGGCGTAGCCGGGGTCGTCGACCGCGAGTACGGGAGAACGGGTGGTCGTGGAGAAGCGGATCTGCGCGGCGGGGACCAGTTGCTCCAGCTCGCCCGCGAGGCGCAGGGGGGCGTACATCAGTTCCTCGAAGCCGAGGACCAGGACGCGACGGGCGCCGGAGGGCAGTGCCCCGGCGAGGCGGGCGCCCATGGCGGGCAGGGCGTTCTCCAGACGTGTGCGGTGGGCGGCGGTGAAGCCGTGCCGGCCGCCGTCGGGCAGGTCGGTGGGCCAGCGCAGATCGACCCGTCCGATCCGTCCGTGCCCGGCGGCACCGGCAGCCGCGAGCACGGCCGCTGCCGGCTCGTGCTCGGCGACCAGAGCCTGGCCCTTCTCCAGCACCCCGTCCGGGAGCCGCACCGTCCCGCGCGCCGCCGTGACCAGGTCGATGCGGGCACCGATCTCGGTGGCGAAGTCCGTCAGGCGGTCCTGGTCGGTGCTGGAGCGCATGTCGACGAGGGCGACGACGACGTACCGGTCGCGGGGGTAGCGCTCGTGGAGGGCGCGGACGGTGTTGAGGACGGTGTTGCCGGTGGAGAACTCGTCGTCGACCAGGACCAGCGGGCCGTCCCCGGCGAGGAGGTGCGGGTCCTCGGGCAGCAGGAGGTGGGACGTGGCGTGCGAGTGGGACTCCTCGAAGCCGCCGGCACGGGCGACGCCGGGTACGGGGCGGCGGGTGGAGTGCAGGTAGGGGGCGTGGCCGAGACCGTCGGCGACGGCGTGACCGAGGCCGGTGGCCGTCTCGGCGTAGCCGACGACGACCGCGCGGTGCGCCCCGGCGGGGCCGAGCAGCGCGTGCACCCTGCGCCCGAGGGTGAAGCCGGAGCCGTACACGACGGACGGGGACTGCGGTACGTGCTTGCCGAGGACGTTCGACACGAGGAGGTGGGCCCGCTTGGGGTTGCGCCGCAGGGCGAGCCCGAGCATGCCGGTGAGGGTGTCGTCGCCCTCGAGCCGGACCCCGAGCCGCTCGGCGACCCAGCTCCCGGACCACACGCCGTCGTCCTGGCCGGCCCGGTTCAGCGCGCCGGCCCCGTCGAACGCGTCGGTTCTGCCGGATCCGCCGGCGTTGCCGAACCCGTCGTCCCGGCCCGCGGCCGCGTCGTTCACTGCCTTGTCCATGCGTTCCTTGTGTTCAGCCGTTGCTCAGCGGTGTCAGTTGCTCAGCCGTGTCAAAGGTCTTGTGAGATCTTCGGAGGTCTTCTGAGATCTTCGGAGATCTTCGGAGGTCTTCTGAGACCTTCGGAGGTCTTCTCACGCGCCCGATGGCGCCCGGCGCCCGCCCTCACCCGGGGATCCCCGCGGCGAGCAGTTCCACGAAGCCGACGTCCTCGTTGGCGACGCCGAAGACCTCGGCGCGCAGCAGGGTCCGCTCGGCCCAGGCGCGATGTGGCTTCACCTCGTTCATCTTGTTCGTGTACGCCGACCTCAGCACGCCGCCGCCGAGCAGTTCCGGCCGCAGGATGTCCTGGGCGTCGCTGAACTCCTCGTGACTGACGACGGACAGCGCGTGCACCGGCAGCACGTGCGAGGGGTGGATACAGGTCTTGCCGAGCAGACCGTTGGCCTGGTCCAGCGTAATCTCCCGCAGCAGCCCGTCCATGGAGTGCTCGATCAGGGCCTCGCGGAGCTCCTCGGCCTGGCCCTCCAGGAAGGGGCTGCGCCGCAGCTGGGGCTTGAACATACGTTCCTGCACCCGGAAGTACTCCCACACCGGCCCGGTCACGGTGAACCCGGTGCCGTCGGCCCGCCCCAGCATGTTCACCACGTCGGCGATGACGGAGGCGACGACCTGGACGTCGTACGCGGTCATGTCGGGGGCTCTGCGCAGGCCGTAGGAGGAGCAGAAGTCGGTCACGCCGAGGCGCAGCGCGAGGACGCGCTCGCGGTACTTGTCGACGGCCCGGAAGATGCCCTCCAGGGTCTCCACGCGGGACTCGCGGTAGAGCAGCTCGGGTGACTCCAGGACCGGCATGGCGAAAAGCCGCTGTCCGGCGGCGGCCTCGGCGATCGTCAGGGCCTCCAGGAAGGGCATGCCGCGTTCCTCGGTGAACTTCGGCAGCACGAATCCGGACAGCAGCCGGACGGTGGCGCCGAGGCGGCGGACCAGGTCCGGGATCTGCTCCGGCGCGCGGACGCGGATGAACAGCAGCGGGAGGTCGGCCCCGGGCGCGCGCTCGTCGAACGCGGCGAGTTCGGCGAACTGGCGCACGAGGTTCTCCTCGCCGGCCAGGACGTCCGCGTCGCCGATCGAGTCCTCCAGGCACAGCACCATCGAGACCACACCGCGGCCGGTCTGCTTGGCGATGTCCTCGGCGAGCCGCGGCCTGGTGGCCGGGCTGTACAGGGTGGCACCCAGGGCCGCGGCGAGCAGCCGGGCCGGGGAGCCGGCGGTGAATTCGCACGGCTGCCGGTGGAAGAGGCGCTGCCGCACCTCAGGGGCAATGTGCCCGAAATGACGCATATGGCTTCCCTGTGGTGCTTGATTGGCCTGGGTACCGGCTGAAGGTGGCCGGTAATAGTACGTAGGAGTCCATGTCATGGGTTCCCGCAGGGCATGAATTTCAAGTAACGCAGGGGCGGGCAACGTCTCTGGCCCGCGCCGGCGGGCGGCTGGGCGCCTGCCCTACCCCGCATTGTCGTGAGCAGGACCGAGAGGGCAGGATGACCGCATGAGTCACGCGATGTTGAAGGGGTCCAACGTCCCGCTCGAAGCCACGACGGTACGCGCCGTCCTGCGCTGGACGCCCGGACAGGGGGTCCCCGATGTCGATGCCTCTGCGCTGCTCCTCGGCCCCGACGGCCGTGTGCGCTCCGACGAGGACTTCGTCTTCTACAACCAGCCCCGGCACCCCTCCGGGAAGGTGTGGCGGCTCGGCAAGAAGCGTGTCGCCGAGGGCCTGACCGACACGATCCAGACAGAGCTGACGGGTGTCGAGCCGGACGTCAGCCAGATTCTGCTGGTCGCGTCGGCGGATGGCGTGACGTTCGACCGCGTACGGTCACTGCGCATCCTGCTGTACGACGCGGCGGCGCCCGAGGGTGAGCCGCTGGCCTACTTCGACGTCAAGCCGGAGACCGGCGAGGAGACCGCACTGATCTGCGGGGAGCTGTACCGGCGCGGGGACGGGTGGAAGTTCCGGGCGCTCGGGGAGGGCTATTCGAACGGGCTGAAGGGGCTCGCGACGGACTTCGGCATCTCGGTGGACGAGTCCGAGGCGGCCGCTGAAGGGACGGCGGCCGACGCCGAGGGCAGGTCCGCCGCCACCCAGGCGGGGCCCGAGGCCTCGCGGCCGCTCCCGCCGGAGCAGCCGACGGCCGTGGTGCCCCAGCCGGTCACGCAGCCCGGGTACGGCTATCCGCAGCAGCAGCCCGCCGCGACGGAGCCCGCGTACGGCTACCCGCACCCGGCCGGCCAGCCCTCCTACGGCTATCCGCAGGCGGCACCGCCCACCGCACAGTCCGGGTACGGCTACCCGCCGCCGGTCCCGGTGCCCGCGGCCCCGGACCCCGACTTCCGGCTGCCGCCGCAGGGTCCCCAGTTCATCGGCCGCTAGCGGTCACCGCTGCGACTTCGCCTTGTGTCCCCTCCCCCACTGCAGCCCCCAGCCGTAGAGCCGGTCGAGTTCCGCCTGGAAGCCGTAGACGAACTTGACCTCGCGCCGCACCCACATCTCGTTCTTCACGTTCTCGATCATCACCACGGCGCAGGAGCGGGCCTGGGGGTGCCGTTCGTCGAGGCCGATCTCGATGCGGGGGCCGTTGCTGGGGTAGAGGGTGACGATGGCGTGGGTGCGGTCGAAGGCCGGGGTCTGGTCGTAGATGTAGACGAACACCAGTAGGCGCTTGATCGCCTCACGGTGGTCGAGATTGACGTAGATCGTCTCGCCGGACGCCGAGCCGAACCGGTCGTCGCCGCTGAGTTTGACGTACGGCGGTGCGTTGACGTCGCCGAGGTAGCCGCCGAGCGGCTGTACGACGCCCTTGGTGCCGTCCTGCAGCTCGTAGAGGCAGCCCAGGTCGAGGTCGACGTTGACCATGCTCTGGCTGTGACCCATGACCTCCGGCGGCTTGAGCGCCTTGAAGGGGTGCCGCAGCAGGCTTTCCCGCTGGGGCCCGCCGATGTCGGAGCTGCGCATCCGCCAGGTCAGATTGATGCGCAGATGCCCGGTCGCCGCCCCCTGTTTGGTGAGTGACACCTGGCTGTGCCGCTTGGTCAGCTCGATCGCGTTGCTGGCCGCGCTGCCCGAGTCGAACTCGGCCGTGCGCCCCCGCCAGAGCCCGTCAAACAACCCCATTACGCCCCCCATACTCCCCACACACCGTGCCGTACCGTGCCGAACAAGACCGACGGGGCGGCCGTCGAGGACATCATGTCGTCCTCGACGGCCGCCCCGCACAAAAGCGTTCCTCACCCGAACGGGTGTCACACCCCGGACGAGACCTCAGTCCTGTCCGCGCCCGCGTTCTTCTCGGCCGCCGCCAGCGCACGATTGCGGCGGACGGAGGACCAGAAGGACCAGGCGATGAGAACGACACCGATCAGGCCGGTGATGATCTCGGAGATCTCGTACTGGATGGTGATCAGCAGGATCACGGCGAGCGCGCCGATGGCGTAGTGCGCGCCGTGCTCCAGGTAGACGTAGTCGTCCAGCGTGCCCTGACGGACCAGGTACACGGTCAGGGACCGGACGTACATGGCGCCGACGCCGAGACCGAGGGCCATCAGCACGATGTCGTTGGTGATGGCGAAGGCACCGATCACGCCGTCGAAGGAGAAGGACGCGTCCAGGACCTCCAGGTAGAGGAACATGAAGAACGCGGCCTTGCCGGCCAGCAGCATGACGGGCTTGCCGGTACGCTTCGCCTCTTCCTCCTGCTGGTGCTCGCGCTCCTCCTCTTCCTCGAGCTTGTCCTCGAAGAAGCCGGAGAGGCCGCCGACGATCATGTACGTGACGAGGCCGGCGACACCGGAGAGCAGAACGGTCTCCGCCTTGTTCGCGGGCCCGGCGTGCAGGTGGGCGTGGGTCGCGAAGGTCATCGACGTGATCAGCAGGATGATCAGGGCGATGCAGACCGAGAGCATGTCGACCTTGCCGAGCTTGGCCAGCGGGCGCTCCAGCCAGCCCAGCCACTTGATCTCCCGGTCCTCGAAGATGAAGTCCAGGAAGATCATCAGCAGGAACATGCCACCGAACGCCGCGATCGCCGGGTGGGCGTCGGTGACCAGCGCCTGGTAGCGCTCCTTGTCGGTCAGGGCGAGGTCGACGGCCTCGATCGGACCGAGCTGCGCGCTGACGGCGACGATGACGACGGGGAAGACCAGCCGCATGCCGAAGACGGCGATCAGAATGCCGATGGTGAGGAAGATGCGCTGCCAGAAGGCGTTCATCTTCTTCAGGATTCCGGCGTTGACCACCGCGTTGTCGAAGGACAGCGAGATCTCCAGGACACAGAGGATCGCCACGATGCCGAAGGCGGTCCACCCCCCGTAGAAGACCGCCGCGACGAGGCCGAGCGCGGTGACCGCGAACGACCAGCCGAAGGTTTTCAGAACCACTGGCTACCCAATCCCTTGTGTACGGGGTGTACGGGTCTCCCCCGCGCCGTAACCCGGCTTTACGAAACGTTGACTCCAAAGTCTAGAGCGATGCCCCTCAGCCCCGACGCGTACCCCTGGCCTACGGCCCGGAACTTCCATTCCTGCTGGTAGCGGTACACCTCGCCGAAGATCATGGCGGTCTCCGTGGAGGCGTCCTCACTGAGGTCGTAGCGGGCGAGTTCCTGGCCGTCGGCCTGGTTGACCACCCGGATGAAGGCGTTGCTGACCTGGCCGAAGGTCTGGCCGCGCTCGTCGGCCATGTGGATCGAGACCGGGAAGACGATCTTGTCGCACCGGGCGGGCACCTTGGAGAGGTCGATCAGGATCGACTCGTCGTCGCCGTCGCCCTCGCCGGTGAGGTTGTCGCCGGTGTGCTCCACCGAGCCGTCCGGGCTCTTGAGCTGGTTGTAGAAGATGAACCACTCGTCGCCCATCACCCGTCCGCTGCTGCACACCAGGGCGCTGGCATCGAGGTCGAACGGGGCTCCGGTGGTGGAACGCGCGTCCCAGCCGAGCCCGACCATCACCTGAGTGAGGTCCGGCGCGGCCTTGGACAGGGAGACGTTGCCCCCCTTGGCGAGCGTGACGCCCATGATGCTTGTCCTCCCCTGGGTGCTGCCTGATGTGGTTGTCCTGCGCGTCCGGCGCCGCACGCAAACGTGCGGCGCCGGACGGGCGGAGCGAAAGGGACGTGGCTCAGACGTTGACGCCGAAGTCCTGCGCGATGCCGCGCAGCCCCGAGGCGTACCCCTGGCCGATGGCGCGGAACTTCCACTCCGCACCGTGCCGGTACAGCTCGCCGAAGACCATCGCGGTCTCGGTCGAGGCGTCCTCGGACAGGTCGTAGCGCGCGATCTCGGCGCCGCCGGCCTGGTTGACGACGCGGATGAACGCGTTGCGGACCTGGCCGAAGGACTGCTGGCGGTTCTCGGCGTCGTAGATGGACACCGGGAAGACGATCTTCTCGATGTCGGCGGGGACGCCGGCCAGGTTGACCTTGATCTGCTCGTCGTCGCCCTCACCCTCACCGGTGAGGTTGTCACCGGTGTGCTCGACCGAGCCGTCCGGGCTCTTGAGGTTGTTGAAGAAGATGAACTGCTGGTCACTGCTGACCTTGCCGGAGTTGTTCAGCAGCAGCGCGCTCGCGTCGAGGTCGAAGTCCGTGCCGGTAGTGGTGCGCACGTCCCACCCCAGACCGACGATGACCGCGGTCAGGCCCGGGGCCTCCTTGGTCAGCGAAACGTTGCCGCCCTTGCTGAGGCTGACTCCCACGAGTCCTCCATTGGTGTCCAGGGGCGGGTGCCCCGTCGTGCGTTGGTATCGGATCAAACGAGTCGATCCTAGTGACGGGTTCCCGGCCGCCGCAGGCCCCGGAACCGAAGAATCACAGGGTGTCGAGAGCCTCGATGTACGCGTCGAGGTCCCGGGCGTCCGGAAGGCCGTTGACGACGCTCCAGCGGACCACGCCGTCCTTGTCGACGACGAAGGTGCCGCGCACCGCGCAGCCCTTGGCCTCGTCGAGGACCCCGTACGCCCGTGAGACCTCGCCGTGCGGCCAGAAGTCGCTGAGCAGCGGGTACTCCAGGCCTTCCTGCTCAGCGAAGACGCGCAGGGTGGGGATGGAGTCGTTGGAGACGGCGAGCACCTGGGTGTCGCGGTCGGAGAACCGCGGCAGGTTGTCCCGCACCTCGCACAGCTCGCCGGTGCACACGCCGGTGAAGGCGAACGGGAAGAAGATCAGCACGACGTTCCGCTCGCCACGGAAGTCCGAGAGCTTCACGGCCCGCCCGTGGTTGTCCTTCAGCTCGAAGTCGGGGGCCTTGTCGCCGACCTGGATGGCCATCGTCGTCCCTTCGATGGGGCTGTTCGGGTGGCCACCACCCTACGCAGCGATCACGGACGGCCGTCGGACGGGCTGACGTCCGTCAGCCCGTCCCACGTTCAACGAACGGTCACCGCTTGGACTTCGCGGCCTTCGGCGTCGCCAGACGGCTGCCGCTCCAGTCCTTGCCGACGCTGACGCTCTTGGACGCGGTCAGCCCGGCCGTGGTCGCGGCTTCCGAGATGTCGCTCGGCTCCACGTATCCGGACCGGCCGGTCTTCGGCGTGAGGAGCAGGATCGCGCCGCCTTCCTCGATGTACGTGGTGGCATCCACCAGCGCATCCGTAAGGTCGCCGTCGTCGTCACGGAACCACAGCACAACGGCGTCGGCCACGTCGTCAAAGTCCTCGTCCATCAGGTCGCCCTCGACGGCTTCCTCGATGGCCTCGCGGAGCTCCTGGTCGACGTCGTCGTCGTAGCCGATCTCCTGGACCACCTGCCCGGGCTGGAACCCCAGCCTGGCGGCAGGGTTCGTCCGCTCCTCCGCGTGGTCCGCGGTCGCGCTCACGGGTTGCCTCCTGATCATGTTTTGGATTGGGGGGTGCCCCCTGCCCGTCAAGAGCCTGGGGGAGTCTCAGCCACGCGCGTGCGCGAAGCATTGGCCGTAGTCCACACGGGCGGGACGGATCGCGCAAGTACCCGGCGGTTCAGACCGCCGAAACGGTGACGATCCCGGCCGTGTCGCCGCAACTTCAGGCAGGCGACCAAGCCCGATCGTGACGTACACCACACCTATCTGCCCCGTATGTACGTTTGGGAATCATCCCTGGGTACGAGATTCGCACGGCCCTGCGTCATGAGCCGGCCGGGGAGCTTCGTTACCTCACGGTAGAGGTGACGTTTGCGGCCCCGAGGTACACGATGGGGAACGGTGCAGGCATACCGAAAACCCTCGATAATCGGCCCTCCGACAGGTAAGGAACAGCGTGGCTTCCGGATCCGATCGCAATCCGATCATCATTGGCGGCCTTCCGAGTCAGGTTCCTGACTTCGATCCCGAAGAGACCCAGGAGTGGCTCGACTCCCTCGACGCCGCCATCGACGAGCGCGGCCGTGAGCGGGCCCGCTACCTGATGCTGCGCCTGATCGAGCGGGCCCGCGAGAAGCGCGTGGCCGTGCCCGAGATGCGCAGCACGGACTACGTCAACACCATCCCCACCAAGAGCGAGCCGTTCTTCCCGGGCAACGAGGAGATCGAGCGCAAGATCCTCAACGCCACCCGCTGGAACGCGGCCGTGATGGTCTCGCGGGCCCAGCGCCCCGGCATCGGCGTCGGTGGTCACATCGCCACGTTCGCCTCCTCGGCCTCCCTCTACGACGTCGGCTTCAACCACTTCTTCCGCGGCAAGGACGAGGGCGACGGAGGCGACCAGGTCTTCTTCCAGGGGCACGCCTCGCCGGGCATCTACGCCCGCGCGTTCCTGCTCGACCGCCTCTCCGAGCAGCACCTCGACGGCTTCCGGCAGGAGAAGTCGAAGGCGCCCCACGGCCTGTCCAGCTATCCGCACCCGCGGCTGATGCCGGGCTTCTGGGAGTTCCCGACCGTCTCGATGGGCCTCGGCCCGATCGGCGCGATCTACCAGGCGCGGATGAACCGCTACATGCACGCGCGCGGGATCGCCGACACCTCGAAGTCGCACGTGTGGGCGTTTCTCGGGGACGGCGAGATGGACGAGCCGGAGTCGCTCGGCCAGCTGACCATCGCCGCCCGCGAGGGCCTGGACAACCTGACCTTCGTGGTCAACTGCAACCTCCAGCGGCTCGACGGCCCGGTGCGCGGCAACGGCAAGGTGATCCAGGAGCTGGAGTCGGTCTTCCGGGGCGCCGGCTGGAACGTGATCAAGCTCATCTGGGACCGCACCTGGGACCCGCTGCTCGCGCAGGACCGGGACGGCGTGCTGGTCAACAAGATGAACACCACGCCGGACGGCCAGTTCCAGACGTACGCGACCGAGACCGGCGCCTACATCCGCGACCGCTTCTTCGGCGACGACCACCGGTTGCGCGCGATGGTCGAGAACATGACCGACCACCAGATCCTGATGCTGGGCCGCGGCGGTCACGACCACCGGAAGATCTTCGCGGCGTACAAGGCGGCCGTGGAGCACACGGGCCAGCCGACGGTGATCCTGGCCAAGACGATCAAGGGCTGGACGCTCGGCCCGAACTTCGAGGGCCGCAACGCCACGCACCAGATGAAGAAGCTGACGGTCGACGACCTCAAGCGCTTCCGGGACCGCCTGCACCTGCCGATCTCCGACCGCGACCTGGAGTCCGGCCCGCCGCCGTACTACCACCCGGGCCGGGACTCGGAGGAGATCCAGTACATGCACGACCGCCGCAAGTCGCTCGGCGGTTACGTGCCCACCCGCGTCGTCCGCTCCGAACCGCTCGCACTGCCGGACGACAAGGCGTACGCGACCGTGAAGAAGGGGACGGGCCAGCAGTCCATCGCGACGACCATGGCCTTTGTCCGGCTGCTCAAGGACCTCATGCGGGACAAGGAGATCGGCAAGCGGTTCGTGCTGATCGCACCGGACGAGTACCGCACGTTCGGCATGGACTCCTTCTTCCCGAGCGCGAAGATCTACAACCCGCTCGGCCAGCAGTACGAGGCAGTCGACCGGGAGCTGCTGCTCGCCTACAAGGAGTCGCCGACCGGGCAGATGCTGCACGACGGCATCTCCGAGGCCGGCTGCACGGCGTCGCTCATCGCGGCGGGCTCGGCGTACGCCACGCATGGCGAGCCGCTGATCCCGGTGTACGTCTTCTACTCGATGTTCGGCTTCCAGCGCACCGGCGACCAGTTCTGGCAGATGGCCGACCAGCTGGCCCGCGGTTTCGTCCTGGGCGCCACCGCGGGGCGTACGACGCTGACCGGTGAGGGTCTGCAGCACGCGGACGGGCACTCGCAGTTGCTCGCCTCGACGAACCCGGGCTGTGTGGCGTACGACCCGGCGTTCGGCTTCGAGATCGCGCACATCGTGCAGGACGGTCTGCGCCGGATGTACGGCGGATCGCAGGAGCACCCGCACGGCGAGGACGTCTTCTACTACCTCACCGTCTACAACGAGCCGATCCAGCACCCGGCCGAGCCGGACGACGTGGACGTCGAGGGCATCCTCAAGGGCGTCCACCGCTTCAGCAGGGGCACTGCGGGATCGATCCCTGCGCAGATCATGGCGTCGGGTGTGGCGGTGCCGTGGGCGGTGGAGGCGCAGCGGCTGCTCGCCGAGGAGTGGGACGTGCGCGCCGACGTGTGGTCGGCGACCTCCTGGAACGAGCTGCGGCGGGAGGCCGTGGCCTGCGAGGAGCACAACCTGCTGCATCCGGAGGAGGAGCAGCGGGTGCCGTACGTCACGCGAAAGCTGGGCGACGCGGAGGGACCCTTCGTGGCGGTTTCCGACTGGATGCGGTCGGTTCCGGACCAGATCGCCCGGTGGGTGCCGGGGACATACCAGTCGCTGGGCGCCGACGGGTTCGGCTTCGCGGACACCCGTGGGGCGGCCCGGCGCTTCTTCCACATCGACGCGCAGTCGATCGTGGTGGCGGTGCTGGCCGAACTGGCGAAGGAGGGGAAGGTGGACCGGTCGGTGCTGAAGCAGGCGATCGACCGGTACCAGCTCCTCGATGTCACGGCGGCCGATCCCGGAGCCGCTGGAGGCGACGCGTAGGCGCCGGCCCGCGCCGGTCGCTGCGGCCGGCCCCGAGGGCGGTGAGGCCCGGGCCTCACCGCCCTCGCGCGTTCCTTACGATGCGGGCATGAAGGAGCAATCGGCGCAGGTGCGGTGGGAGCGGCGTACGCAACGGCCGCTGCTGGTACTGGCCGTCATGTTCGCCGCCGCCTACGCGGTGCCGATAGTGGACGGTTCGGCGGGGCGGACTCTGACGAGGGCCTGTCTGGTCGTGGAATGGGTGGTGTGGGGGGCGTTCGCCACCGACTATCTGGTGCGGCTGTGGCTGACGCCGGACCGGCGGCACTTCGTGCGGCGGAACTGGCTGGACCTGTGCGCGGTGGTGCTGCCGCTGCTCCAGCCGTTGCGGCTGCTGCGACTGGTGTCGACCCTGCTGCTGGTGGGACGGCGGGCCCGGATGGCCTCGCAGATACAGCTGACGACGTACGTGGCCGGCACGGTGGTGGGGCTGCTGATGTTCGGGTCGCTGGCCGTGCTGTCGGTGGAGCGGGACGCGCCCGGCGGAAACATCCGGACGCTGGGTGACGCGGTGTGGTGGTCGTTCACGACGATGACGACCGTGGGGTACGGCGACCACGCGCCGACGACCGGGGTGGGGCGGTTGCTGGCGGTGGGGCTGATGCTCTCGGGGATCGCGCTGCTGGGAGTGGTGACCGCGAACATCGCCGCGTGGTTCATATCCCGGTTCGAGAGGGACGACGCGGAGGAGCGGCGGCAGACGGAGGCCATCACCGCGCTGGCGGAGGAGGTGCGCGCGCTGCGGGCGCAGGTCGCCGCGTTGTCGGGGGCCGCCGCCGTACCGGCGCCGGCCGAGGAGCGGCCGCGGTGAGGTCACCCACGTGAGTGGGCCTCCGGCATCGCGCCGGAGGCCCACTGCCACTCCCCCCGGCTCAGAGCGACCCGTGGCCCGGCGATGCCGCTCCGGCCGGACGGACGGGGGCCGGCAGAGTGTCTGCCGCGCCCAGGACCAGGGCTGCCGGGGCCGGTACGGAGCGGGAGCCGGCCCGGGACCGGCCCATGGCGAGCCAGCCGCATGCCATGGCGACCGGGCCGAGGACGATGCCCGGTGCGAGGAATCGGGCGATCGCACAGATGGTGCCGATGATGCCGGGTCGCGCGCGATCCGGCCCGGTCCGTGACCACGTCCGGCCACGTGAGCGGGGGTACCCGCGCGTCCCTTGTCCGAAGCCCGGCATCGACTCGTCAACTCCCTGAACCTCGCGGTTCCTTCGGGTCGATGGCCGGGTACCCCCGCCGCGCGTTCCATGCCTGACGGTCTGTCGGCGCGCCGCCCCCCTCCGGCAGCGCGCCGCAGCCCGGGCCGCCCTCGGCGTCGTACGCATGTGCCGACGGAACATGCCGTACGGAGGGCTTGACCCACTGTGACCTGCGGCGCGTGCCGGGCGGGAGGGATCTTCCGGACTGTCACCCTGATAGGTGAGTCCCGTCAGATGTGTGCCGCTCCCGCGCCCGCCTCGGCGTTCTCGCCGCGCTTGGTCAGGAACGCGACCAGCACCGCCACCGCCGCGACCCCGGCCGCGACCAGTGACGCCAGGCTCATACCGGAGACGAAGGTGGCGTGGGCGACGTCCGTGATCTTCGCCGCGACGGCTTCCGGCGTGCCCGGCGGCACCGGGGCGACACCCTGCTGGACCGCCTCGGCGGCCTGCCCCTCCTGTGCCGGGGTCAGCGGCGGAAGTCCCGCGTCCACCCAGTTGCCCGGCAGGTCGCTGTCCACCTTGGAGGCCATCACGGCGCCCAGTACGGCCGTGCCGAGGCTGCCGCCGATCTGCATGGCCGCCTGCTGGAGGCCGCCGGCCACCCCGGACAGCTCCATGGCCGCGTTGCCGACGATGACCTCGGTGGCGCCGACCATGACCGGCGCGAGGCCGAGGCCGAGCAGGGCGAACCAGAGCGACATGACGGCGCTGCCCGTGCCCTTGTCCAGGGTGGACATGCCGTACATGGCGAGCGCGGTGCACGCCATGCCGAGGGCCAGCGGCAGCCGCGGGCCGAACTTGGTGATCATCACGCCCGCGAGCGGCGAGCCGACGATCATCATGCCGGTGAGCGGCAGCAGGTGCAGGCCCGCGTCGACGGGGCTCAGGCCGTGCACGTTCTGGAGGTAGAACGTCACGAAGAACAGGCCGCCCATGAACGCGATGGCCATGAGCACCATGAGCACGACACCCGCGGACAGCGGGATCGAACGGAACAGGGCCAGCGGGATCAGCGGCTCACGGACCCGCTTCTCCCACAGGGCGAAGAGCACGAAGCCCACGATCGACGCGGCTATGAAGGTCCATGTCCGGCCGCTGCCCCAGCCCCACTCGGGCGCCTTGATGAGGGCCCAGACCAGGCAGAACATGGCGGCCGACAGCAGGGCGATGCCGAGGATGTCGAAGGAGCGCGGGGCGTTCTCCGCGCGGTGGTCGGTCAGGATCAGCAGGCCCAGGACCAGGGCGAGGATGCCGACCGGCACGTTGATGAAGAACACCGACTGCCAGTTGACGTGCTCGACCAGTACGCCGCCGAGGATCGGGCCGCCCGCGGTGGAGGCGCCGATGACCATGCCCCAGATGCCGATCGCCATGTTGAGCTTCTCGGCGGGGAAGGTGGCCCGCAGCAGGCCGAGGGCGGCCGGCATCAGCAGGGCGCCGAACAGGCCCTGGAAGACCCGGAAGACGATGACCGAGGCGATCGAGTCGGACAGGCCGATGGCTGCCGAGGCGGCGGCGAAGCCGACCACGCCGATCAGGAAGGTCTGCCGGTGGCCGAAGCGGTCACCGAGCTTGCCCGCGGTGATCAGGGAGACCGCCAGGGCGAGGAAGTAGGCGTTGGTGATCCACTGGACCTCGGCCCAGCTGGCCTTCAGGTCCGTGGCGATGGCCGGGTTGGCGATGGCCACGATGGTGCCGTCGAGGGCCACCATCATGACGCCGACGGCGACGGTGATGAGGGTGAGCCAGGGATGGCCGCGCAGGCCCTTGACCGGCGCCGGGTCCGACAGGGCGGCCGGCGCCTTGTCCCCCGGTCCCGTCGTGTCGATGGTGGTCTGACCAGTCATACCGTAGAGGCTAATGACAGCCTCTGACAGTTGACAAACCGATTCACAAGTCAGTAACTGTCACGACACTTGCATATAGCCTGATCAGGCAGAACAGTTCGCGGGAGAGGCGCCATGGACACGGTCGGCAACACACGGACAGGGCCGCGGCCGGGCCTGCGCGAACGCAAGAAGCAGCGCACCCGGGACGCGCTGCTGCGCGCGGCGGTGGAGCTGTTCACCACGCGCGGCTACGACCGCACGACCGTCGACGAGATCGCCGCGGCCGTCGACGTCTCCCAGCGCACCTTCTTCCGCTACTTCTCCGGCAAGGAGGACGCCGCGCTCGCACTGGAGACGATGACGGTGGCGCACTTCGTGGAGGCGGTGCGCGCCCGCCCGCCGCACGAGCCGCCGATGGAGGCGCTGCGCCGCGCGGTGCTGGACGGCTGGGACCGGATCAGCGAGGTCATCGAGGCGGTCGTCCCGGTCGAGGAGTATCTGCGGATGTGCCGGGTGATCGAGTCGACGCCCGTCCTGCTCGCCGCTCATCTGCGGCGATCGGCGGAGACGGAGGAGGAGATGGCGCGCCTGATCGCCGAGCGGGAGGGCCTGGACGTGGACGCCGATCCGCGTCCGCGAGTGGCGGTGGCCGTCTTCGGTGGGGTCATACGGGTGACGGAACGACTGTGGAGCACGGGCCCGGATATCAGCCTGGAGGCCATGCGGACGCTGACGGCCGCGTACCTCGATCAGGTGGGTCCGGTGCTCGCGGGCGACTGGCGGGGGCGCTGAGATCAGGCCCCTGCGGCGGGCGGCACAAGGGGAGACGAGGCAGCGCGGTGCGGTCATCCGCCTTGCGATCAGGTGACTTTCCTCAAACGTGATCCACGACACTCGGTTCACGCGAGACCCTGTCGTTCTCCTAGTGTGTCCTCCCAGTGACTTCCTTCGACACCTCCCCCTCACTCGGCGTCTGGCGCGCGCTGCTCGCGCTGGCCGTGGTGTTCGTGATGCTGACGACCACCGGCTGGACCGCACTGCGCAACCACCGGTCGGACGCGCCGCTCCAGCGCTCCCTCTCCGCCTGGGAGCGCGGCCGTCTCGACGGGCACCGGCTGCCGGACCCGGACACCGCGCCGGGCCGGCTCGCCGCCTTCTTCGCCTCGCTCACCGACGGGCAGCGCGTCCAGCTGGCCCGCCGGTATCCGCTCGCGGTCGGCAACATGAACGGCGCCCCCGTCGGCCTGCGCTACCGGGCCAACCGCATCGCCCTGGACCAGGCACGCAAGGTCGAACGCGAACGCATGCGCGACAGCCGGCTCAGTCCCGCCGGACAGCACGAGGCGGGCCGCCGTATGCACCGCTTCGCGTCACTGATGCGCGCCGACCGGCACATCCTCGCCTTCGACCCCGACGGGGCGGGCCGGGCCGCCGAGGTGTTCGGCGACCTCGACAGGGCCGAGCGGGTCTCCGTCGTCGTCCCCGGCGTCGACACCGATCTGCTCACCTTCCAGCGCACCAACCGCCGCTACGCCGCCCCGGTCGGCATGGCGAAGTCCCTCTACGCCGCCGAGCGCGCCGCCAGCGCCTCGACGCGTACGGCCGTGATCGCCTGGGCCGACTACACCGCGCCCGCGGGACTCGGCATGGAGTCGGCCACCGCGATGCGTGCCGAGGACGGGGCGGTCCGGCTGAACGCGCTGGTGCGCGCGCTGCCCGGGAAGGCGCCGGTCTCGCTCTTCTGTCACAGCTACGGCTCCGTGGTCTGCGGAGTCGCGGCACACGGCCTGCCCGGCCGGGTGTCCGACATAGCGGTGGCCGGGAGCCCCGGGATGCGCGTCACCAACGCCGCGCAACTGCGCACCTCCGCGCGGGTGTGGGCGATGCGGGACGCCGACGACTGGATCCAGGACGTGCCCTACATGGAGTTCGGCGGGTTCGGGCACGGCGCCGATCCGGTGTCCGCGGCGTTCGGGGCGCGCGTGCTGTCGGCGCGCGGCGCCCGGGGGCACGCCGGGTATTTCGTGCCGGGCACGGGCAGCCTCGCCAACTTCGCCGAGATCGGGGTTGGCGCGTACCGCGCGGTGGACTGCGCCGACGATGCGGGCATGTGCCGGGTGGGTTTGTCCGGCACGTCGGCGGCCGGACGCGCGTAGAGACGCAGAACCTGCGGTGTGTGCGGGGAAGGGACGAAAGAGCGCGTGCCGCATACGATGAGCCGCATGGGTGACGTACTGGCCGGATTTCATGCCGCCTGGGAGTTCGAGTCCGACTCCGTGCTCATCCGCTACGAACGGGGGATTCGAACACCTAAGCTCTTCCAGGCGCTCGGCGAGCGGCGGGTGCCGCTCGCGGCGCTGCAAGGGGTGACGCTCTCCCCCGGGCGGCGCGGGACGGTCGTCCTGCGTGCGGAACCACGGCCGGGGGCGGATCCGTTGATCGAGGCGGCCGGGGGACAGCTGAAGGAGTCCAGCGACCCCTATCGGCTGGTGCTGCCGGCCGAGCGGGAGACGCTCGCCGAGTACTACGCGGACGAACTGCGGGCCCTGCTGACCCACTCGGGGCCCTCCGGCCGTCACCTCGTGGCGGCTCCCGAAGCACCCCTGCACTTCAAGGCGTACGACGCGAAGGCGTCCTTCGACGGTACGTCCGTGTCCTTCCGGTGGTTCTGGACGGGGGCGTCGTCGGCGAAGTGGAAGGCCGGGGACCAGAAGTTCGCGGTTTCCGATCTCAGCGGGGTGGAGTGGCGGTCGCCGGAGGTGTTCGAAGGGCATCTGCGGCTGCTGCGGCGCGATGCGGGGGATCAGCCGGCGCAGGCCGATCAGGATCCGGCGGCCGTGGTGTTCGGTCTGGGGTACGGCCCCGTGCACGAGTCGCTGCCGTTCGCGGCGGCCGTGCTCTCGGCGGTGCGTTCCGCCGGGCCGGCGGGGGCCGTGGTGACGGCAGCCGCCGCTCCGCGGCGGGATCCCGCGGACATCGCGGAGCGGATTCGCCATCTGGGGGAGCTGCACCGGGCCGGGCTGGTCACCGATGAGGAGTTCTCCTTCAAGAAGGCCGAGTTGCTGGCGGAGCTCTGACCCCCCGGGCGCGGGTCGGAGGCTGGTCCGCCCGGCGGCGGAGCCGAGGATCGGCACGGCCCCGCGCCCTCCAGGGCCTCTGCCGCTCCCGGCCCGCCGACGTGAACGTCACGTCCGCGTAGCGCGTGCCCGACACCTTCGCGGCCACCGTGTCCAGCAGGGCGAGTTCCTCCGGCGTCAGGGTGATCCGGGTCGCCGCCGTGTTCTCCTCGACGCGGGCCGCCCTGCGCGTCCCCGGGATCGGGACGACCGGCAGCCCGTGCACGGCCGCCCGCTGCTGGACCCACGCCAGGGCGATCCGGCCGAGGGTCGCCCCGTGGGCGGCGGCGACCTCACGGACCGGCTCCAGCAGCGCCGCGTTCGCCACGGCGTTGGCGCCGGTGAAGCGGGGCTGCTGACGGCGGAAGTGGCCGTCGGTGAGGTCCTGTTCGGCGTTCACGAAGCAATGGGTGCGCAAGCCGCGCCCGAGCGGGGAGTCCGGGACCAGGGCGACGCCCGGTTCGCGGGCGGCCGGCACGACCTCCGCCTCGATGTCCCGGCTGAACAGCGACCACTCCGACTGCACGGCGGCGACGGGGTGGACGCAGTGCGCGGCGCGCAGTTCACCGCACGTCCCGGCGGTGCATGCAGTGGAGCTCGATCACGACCTCGTCCCGGTGCGCGCGGAAGAAGAGCGGTCCGTATACGAAGCTCATGCCCATGCAGCCGAGGCCCTGCACGCCGGTCTCGGGTCCGCCGGCGCCGAGCCGCGTCGTCGCGACGGTGCCGTCGTTCATCGCGTGCTGTCCCCTTCGTGCGACGCGTGCGCGCGGCCCGCGCCGGCGTAGAAACCGATCTTGCGGTCGAGCACGGCGAGGGCGTCCTGGAGTTCGGCGATCCGCTCCAGGACGTCCCGCCGGGTCGTCTCCAGCAGCTCGCGGCGCTCCTCGTACGTGCCGTCGCCCGCGCGCACCAGCTCCGCGTACCGCACCATGTCGGCCACCGGCATGCCGGTCAGCCGCAGCTTGCCGACGAGGTCCAGCCAGTCCAGATCGCGGTTGGTGTAGCGGCGCTGGCCGGTGTGCGAGCGGTCGATGTGGGACATCAGGCCGATCCGCTCGTACCAGCGCAGGGTGTGCGCCGACAGGCCGGTGAAGGCGACGACCTCGCTGATCGTGTAGCGGTCCTGGCCGTCGGGGCGAGGGTGCCTGCGGGGCGGGGCGGAACAGATGTCCGTGCGGGTGAGGGTCTCGTCCGGGGCCTGCTCGGTGGCTGCCGCCGTGGTCTGCATCACCGTCATGCGTTCCACGCTATGGCCTTGGAGTGCGCTCCAGGCAAGCGTGACCGGAAAGAGACTGCAGGAGATCACGGCACGGCGGGCGATCCGCACGGGCGGGTCGGGTGCGTCCTCGGCGTGGCCACGGACCCGGACGCGCGCGGCCGGGGATGCGCGCGTGCCTGCACGGCGGAACCGCTGGAGCGGTTCCGTGAGCGGGGGGCCGGTCGGCTCGGCCCGACCGCCTCCGCGGAGGTGGAGCCGCTGTACGGGTCACCGGGCTTCGGGCGGACCGGGACCCCTTCCTGCGGCTGGTGCGCCGAGCGGGGCTAAGGTCGGGGCATGTCCTTGCAGAGCTTGGCGTTGATCGACAACTGGCCGGTGCCCACCGCTGCCGCGGGGGTCGTACGGGCCGACGGCACGGTCCTGGGGATGCGCGGCCCGGCCGACCGGCGGTTCTCGCTGGCCTCGGTGACCAAGCCGCTGGCCGCCTACGCCGTGCTGGTCGCCTACGAGGAGGGCGCGGTCGATTTCGACGAACCGGCCGGGCCGCCCGGGTCGACGGTCCGTCACCTGCTCGCGCACACCTCGGGGCTGGCCTTCGACGAGCACCGGGTGACCGGGCCGCCCGGGCAGCGGCGGCTGTACTCCAACGCCGGGTTCGAGCAGCTCGGGGACCATGTCGCCAAGGCGACGGACATCCCGTTCGCCGAGTATCTGCGGCAGGCGGTGCTGGAGCCGCTGGGCATGACGTCGACGTCCCTGGAGGGCTCCCCGGCGAAGGACGGCGTCTCGACGGTCGAGGACCTGCTGCGGTTCGCCGCCGAGGTCCAGGCGCCGCGCCTGCTCGACCCGCGCACGGTCGCCGAGGCGATGAGCGTGCAGTACCCGGGGACGAAGGGTGTCGTACCCGGGTACGGACACCAGAACCCCAACGACTGGGGGCTCGGCTTCGAGATCCGGAACTCCAAGTCGCCGCACTGGACGGGGGCTTCGTCGTCGCCGCGCACGTTCGGGCACTTCGGGCAGTCCGGTACGTTCCTCTGGATCGACCCGGACGCGGAACTGGCCTGCGCCGCCCTGTCGGACCGGGCGTTCGGGCCCTGGGCGATCGAGGTGTGGCCGGCGTTCACGGACGCGGTGCTGGCCGAGGCGCGGGGGGCCTGACGGCCGTCAGGCCATCTCCCACAGCAGCAGCTCCGCCGCGCTCACCCCCACGGCCTCCACGTCCTTCGCGTCCGTGACGCGGGCCGCGTCACCGGGGCCCAGGCGATCCGCGTCCAGGACGATCTCGCCGCGGACCACATGGACGTAGACGTGCGGGGCGTCGGGGACCGCCGTGCGCTCGCCCGGCGCCAGCCGGCGCACGTGGAGCATCGCGCCGGCCTCCGGGACCGCGTACGGCGTCGCGTCCGCGATACCGCGCACGATCTCGTACGCCGGGTCGCCGCCCGGCACGAGCGGGGCCAGCCACATCTGCACGAAGGTCAACGGGCCCTCACTCTCGTTGCGTTCGACGTGCCGCACGCCGGACGCGGCGCTCAGCCGCTGTACGTCACCGGCGCGCACGACCGACTCGTGCCCGGCCGAGTCACGGTGCGTCAGCTCGCCCTCCGCGACCCAGGTGACGATCTCGGTGTGGCTGTGCGGATGCTCCGCGAACCCGGCGCCGGGGGCCAGCCGCTCCTCGTTGCAGGCGATCAGGGCGCCGAAGCGCAGGTTGCCCGGGTCGTAGTGGGGGCCGAAGGAGAAGGCGTGACGCGACTCGATCCCGGCCTCCGCGTCGCCCCCGGGGTAGCGCTCACCGGCGCGCCGTACATCCATCACGGACACCACCGTAGACCCGCCGCGCCAGGCCGCGGACCGCACCGCGCGGCCCGGCAGCGCGCCGTCGAACCGGTGCCCGTCCAGCCACCGCCGGACCGCCCCGGGAGCCCGCCGGGCACCCGTGGCACACCGCACCCGCGCACCCGGAGGCCGCCGCCCGGGGACCTCGTCCCCACCCGGCGGCACGGGTCCGCGTCCGGATGAGGCAGTCTTGTCCCGTGCCCGAACCCGAAACCAGCAACGCCCGAACCGCCTCCCACGGCGTGCATCCGCACTCCGCGACCCTGAAGCGGCTGGAGAAGTCCTCCGGCAGTCTCGCCGCCCAGGCCATCGCGCGGATGGACGAGACGCTGCCGTGGTACCGGGCGATGCCCCCGGAGAACCGTTCCTGGATCGGGCTCGTCGCGCAGGCCGGTATCGCCGCGTTCACGGAGTGGTTCCGGCACCCGGACGCCCCGCAGGCGATCTCCACGGATGTCTTCGGGACCGCTCCGCGCGAGCTGACCAGGGCGATCACGCTCCGCCAGACCGTGGAGATGGTGCGCACCACCATCGAGGTCATGGAGAGCGCGATCGACGAGGTCGCCGCACCCGGCGACGAGGGGATCCTGCGGGAGGCGCTGCTCGTCTACGCGCGGGAGATCGCCTTCGCCACCGCCCAGGTGTACGCGCAGGCCGCCGAGGCACGGGGTGCCTGGGACGCGCGGCTGGAGTCGCTGGTCGTGAACGCCGTGCTGAGCGGCGAGGCCGACGAGGGCGCGGTCTCGCGGGCGGCGGCGCTGGGCTGGAACGCGCCGGAGCACGTGTGCGTGGTGCTGGGCACGGCACCCGACGGCGACTCCGAGCTGACCGTGGAGGCCATCCGGCGCGCCGCGCGGCATGCCAAGCTCCAGGTGCTGACGGGGGTGCTCGGCGACCGGCTCGTCGTCATCGCGGGCGGCAGCAACAATCCGCTCGCCGTCGCCAAGTCGCTGATCGGGCCCTTCGCCGCAGGTCCGGTGGTCGCCGGGCCGATCGTGCCCGACCTGCTGGCCGCGACCCGGTCCGCGCAGGCCGCCGCGGCGGGCCTGAAGGCGTGTTCCGCCTGGCAGGACGCGCCCCGGCCGGTGCTGGCGGACGACCTGCTGCCGGAGCGCGCGATCGCCTCGGATCCCAGCGCGCGCGAGCAGTTGGTGGAGGAGATCTACAGACCGCTGGAGGAAGCCGGCTCCGCGCTCCTGGAGACCCTCAGCGTCTATCTCGAACAGGCGAGCAGTCTCGAAGGCGCGGCCCGGATGCTCTTCGTTCATCCCAACACCGTGCGCTACCGGCTTCGACGTGTGACTGACGTCACCGGCTGGTCGCCATCGGATGTACGTTCCGCGTTCACGTTGCGCATCGCGCTGATCCTGGGGCGTCTGGCCGATGGTGATCCCCAGCTCTAGTCTTTTGTCGAGGGCCCACAAAACCCCCTCCTGTTCTTCGTCCTTGTCCTCACGGGCGGCTACGCCCGTAACCAAGAGAGAGTGTGAGAGTGCTCGTACTCGTCGCTCCCGGCCAGGGCGCTCAGACGCCCGGCTTCCTGACTCCTTGGCTCGAACTGCCCGGTGCCGCCGACCTGGTCGCCTCCTGGTCGGACGCCATCGGACTGGATCTCGCCCACTTCGGCACCCAGGCCGACGCGGACGAGATCCGCGACACGGCCGTGGCGCAGCCGCTGCTGGTCGCCGCCGGGATCCTCTCGGCCGCGGCACTCGGTGACATCTCGCCGGGCGCGGTGGCCGGCCACAGCGTCGGTGAGATCACCGCGGCCGCCTTCGCCGGCGTCCTCGACGACACCGCCGCGCTGACGCTCGTACGCAAGCGCGGCCTGGCCATGGCCGAGGCCGCCGCGGTCACCCGGACCGGGATGTCGGCGCTGCTGGGCGGCGACCCCGAGGTCACCGTGCCGCACCTGGAGAAGCTGGGCCTGACGCCGGCCAACGTCAACGGCGCCGGGCAGATCGTGGCCGCGGGCACGCTGGAGCAGCTCGCCGCGCTGAACGAGGACAAGCCGGAGGGCGTGCGCAAGGTCGTCCCGCTGAAGGTGGCCGGCGCGTTCCACACCGAGCACATGGCGCCGGCGGTCGAGAAGCTGGCCGCCGCGGCGCGGGAGCTGACGCCCTCCGACCCGAAGCTCACCTACGTGTCCAACAGCGACGGCCGTACGGTCGCCACCGGCGCGGGGGTCGTCGAGCGGCTGGTCGGCCAGGTCGCGAACCCGGTCCGCTGGGACCTGTGCATGCAGACCTTCCAGGAACTCGGCGTCACCGCGCTGCTGGAGGTGTGCCCCGGCGGCACCCTGACCGGACTCGCCAAGCGCGCCCTGCCCGGTGTCAAGACGCTGGCCCTGAAGACCCCCGACGACATCGACGCGGCCCGCGAGCTCATCGCCGAGCACGTCTGACGCCCTGCTGACGCCCTAAGGAGCCGACTGCAACATGTCGAAGATCAAGCCCAGCAAGGGTGCCCCGTACGCGCGGATCCTCGGCGTGGGCGGCTACCGGCCCACGCGGGTCGTGCCGAACGAGGTGATCCTCGAGACGATCGACTCGTCCGACGAGTGGATCCGTTCGCGCTCCGGCATCGAGACCCGGCACTGGGCGAACGACGAGGAGACCGTCGCCGCGATGTCGATCGAGGCGTCCGGCAAGGCGATCGCCGACGCCGGGATCTCCGCCGAGCAGATCGGTGCGGTGATCGTCTCGACCGTCACCCACTTCAAGCAGACGCCCGCCGTCGCCACCGAGATCGCCGACAAGCTGGGCACGGCGAAGGCCGCCGCCTTCGACATCTCGGCCGGCTGCGCGGGTTTCGGCTACGGCCTGACCCTCGCCAAAGGCATGATCGTCGAGGGCAGCGCCGAGTACGTGCTGGTCATCGGCGTCGAGCGGCTGAGCGATCTGACCGATCTGGAGGACCGCGCGACGGCCTTCCTGTTCGGCGACGGTGCCGGCGCCGTGGTCGTCGGCCCGTCGGCGGAGCCCGCGATCGGCCCCACGGTGTGGGGCTCCGAGGGCGACAAGTCGGAGACCATCAAGCAGACCGTGCCGTGGGACGAGTTCCGGGTCGGCGACGTCTCCCGGCTCCCGCTCGACAGCCAGGGCAACATCAAGTTCCCCGCCATCACGCAGGAGGGCCAGGCGGTGTTCCGCTGGGCCGTCTTCGAGATGGCGAAGGTCGCTCAGCAGGCGCTGGAGGTGGCCGGGATCAGCCCGGACGAACTGGACGTCTTCATTCCGCACCAGGCCAACGAGCGGATCATCGACTCGATGGTGAAGACACTCAAGCTGCCGGAGTCCGTCACGGTCGCCCGTGACGTACGCACCACCGGCAACACGTCGGCCGCCTCGATCCCGCTCGCGATGGAGCGGCTCCTGGCGACCGGCGAGGCGAAGAGCGGCGACACCGCGCTCGTCATCGGTTTCGGGGCGGGTCTCGTCTACGCAGCGACGGTCGTTACTCTCCCCTAGGCACTTCGTGCCGGATCTCGCCGGTCCGGCACGGAAGCAGCACCGCCACACCCTCTGGAACACTACGAAGGAGCGCCTGACATGGCCGCCACTCAGGAAGAGATCGTCGCCGGTCTCGCGGAGATCGTGAACGAGATCGCCGGGATCCCCACCGAGGACGTCCAGCTGGACAAGTCCTTCACCGACGACCTGGACGTCGACTCGCTGTCCATGGTCGAGGTCGTCGTCGCCGCCGAAGAGCGCTTCGACGTGAAGATCCCGGACGACGACGTCAAGAACCTCAAGACGGTGGGCGACGCGACCGAGTACATCCTCAAGCACCAGGCCTAAAGGCCCCTTGGGCCGGGTGTCCCCGGCCCCGCCACCCGGCGGTGGCGCCGCTGAATCCTCGTATCCGTTGGAGAAAGAATTCCCGTGAGCCCGACCAATCGCACCGTGGTCGTCACCGGTATCGGCGCAACCACACCGCTGGGTGGCGACGCAGCCTCTACCTGGGAGGGCCTGGTCGCCGGACGTTCCGGCGTCAAGCCCCTGGAGCAGGAGTGGGCCGCCGAACAGGCGGTCCGTATCGCCGCGCCGGTCGCGGTGGAGCCCACCGAGACCATCCCGCGGCCGCAGGCCCGCCGCCTCGACCGCTCGGCGCAGTTCGCGCTGATCGCCGCGCAGGAGGCGTGGGCCGACGCGGGCTTCACCGCCAAGGCCGGTGAGGGCGCCGAGGTCGACCCGGACCGGCTCGGCGCGGTCATCGCCTCCGGCATCGGCGGCGTGACGACCCTCCTCGACCAGTACGACGTGCTCAAGGAGAAGGGCGTACGCCGCGTCTCCCCGCACACCGTCCCCATGCTGATGCCGAACAGCCCCTCCGCGAACGTGGGTCTGGCCGTGGGCGCCCGGGCGGGCGTGCACACCCCGGTCTCCGCGTGCGCCTCGGGTGCCGAGGCCATCGGCTACGCCATCGAGATGATCCGCTCCGGCCGCGCCGACGTGGTCGTCGCCGGTGGTACGGAGGCGGCGATCCACCCGCTGCCGATCGCCGCGTTCGGCAACATGATGGCGATGTCCAAGAACAACGACGACCCGCAGGGCGCCTCGCGCCCCTACGACGTCGACCGCGACGGCTTCGTCCTCGGTGAGGGCGCCGGTGTCGTCGTCCTGGAGTCCGCCGAACACGCCGCCAAGCGCGGGGCGCGGGTGTACGCCGAGGCGGTCGGGCAGGGCATCTCCGCCGACAGCCACGACATCGTGCAGCCGGAGCCCGAGGGCCGCGGTATCGCGCACGCCCTGCAGAACCTGCTCGACCGGACCGACCTGGACCCGGCCGAGATCATGCACGTCAACGCGCACGCGACGTCGACGCCTGCCGGTGACATCGCCGAGCTGAAGGCGCTGCGGAAGGTGTTCGGCGACGACGCCGACCACATCGCGGTGTCCGCGACGAAGTCGATGACGGGGCATCTGCTGGGTGGTGCCGGAGGCGTCGAGACGGTCGCGACCGTGCTCGCGCTGTACCACCGGGTGGCCCCGCCCACCATCAACGTCGAGAACCTCGACCCCGAGGCCGAGGCGAACGCCGATGTGGTGCGGGGGGAGGCGCGGAAGCTTGCTGTCGAGGGCCGGATCGCCGCCCTCAACGACTCGTTCGGGTTCGGTGGCCACAACGTGGTGCTGGCGTTCCGTACGGTTTGATTCCTGCCTTACGGCGATGGCCCGAACCCCTGTCAGGGGGTTCGGGCCATCGCCGTTCCGGTGCGCGTGGTGTGCCGGGGCGTCACCTGAAGGCGTTTCAGACCACCTGGTGCAGCCAGCGGACCGGGGCGCCCTCGCCCGCGTAGCGGAAGGGCTCCAGCTCGTCGTCCCAGGGCTTGCCCAGGAGCTTGGCGATCTCCGCCTCCAGCCGCGTCTCGCCCTGCTGGGCGCGGACCAGGGCCGCGCGAAGGCGGTCCTCGGGGATGAGGATGTCGCCGTGGATGCCGGTGACGGCGTGGAAGATGCCCAGGTCGGGGGTGCAGCTGTAGCGCTCGCCCTCGGCCGTGGGGCAGGGTTCGGCGGTGACCTCGAAGCGCAGGAGGTGCCAGCCGCGCAGTGCCGAGGCGAGTTTGGACGCCGTGCCGGGCTCGCCCTGCCAGGAGAACTCCGAGCGCCAGGTGCCGGGCGCGGCCGGCTGCCGGATCCAGTCGAGGTTGACGCGCGTGCCGAGCACCCCGGCGACGGCCCACTCGACGTGCGGGCACAGCGCGCGCGGCGCGGAGTGCACGTACAGGACTCCACGTGTCGTCACCGGGACCTCCGGGCTGAGCGGGCGTGTTGCGGCTGGCAGGGCGGTCGTGGCCGGTCGGCCTCGTTGATGGCGAGGCTACCGTGCGGCGGCGCGAGGAGTGTGACGTACCGTCGGTCCCGGGGCCCGGAAGGGCCCGCCATTCACCCAGGGGGACGCTTGTACGGGCGTAACCCGTTGCCCAGCGCGCGGGCGGGGACCCTCCCGGTTGTCATGGAGGGGAGAAGGAGAGCGAGGGGGAAGGCGGACGATGCGCAGGACCGGACAGCGGGTGCGGACGACGGTGGCCGTGCTCACGGCGGCCGTGGTGGGACTGACCGGCTGCGCCGTGGTGGGCGGCGACCCGCCGGACGAGGCAGGCCTCGGACGTCAGCGGAAGGCGGCTCCGAAGGTGGTGTGGGACGCCAGTCCGGCCTCGATCGCCGCCGTCGGTGACTCCATCACCCGGGGGTTCAACACGTGCCTGGTGCTGTCGGACTGTCCGGAAGTGTCCTGGGCGACCGGCAGCAGCCCCGAGGTGCGAAGTCTCGCCGTGCGGCTGCTGGGCCCCGCGGGAGCCGCCACGCACAGCTGGAACCACGCGGTGAGCGGGACCCGGATGGCGGACCTCCCGGCTCAGATGGAGCGCGCGGCGGCGCGCCGTCCCGAGCTCGTCACGGTGATGACGGGGGCGAACGACGCCTGCCGGTCCTCGACGTCTGCGATGACGCCGGTCGACGACTTCCGCGCGGACTTCCAGGACGCGATGCGGACACTGCGTCGGACTCTGCCCAAGACTCAGGTGTATGTGGCGAGCATCCCGAACCTGATGCGGCTGTGGTCCGAGGGCCGTACGAATCCGCTGGGCAAACAGGTGTGGAAGCTGGGCATCTGCCCCACCATGCTGGGCGACGCGGACGCCCTGGACGCGGCGGCCGAACAGCGGCGCGCGACGGTGCAGCAGCGGGTGGAGGACTACAACGCGGTGCTGGCGGAGGTCTGCGGCGCCGACGACCGCTGCCGGTACGACGGCGGCGCGGTGTACGAGTACCGGTTCGGTACCGAGCAGTTGAGTCACTGGGACTGGTTCCACCCGAGCAGGAACGGCCAGGCGCGGCTGGCGGAGATCGCCTATCGGGAGGTCACCGGCAACAAGCCGTAAGGTCTCGCTCATGAGCGAACACTTCGGCACACTTTCCGACGGCACGGCCGTGCACCGCTGGACACTGGAGCGCGCGGGCGTACGGGTGCGGGTCCTTTCGTACGGCGGCATCGTGCAGTCGGTCCAGGTGCCGGACCGGGACGGGCGGACGGCGGACGTGGTGCTCGGGTTCGCGGGGCTGGACGGCTATCTGGAGCACCCCGGGCCCTATCTGGGCGCCCTGGTCGGGCGGTACGCCAACCGGATCGCGGGCGGCCGCTTCCCGCTCGACGGGCGGACGTACGCACTCGCGCAGAACGACGGACCGAACTCGCTGCACGGCGGTGAACGCGGTTTCGACAAGCGGGTGTGGGAGGCGACGCCCGTCGAGCACGGCGTGCGGCTCAGCCGGGTCAGCCCGCACGGCGAGGAGGGTTTCCCGGGGCGGCTGAAGGTCACGGCGACCTACCGCCTCGACGCCACCGGGGCGCTGCGGATCGCATACGAGGCGGAGACCGACGCGCCGACCGTGGTGAACCTGACGAACCACGCGTACTGGAACCTGAGCGGGTCGGGCAGCGCGAGCGGGCACGAGCTGCGGATCGACGCCGGGCGGTACACGCCGGTGGACGGCGCCTCGATCCCGACGGGGATCGATCCGGTCGAGGGGACCCGGTACGACTTCCGGGCGGCCCGCAAGACCGCCTCCGGGTACGACCACAACTTCGTCCTCGACAAGGGTGTGACCGGCACGCCCGTCGAGGTGGCGGAGCTGTCCGACCCGGCCTCCGGCAGGGTGCTGACGATCTCGACCACCGAGCCGGGGCTCCAGCTGTACACCGCCGACCACCTCAGTGGCCCGTTCGCCCCCGGGGACGGCGTCGCGCTGGAGACGCAGCACTTCCCCGACTCGCCGAACCGTCCCCTGTTCCCGAGCACCGTGCTGCGGCCGGGTGAGGTCTTCCGCTCGGAGACGGTGTACGGCTTCTCGGCGCGCTGAGCCCCTTGCGTGCCCCTGAGCCCCGGTCCGGCCGTCAGGTCCCGGACCGGGGCTGCTCGGTGGGGACGAATCGCCCTGGATCAGACAGTAGCCGTCAGCGTGATCCTGCGGTCCGCGATCGAGCGGCCCACCCGGATCTCGTACGAACCCTTCACAAACGACCACGAGTGGCTCGTCTCGTCCCAGACCTCGAACACCCGGCGCGGAAGCTCGACGACGGCCTCGGCGCTCTCTCCCCGGGCCCCGCCTCGACGCCCGCGAAGCCGGCCGGCCAGTGCGCCGGGCGCTGCGCGCCGCCGGACCCGGAGCCGGTGGACATGCCCGGGGCGTTCCGCGACTTCCTGACGTTGCTGGGCGAGGAATGACGCCCGTGGGGTCACACACCATGGCGTGCACCACTTCCGTCACGGGATACTGCGGCCGTTCCCGCACCCCACTGCGACGGAAGGACCCCAGCCCCCGTGAAATCCCTATGTGTTCGCATCGGCGTACTCGGTCTCGCCCTGGTGGCCTGGCTCGCGGCCCCCACCACCGCATCGGCGGGCACGGCGGTCACCGTCGAGGAGCAGCGGCTGGAACGGGCCGCGCCGCAGGAGATACTCCGGCGGTCCGGATTCGGCACCGTGGCGCAGGAGTTCGCCGAGGCGCTGAACGGGGCCCGGTCGTACGCGCAGGCCCACCGGACCGTCGTACGGGACGGGGCGGCGCTGTGGCGGCGCGCGGTGGACCGGGCGCAGGGACGGGGGCCCGCCACGGGGGATCTCAGCCGGGACGACGACCGGCCGCTGTACTGGGCGCGGCTCGGGATGACCCGGGAAGTGCGCGGCTGGGAACCGGCGTTCGGGCTCGGTGAGCGGCAGCGGACGGCACTGCTGGAGGCGCTGGAGCGGACCTCGCGCGGACAGAGCGACATCGCCTACCCCCCGCGCGGCAAGGGCGTGAAGCGGGTCCTGGTCACCGGGTTCGACCCGTTCACCCTGGACCGGGACGTGCGGATCTCCAATCCGTCCGGTGCCACCGCGCTCGCGCTCGACGGCACGGTGATCCGCACGGCGGACGGCCCGGCACGGGTGGAGACCGCCGTGTTCCCGGTGCGCTGGGCGGACTTCGCGGACGGGACGGTGGAGCGGACGCTGCGGCCCCACCTGCCGAAGGTCGACCTCTTCACCACCGTGAGTCAGGGCCGCGTCGGGCGGTTCGACATCGAGCGGACCAACGGGGCCTGGCGGGGCGGCTTCGCGGACAACGAGAACATCGGCCGGACGGAGACCGTCCCGGTCGCCGACCCGGCCTCGCAGCCGCAGTGGACGTCGACGACGCTGCCGTACGCGGCGATCGTGGCGGCCGCCGGCGGCCGCTTCCCCGTGTACGACAACACCTCCGTGACCGAGATCCCGGCGGGCGGCACCCAGCCGGTCGTGCGGCCGGACGGGCCGAGTCCCGGGTCCACGGCGCGCGCCGGGGGCGGCGGGGACTACCTCTCCAACGAGATCGCCTACCGGGCGACGCTGCTGCGGGACCGGCTCGGGCTGCACGGCACCCTGCCGGGCGGGCATGTGCACACGCCGGTACTGCAGTTCGCGGCGGGCAACACGACGGAGGTCACCGACCCCGAGTTCGTCCGCAACCGGCTCGACATCGTGGCGCAGGTACGGGCGATCGTGACCGTCGCCCTCGACGCTAGTGCGACGGGGCGAACGCGAGGCTGACGCCGAGGCCGGCCAGGGCGGCTCCGATCACCTTGTTGAGGACCCTCTGGCCGCGCAGCATCAGGGTGCGCATCCGGTCCTGCGAGAAGAAGACGGCGACGACGCCGAACCACAGCAGGTGGGCCAGCGACATGAACAGGCCGTAGCCCACCTGCTGGGGGACCGGCGTGCCGGGGCCGACGACCTGGGCGAAGGTCGAGACGACGAACAGGGTCGTCTTCGGGTTGAGGACGTTGGTGAGGAAGCCCGCACGCAGGGCCGCGAGGGGGGTCAGGCCGCCGCCGTGCTCCAGGTCGACCCGGAGCTCGCCCCGCGTGCGGAAGGTGCGCACGCCGATGTACACGAGGTAGGCGGCGCCGACCAGCTTGACGACCGTGAAGAGGACGGTGGACGAGGCGATCAGCAGGCCGACGCCGAGCATCGTGTAGGTGACGTGCACCAGGACCCCGGCGGCGACGCCCACCGCCCCGAGCAGGCCGGTGCGGCGGCCGTGCAGGTAGCTGTTGCGGACGACCATCGCGAAGTCGGCGCCGGGGGCGATCACCGCGAGGACGGTGATGACGGCGACGGCGAGTACCTCGGTCACCGGGTGACCTCCCGGTGACCGCCCTCCTTCAGGTCCCCCTCGGAGGTCTCCTCGCCGCGCAGGTCGCGGGCGAGCAGCGTGGCGCCCGCGACCGCGCCCGGCATCAGGAAGACGGCGACGAAGGGGACGAGGAAGGCGAGGCCGAGCGGTGTGCCGAAGCCCCAGATCAGGGTCTTGCGGGAGCGCAGCAGGGCGAGCCGGTCGCGCAGTTCCACGCCACGGCGCTGAAGGGCGACGGAGGTGAGTTCCTCGGTGAGGAAGAAGCCGGTGACGAAGACGCCGAGCACGGGCACGAGGGTCTGGCCGGCCACCGGGACGAGGCCCAGGGCGAAGAGCAGCACGCCCCACACGGCCGCACGGGCCAGGACGCGAAGGCTGTCACGTGCCGAGATCCACAGCTCTCTGTGCAGGGGCAGGCCGGAGACCGGCGCGGTGCCGTCCGGGGAGACGTCACGGTCGACGGACTCGGACAGCGCCTCGTAGAAGGGCTGGCCGATCAGCAGTGTGACGGCCGTGAAGGTGAGGACGGCCAGCAGCAGCGAGAGGGCGAAGAGCACGGCTGTCAGAAAGCCCCGGAACAGGCCGAGCCAGGGGCTCTGCCAGTCGTCGGCGAACGGCGTCGCCCAGCCGACGAAGCCCTCGCCCCACAGCGCCAGCGCCACCAGCGCCGCCGCGTAGAGGACGAGGGTGATCAGGCCCGGAAGCAGCCCGAAGCCGTACTGCTTGCCGTGCCGGGCCACCCATCGCTGGCCCTTCAGGAGATAGCTGAAACCCACCCCGAGATCACGCATGGGGAAACCCTATCGGGGCGTCCCCCACGGCCGTCACCCAGGCGTGACGGCCGGGCCGCCGCCGGGCCGCGGGCCCGCCGTGCGCCATCCGGGGCAACGCCGGGCATCGGCGACACCAAGAGACTCTTGTTGCGGTTGAGTCGAACAGGTACACCTCGCCGTACCGATCTCAGGAACCCCGGAGGAGGTACGCGTGCGCATCACGAGAACGACCTCTGCGAGACCTGTGCTGAGCGCCGCCCTGGCTCCCGGTACGGGCGGCTCACTGCTGCTGGCCGTCCCCGGCCCGGCCGGCGCGGACGACGACCCCGTGACCCGGGCCGAGGCGGAGAGCCCCGCACTCGACGCCCTCCCCGCCGGCTCCCCGGCGAGCACCGCCCGTCGGGCGTTCACCGAGCCCGTTCCCGATCTGTCGGACCCCTCGCGTGGCTACCCGCGCGAGCAGCAGTTGCCCCCGGACCCGGTGAACCCCGGCGACAAGTCCCTCAAGCTGGGCCTGACCCCGTACCACGCCGTCGTGCCGAAGCTGAACGCCCTGCAGCGCCTCGGCGACCGGGTGAGCGTCGGGGTCGCGGGACGCTCGGCGGGCGGCCACCGGCTCTATCTCGTCACCGTGACGGTGTCGGCCGGGGTGCTGAACGCCTGCTTCGACTGGTCGGGGGTGAACGTGCTGTTCGTGTCGGCGGGTCCGGCGTACGGCGACCTGAACCCGGCCGCGCGGCAGGCGCTCGGCCGCTTCCTCGGCCGTCACGGCCTGGTCGGCCGGGGGGAGGCGGGGGCGGAGCTCAACGCCGCGGCCGGGCTGCTGCCGGTGAAGCCCGTCGCGGCTGACGCTGACGCCAACGGGGTGGTGCGGGTGGTGAACGCGGGCGGCCGGATCACCGGCGGAGCGCCGGAGCACTCCTTCGTCTACGCGCCGGCGTGGTTCACGGATCTCGGACGCGAGGTGCGTGTGGAACAGTCGTACGCGACCGGGAATCCGCTCGTGTCGGGGCACTGGCGGGCGTTGCCGGACGGCACCGGCGGGCCCGCCGCCGCGGCCGGACGGGCCTCGGTGATCAGCGGTCCGCGCGTGGTGCTCTTCGGTACGGAACCACTCTTCCGTGATCACCCCAAGGGGGAATTCGCTCAGGTCGGGAGGGCATTGTTCACCTTGGCGACCAGCTGGAACGGCACACACGCGAGCAGCGGACGGCCGGGGAGGTAGAGGAGATCGGGATGACGCAGGAGATCCACGGCACCGTCGCCGACGGCTACGAGGAGGTGCGCGCGGAGTTCGCCGCGTTCGTGGCACGGGAGCGGGCGGACCACGAGGGGCAGTTGTGCGCGTACGTGCACGGGCGGCGGGTCGTCGACCTGTGGGCGGGTCCGGACGGCGCCTCGGCCGATTCGCTGCACGGCGTCTTCTCGTCCACCAAGGGCGCCGCCCACCTCGTCGTCGCGCTGCTCGTCCAGGACGGCACGCTCGAACTGGACCGGAAGGTGACGTACTACTGGCCGGAGTTCGGGGCCGAGGGCAAGGGCGCGCTGACCCTGCGCGAGCTGCTCACGCACCGCGCCGGTCTGATCGGGCTGGACGGCGGGTTCACCGACGAGGAACTGGCGGACGACCGGATGATCGCCGAGCGGCTGGCGGACCAGCGGCCGTTCTGGCGTCCCGGCACGGCGTTCGGCTACCACGCGCTGGTGATGGGCGCGCTCGCCGGTGAGGTGGTACGGCGGGCCACCGGCCGTACTCTCCAGGAGGTGTACGAGGAGCGGGTGCGCGCCCCTTACGGACTGGACTTCTACCTCGGGCTGCCCGCCGCCGAGGAGGCCCGCTTCCGGCCGGTGCAGCCGATGCTGCCGACGTCCGAGCAGCAGGCGGTGCTGGACGCCCGGCCGGCCGGCCCGCACACGCTCACGGCGATCGCGTTCAACACGCATGTGGGCGAGCCGGGCGAGCTGGTGGACCACGCCAACTCCCGCCTGGTGCGCGCCAAGGGCCCGGCGTCGGCGGGCGGCGTCGCCTCCGCGCGCGGGCTCGCCGGGATGTACGCGGCGGCGATCAGCGAGGTGGCCGGGCGGCCGCCACTGCTGAAACCGGACACGGTCGCCGAGGTGGGGCAGATCCACTCCGTCGGCCACGACCTGGTGGCGCGGGCCCACAAGGCGTACGGGCTCGGTTTCCAGGCGACGGCCGAGAACTGGTACCCGTTCCTCGGCGCGGGCGCCTTCGGGCACAGCGGCGCCGGCGGTTCGCAGGCCTTCGCCGATCCGCGCAGCGGGCTGACGTACGGCTACACACGGCGGCGCTGCGCGTTTCCGGGTGGGGCGGCGCCGGAGAACGAGCGGTTCGTGCGGGCGGTGCACAGGGCCGCCGTGTGAGCGCGAGCCATGGGCGAAGGCCGCACCCCACGTCCAGGGGTGCGGCCTTCGCCGTGCGCAACGAGCACCGTCAGACGAGCGTCACGGTGATGTTGCCGCGGATCGCCTTCGAGTACGGGCAGACCTGGTGGGCCTTCTCGACCAGCGCCTTCGCGGTGGTCTCGTCGACGTTCGGGATCTCCGCCGAGATCTCGACGATGATCCCGAAGCCGTCGTCGTTCTTGCCGATGCCGACCTTCGCGGTGACGGTCGAGCCGGAGATGTCGGCGTTCTCCTGGCGGGCGGCCACGCTGAGGGCGCCCTGGAAGCAGGCGCTGTAGCCGGCGGCGAACAGCTGCTCCGGGTTGGTGCCGGAACCGCTGCCGCCCATCTCCTTCGGCGGGTTCACGACGACGTCGAGCTTGCCGTCGTCGGTGGCGACCCGGCCGTCGCGGCCGCCCTGGGCGGTGGCGACGGCGGTGTACAGGACGTCGGACTGCTGGATGGGCATGCGGTGGTCTTCCTCCCTGGTTCCATCCGGGACTCGCGCCCACGATCCCGGATGATTTCGGAAAGAAGTTACCGCATACCGGAAAGCCAAGAAAGGGCGAGCCGGCTCGGGAACCACGAACGCCGCACCCGCACCGGCGGGCGCGGCGGAGCACGGACGCCCCGAACTACCGCGTGCCACCGGCCCGTTGCCCGTGGACCGCGACACCCTGCACCCGGTGGGCACCGGCCGCGCCGACCCGTGGGCGCCCCGGGCCGGCGCGCGGGAGCTGAGGGTGTCGCCGTACCACCCGGCACGCGCACGCAGCTCGCGCCGGGGCGCCGCCCGTGCGCGGCAGGCTTCCGCCGGTCGTGCTCTCCCCCGGCTTCACCGTCGGCCGCTATACCCTGACGGCCGGCCGAGGACCTGGCGAGCCGGGGGCATGTGGTACTCCCGGACCGAGGGCCGGCCGCGCCCGGACGGCTGGAAGCGCCGGCCGACCGTGGCCGGTTCGGGGCCACGCGCGCCTGTGCGGGGGCCTTCCTCGGCCTCCACCCGAAAGGCACCGCCCAACCGCTGCTGCACGGCCCGTCGCCGGAGCACCCCGACGTGGGCTTGCGCAGGTGACCGCCGGGCCACCGGGGCCGCCCCGGCGCGGGTGTGCCCCCCGTTCAGAGCTTGACGATCATCTTTCCGGAGTTGTCCCCGCGCAGGACGCCGAGGAAGGCCTCCAGGTGGTTGTCGATGCCCTCGACGACGGTCTCGCGGTACTTGAGGGCGCCCGAGGCGGCCCAGGGGCCGACCTCCTGGACGAACTGGGGCTGGAGGTCGTAGTGGTCGCCGACCAGGAAGCCCTCGATGCGGCCGCGGGTCTGGATGAGGCGGGCGAGGTTCCTCGGGCCGGGCGCGGGCTCGGTGTTGTTGTAGACCGAGATCATGCCGCAGATCGCGATGCGCCCGTCCCGGTTCAGGGAGCCGATCGCGGCCTCCAGGTGGTCGCCTCCGACGTTGTCGAAGTAGACGTCGACGCCGTCGGGGGCGGCGGCGCGCAGCTGCTCGCTCACCGGCCCGGCCTTGTAGTTGAAGGCCGCGTCGAAGCCGTACTCCTCGGTCAGCAGCTTGACCTTCTCGTCGGACCCGGCGGAGCCGATGACCCGGGAGGCGCCCTTGAGCTTCGCGATCTGCCCGACCTGGCTGCCGACGGCACCGGCGGCCCCGGAGACGAACACCACGTCGCCCTCCTTGAAGGCGGCGGTGCGCAGCAGACCGGCGTACGCGGTGAGCCCGGTCATGCCGAGGACGCCGAGGTACGTCGACAGGGGCGCGGCCTGCGGGTCGACCTTGACGGCGTTCCCGGCGTCGACGGCGGCGTACTCGCGCCAGCCGGAGAAGTGCAGGACGTGGTCGCCGGCGGATACGCCCTCGGCGCGGGACGCGACGACCTCGCCGACGGCGCCGCCCTGCATGGCCTTGCCCAGTTCGAAGGGCGCGACGTAGGACTTGGCGGCGCTCATGCGTCCGCGCATGTAGGGGTCGACGGAGGCGTACACGTTCCGGACCAGGACCTGGCCCTCTTCCGGGGCGGGCATCGGAGCCTCGACCAGGGCGAAGTCCTCCGGCCGGGGCCAGCCGACGGGGCGGCGGAGCAGGTGCCATTCGCGGTTGACGGCGGGGAGGGCGGGGGTGTCGGTCATGGGGGGCACCTTTCCTCGTGTTCCTCGGGTTCCACTGCTAATACTTCAGTACCTGAAACAACGATGCGCCGTAACATTTCATGCTGTCAAGTAACCGGGTACCCTGGACGCCATGGCCACACCTCGCACCACCCGCCCCGACGCGCTGACCATGGAAGTCGTCGACCTGATCGGCTCGGTGGTGGCCCGGTACCACGAGGAGTACGAGGAGGCGGCCGCCGAGCACGCCCTGACCGGCGCCCAGGCGAGACTGCTCAGCCTGCTCTCCCTGGAGCCGCTCCCCATGCGCAAGCTGGCCCACCGGCTCAAGTGCGAGCCGTCCAACGTCACCGGCATCGTCGACCGCCTCGAATCGCGGGGCCTGGCCGAGCGCCGCCCGGACCCGGCCGACCGCCGGGTGAAGCTGGCGGCGGCGACGGACGAGGGCCACCGGGTGGCCCGCAGCCTGCGCGAGTCGCTGCGCTTCGCCCGCGAGCCGCTGGCGGGGCTGAGCGAGGGAGAACGGCGGACACTGCGGGACCTGCTTCAGCGGATGGTGGCGGTGGAGGGCTAGCGTCCGTCGTCCGGACCACGCCGGCGTCACGGGGGCCGGACACCGGTTCCGCGCGGCACCGGGAGCCTGCGCCGCGGGGCCGGGGCATCACGCCTTCCGGGTGGCGGCGGGCGCGAACCGCCGCACGGGTCCTGGGCCGCGGGCGCCGCAGGTCCTTAGCCTCGGCCCATGGCGACCCTGTGGGACCTCATGCGCGACTGCATCCCCGACGACCACGCCCGCCAGGTGACGTCCCGTTACTACCTGGACGAGGTCATGACCTCGCCGGGCGCGCCGGACCGGGTGGTCGACCTGGGGTGCGGGCGGGGCGCGTCCGTCGCGCTCTTCCGCAGGCACGATCCGAAGGTGCGGTGGGTCGGGGTCGACATCCGGGACTCCCCGGAGGCCAGGCAGCACCGGCCGAACGGTGATCCGCTGGTCCACTTCGACGGGGTCCGCCTGCCGTTCCGCTCGGAGACCGTGCCGCTGATCTACTCCCACCAGGTCTTCGAGCACGTCTCGCGCCCGCGTGAGCTGCTGGCCGAGATCGGCCGGGTGCTGCGGCCGGGCGGGCTGTTCATCGGCAGCACCTCCCAGTTCGAGCCGTACCACTCCTTCAGCCTGTGGAACTACACGCCGTACGGGTTCCGGATGCTCGTCGAGGAGGCCGGGCTCGCCCTGCGGGAGATCCGGCCGTCCCTGGACGGGGTGACGCTGATCATGCGGTCCTACGGAGACAAACGGAAGCAGGAGTACGGGCGGTACTGGAACGAGGAGTCGCCGCTCAACGCCGAGATCGACAGCTGGGCGCGGCAGACCGGGCGGCGGACGGCACTGGTCAACCTGCGCAAGCTGACGTTCTGCGGCCAGTTCGTCTTCCGGGTCGCCAAACCCGGGCACCGGGCCTGACCTCCGGGGGTCAGACCCGGCCGGGATCATCAGCCGGACACCAGCAGTTCCGTCCAGTCCCGGGCCACCCGGCGCAGCGCGAACTGCTCCCGCACCTGGGCGCGGGCCAGTTGCCCGGCCTCCCGCCAGCCCTCCTCGCCGAGCCCGGCGAGGGCGTCCGCCATCGTCTGCGGGTCCTGGTGGATCCACCGCCGGTCGTAGATCTCGTCCGCGCCGGGCCACGGCAGCAGCGCGGGGACCGCGGCGGAGGCCATGCCCTCGGCCGGCGCCAGGTGGAAGCTCTCGTCGTCGCTGGTGGACAGCACGTTCCCGACGCGCCGCAGCCAGCCGGCCACGTCCGCGCCGAAGTCGTCGAAGACCACCGCCCCGTCCAGCAGCGGCGAGGTCTGCATCCGGCGCAGTACGGCGTCGTAGTGCGCGCGCTCCTCGGGCTTGTTCCAGATCCACCAGTACTCCCACGGCGGCTTCGACTTGACGGAGAGATGCCAGCGGCGGTCCCGGGCGCGCAGGGCCTCCAGGACGTCCAGGCCCAGGTCCATGCGCTTGCGGCTGGGCGCGATGCCGATCATGCCCAGCCGGAAGCGGGCGCCCGGCGCCTTGGGGCGGTCGAGCTGGTCGGTGTCCACCCAGTTCGGGATGACCGTGACCTTCGACTCCGGCCAGCCGGTCTCCTCCAGGGTGCGGCGGGCGTATGAGGAGCTGACGCAGATCACCTTGTCGACGGCGTCGATGTCGACCTGCGCGGGCCACTCGGCGTCCAGTTCGAAGCGGTGCAGCCGGACGATCAGCCGGCTGTCCTGCCGCTTGTGGCGGCTGTACCAGACGGCGGCCGGACCGCACCACTCGACGACCACGACGTCGGCCCACCCGGCGAGTTCCCGGCTCGCGGCCGGATCGTGGCGGGCGAGCGCCGGCCAGGCGTCGACGCGGACGTCGAGACCGGGCACGGTGCGGAAGTGGTCGAGGAGCCGGGAGAGGAACTTCAGGTCGTGGCCCGCGACACCGACCCGCAGGGGCCGCGTCCGGGCGGCGACGGCGGCCGGCGCCTCGGGGAAGGCCTCGTCGAGCTGGGCACGCCAGCGTTCGGCGGCCGCCCGGAGCGTGTACCGGGAGGCGGCGTCCCGGCAGCGCTCGGCGGCGAGCCGCCGGACCTCGGGCTCCCGCACGGCGCGGGCGACCGTTTCGACGGCGTCGTCGAGCGCGGCGTGCCCGGTCACGAAGAGTGGATAGTCACCGCCGAGCAGCGCCTCGTGGGCGGGGGTGCGGTTGAGGACGACAGGCAGCCCGAGCGCGCCGAACTCCAGTACCTTGGTGGACAGTTCGAGGCTCGCGTCCAGGGCGGGCTCGCGCCAGCCGAGGCCCAGGTCGCAGTCGGCGGCGATGCGCATGGCCTCCTCGCGCGGCCGGCCGCCGTGGTGCTCGACGCCCGGGGTGACGGCCAGCGCACGCGCCATGGCGGCCTGGAACTCCGGGCAGCGGCGATCGTCGTGGATCTTGTCGCCGACGGTGTGCAGCTCGGCGCGGACACCCTGCTCGGCGAGGAGCGCCGGCAGCTGTGTCATGGGCAGGGTGTTCCACAACGGGGCGAACTTGCCGGTGTAGACGAGCCGGAAGGGGTCGTGCGGCCGCTCGTGTTCCGGCAGCGGGAACCCCGGCTCGGGTACGGCGGGCGGGCTGAGCACGCACTTGCCGCAGGCCTCCGGCACGGACGTCTCCAGCAGGCAGCGCAGTTCCTCGGTCTGGCACAGCAGCCGCTGGGAGGCGAGGGCGATCCGGGTGAGTTCCGCGCGGACCCCTTCGGTCATCTCGGCGGCCGACTGCGGGATGTCGGTGAGGTAGGCCCAGATCCGCCCCTCGAACAGGCCGTCGGCGACCACCCGCCCGACCAGGCGCCGGCCGCGCAGCACCAGCAGGTCGCAGGGCTCGTCCTGGTCGAGCTGGACGAGCGCCTGAGAGGCCTGCACGGGCGACAGCGGCCGGTCGGACAGACCGGACAGCAGCCGTTGCTCGTGGGGGCGGACCACCGTGACGCCGGGCAGCCCGGCCAGCGGGTCGATCAGCCGGCTGGTGAGTACGGGTGCCTTCAGGACCAGCCGGGTCCGGCAGCCGGCCCGCGACAGTGCCTGCACCGTCGACTGGGCCCAGACGGCCGAGCCGTCGATGAGATTGAGGTCAACGTCGCCGTAGACGAGCGCGTTCAGTGTCCGGCTCATGTCGGCTCCTTCCCGCACCAGGCGAACAGGCGGTGTCCCTGGCGCGCCCAGGCCTCGGGCGGGGCGCCGGAGGTCAGCAGCGACCGGCGCACCAGCAGGGGGCGCAGTTCGGGGACGAAGGTGTAGTCGTCGGCGGCGGGCGTCGAGCCCACCGCGTCGGCGCCGGAGTACTCCTGCGCGCACATCAGGTCCAGCAGCAGGGTGTCCGGGCGGTCCTCGGTGAGGTCCGTCCAGTCGGCGACCCACGGCGCGAGGGGCGCGCCGGTGCGTACGGCGACGCCGGCGGCGGCGAGTTCGTCGAGTCCGGTGGGGTCGGGCACGACGACCTCGGCGGGCCGGTGCCGCTGGCTGAGCACCTGCTCGGTGAGCCGGGCGATGCCGGCCCGGTCCCGTGGGTCGGCCAGCACGCAGACCTGGCGCCGGTCCAGCGGATCGGGGGCGCCGATCCGGCGGGCCAGCTGCGACAGCCGTACCCGGGTGCTGTCCACCCGGAACGCCTCGCGCAGACGCTGCCTGCCCACCGCGGCCGGGTCGAGACTCGCCAGCCGCACACCGGCGTCGGCGTCGAGGACGGCGTCCCAGGCGAGCCGGGTCAGGCCGGGGGCCGCGGAGAGCGGGCCGTCCCGCCAGAGCACGCAGGCGCGGCCCGCCGCCCGGGTCTCGGTGAGCAGTTCGGCAAGTTTCCGGTCCAGGTCGGGGGCGAGTCCGGTGCCGGTGAGCGACCAGGGCCCCTCCCCCGTGCAGGCGCTGAGCTGGACCACCAGGGCGTCCGGGTCGGAGCGCTGCACGATCAGCCGGCCGTCGTGCGGCAGCGCCCGGTTGACCACGGCGTCCGCCGCGAGATCCGCGGCGGTGGTGTCGGTGAGCACACCGGCGATCACCATGCGGTCGCGGGGCGTCGAGGCGAACGCCCGGTGGGCGAGGTGCATCCGCGCGTCGGGCACCGCGACATGGGCCGGGAGACCGGCCGGCGCGCGCCGCGCCGTCCCCCGGGCAGCCGTGACCGGCGGGGCGACGGCACCCGGCTTGAGCCGTCCCCGCCAGCGCCCGTACAGCTCCCGCAGCCCCGCCTCCCGCTCCGCGCGTGAGGACGCGGACAGGGAACGGGACCTCACCCGTCCCCGCCACAGGCCGTACAGCTCCCGTGGCAGTCGCGGCGCCTCCTGCCGGGGTGAGCGTGCCGCCGACACCAGGGCCCGGCCCACCCGCAGTGAGGTGGAGCCCTCCAGCATGGCCACCCGCGCCTCCAGCAGGCCGACGCGGTCCCGCGCGCGGTGCAGGGCGGCCGCCAGCTGGTCCTTGTCCCGTACGGCGGCGGCGAGACGCTCGGCGAGGCCCTCCTCGTGGACCGGGCCACGGGCGCGTTCCGCCTCCTCGGCGTCGCGTTCCAGGTCCAGCACGCGGGCCCGCAGCGTGCGGGCGACCAGGTCGGCGAGGACGTACTCGTCGGCGATCCGCAGCGCGGTGGCGAAGCCCTCCGCTGGGACGGGCCGCCCGAACCAGTCGTGCGGCGGCCGGAGTTCGTCGGTGCGGACGATCACCGCCGCCGCGTGCAGGTGCACGTAGTCGAGCGGGGCGGCGCGCAGCACCTGGCAGCGGTGCGCCACCAGGGCGTCGAGCAGCCGGTGGTAGGGGAGTTCGGGGCCGCGGTGGCCGAAGAGGATCAGGCCACGGCCGCCCGGGCGCATGCGCTGCAGGACGGCGAGACAGTCGGTCTCGGTGCCGTGCAGCGCCGGGTCGGGGCCGAACGACACGATCACCAGCTCGCTCTCGCCGATGTCACGTTCGCCGTGGTGCAGGGCGACATCGCGGGGCAGGTGCAGATAGGGCTCCAGATCGAGCCCGCCGTCGGTGGCGTCCACGACCGTGGTGACGCCGTCCAGGTGAGGGTGGAGCAGATCGGTCAGGCGCATCAGCGGGTCCTCGTGAAGACGTGGAAGCCGACCTCGTTCTCGCGGAAGCCGTACGGGGTGAACAGGGTGTGCCGCATGCCGAGGGGTTCGAGCAGCGCGGCGTACTCGGCGGCCGGGCGGTGCAGGATGTAGTCGCCGCGCCGGCGGCGGGTGCCGGTGTCCTCGTCGGTGAGGATCAGCCGTCCGGTGATCCGCACCAGCGACGCGAGGTTGCGCAGGCCGGCCGCCCACTCGTCGTCGTCGAGGACGTGGAAGAGGACGTCGACGCAGAGCACGACGTCGTACGGCCAGGGGCTGCGCCACTCGTCCAGGGCGGCGAGCGCGTAGCGCGGGCCGCCGCCCTGCGCGGCGGCGTACTCGACGGCCTCGTCACTCGTGTCGAAGGCGTCGACGCGGTGACCGCAGCGGGCCAGGGCGCGGGCGAAGTGCCCCTTGCCGCAGCCCGCGTCGAGCACGAACAGGGGGGCCGACCCGTCGGCCAGGTCGCCTATCAGCGGCAGCAGGGCGCCGAGCCGCTGGGCGTAGAAGATCTCGTTGCCCGCGCGGTCCAGGCCGATGTGGCCGCCGGAGGCGAGGTCGTCGTGCTCGCGGTGGCGGGTGTCCCAGTAGTCGCGCACGACTTCAGACATGGTGCTCCAGCCAGCGCACGACCTCGGCGGCGATCCGGGGCCCGGCGTGCCCGTCCCACAGCGGCGGGCCCTCGTCGGGTGCCGGCTGTCCGCCGTCCAGCACCTTGCGCAGGGCGGGTACGGCTTCGGCGTGGCCGACGAGCCGGTTGGTGCCGTGTGTGACGGTGACCGGGCGCTCGGTCGTGGTGCGCAGTGTCAGGCAGGGCACACCGAGCACGGTGGTCTCCTCCTGGACGCCGCCCGAGTCGGTGATCACGGCGGCCGCGCCGCGCACCAGGCTCATGAACTCGACGTATCCCAGCGGGTCGAGGACGTGGACGCCCGGTGCGCCGTCGAGGCCGGCGGCGCCGAGTGCCGCCCTGCCGCGCGGGTGCAGGGGGACGGCGAGGTCGAGGAGCCGGGCCGCCTCGGTGAGCACGCGGGCGGCCGCCTCGGCCGCCTCGGGGTCGTCGACGTTGGCGGGGCGGTGCAGCGTCACCACGGCGTAGCGCTCGGGCAGCCCGTACGCGGCGCGGGCGGCGGCCGGGTCGAAGTGGTCCACATGGGTGAGCAGGGTGTCGATCATGGGGTTGCCGACGAGGTGGACCCGGCCGGGGTCGACGCCCTCACGGGCGAGGTGGCCGACCGCCTCCGGGCTGGTGGCGAACAGCAGCTCGGCCAGCTGGTCGACGAGGCGCCGGTTCACCTCCTCCGGCATCGTCATGTCGAAGCTGCGCAGGCCCGCCTCCACATGGGCGAGCGGCATCCCCAGCTTGGCGGCGACCAGGGCGGCCGCCAGCGTGGAGTTGACGTCGCCGTAGACCATCACGAGGTCGGGGTCGCGGGCGGACAGCTCACCCTCCAGGGCGAGGAGCAGGTCGGCCGTCTGCCGGGCGTGGCTGCCGGAGCCGACACCGAGATCGGTGTCCGGTTCGGGCAGCCCCAGTTGCCGGAAGAAGATGTCCGACATCCGTTCGTCGTAGTGCTGGCCGGTGTGCACGAGCACCTGGTCGCAGCCCGCCGTGCGCAGTGCGGCGACGACCGGGGCGGCCTTGACGAAGTTCGGTCGGGTGCCGACGACGTGAAGTATGCGGCCGTTCATGTCGTACTTTCTCCGCTCTCGCCGCCTAACGTGACGGCATGTCGCGTCATATCCCCCGTGCGCTCAGTCTGGCCGCATCCGTGGCGTGGGGCGAACTGCGCCACGACCCCCTGAGGGCCGCGCTGCTGGGGGTACGGATGCTGCCGCCGCCCGTGCGGCGCCGGGCCCGTCCGCTGGAACTGCGGCTCGCCGGCCGGGCCCGGACAGCCGGTCCGGCCGCTGCTCCATCCGGGGTACAGGTGCCCGCGCCGCCCGCCCGCACGGCCGTCCGGCCGGTGCCGGGCCGGGTGCTGCATCTGGTCACCAACGGGCTGCCGTTCAAGCACGCCGGATACACCGTGCGCACCCAGAAGATCGCCGCGGCGCAGCTGGCCGCCGGGCTCGATCCGCATGTGGTGACGCGGGTCGGGTTCCCGGTGGCGCAGGGAGTGCTGGACGCCCGTGCGGTGCAGACCGTGGACGGGGTGCCGCAGCACCGGCTGCTGCCGCCGTGGCTGCCGTACGGGCAGGCGGCGTTGCTGGCCCGCAACGCCGAGCTGGCCGGCCGGCTCGTGGAGCGGCTGCGGCCCGCCGTGCTGCACCCGGCCACCGACCACGGCAACGGGCGGGTGGCGCTGGCCCTGCGCGCGGCCTACGGACTGCCGGTGGTCTACGAGGTGCGCGGCTTCCTGGAGGACACCTGGCTGACCCAGGCGCCGGGGCGGACCCCCGAGGACCCGGCGTACCGGGCCCGGCGCGAACTGGAGACGCACTGCATGCGGGAGGCGGACCTGGTGCTGACGCTGGGTACGGCGATGAAGGCGGAGATCGTGGCCCGTGGGGTGCCGCAGGAGCGGGTCCTGATCGTGCCGAACGCGGTGGACGAGGAGTTCCTGACGCCGCTGCCGGACGGGGCGCCGCTGCGGGCCCGGCTCGGCATCGCGCCGGACGCCTTCGTGGTCGGCACGGTCAGCACCCTTACTCCACACGAGGGAATCGGCACATTGCTCCATGCGGGTGCCGAGCTGAGGCGCCGCGGAGTGCCGCTGCGGCTGCTGATCGTGGGGGACGGACCCGAGCGCGCGGCGCTGCTGCGGCTGGCCGGCCGGCTGGGCATGGACGACGGGACGGCCGTGTTCACGGGCCGCGTCGCGTACGCCCAAGTCCGCGCGTTTCACGCCGTGTTGGACGTGTTCGCGGTGCCGCGCACGGATGCGCGGGTGTGCCGGCTGGTGACGCCGCTGAAGCCGGTCGAGGCGATGGCGAGCGGGCTGCCGGTGGCCGCCAGCGATCTCCCCGCGCTGCGCGAGCTCGTCAAGCCGGGAGTGACCGGGCAGTTGGTTCCGCCCTCGTCCGAACAGGCTTGGGCAGATGCCATCGAATTCCTTCTTTACAGTCGAAAGCGGTCCGAATGGGGTACGGCCGCTCGCGAGACCGTGGCAAGCGACCGCACCTGGACGCGGGTCGCCGCCACTACCCGGGAGGCGTACCGCGCCCTCGGCTGTCTCTGAAGGAGCCGCCCGGCTTCCGGAGGAGCGGACCGGACCGCACAACTTCAGATCCGAGTCCGCCCACGGGACGGGAGCAGCCCTATGCAGGTCGACCAGTCCGAACCGCTCGGGGACAAGAGCGCACAGCTCGGGGAATCAGAGATGGCCGGCACCGCCGAACTCGCGGTGATCGGGCTCGGCTACGTCGGGCTGCCGCTCGCGCGGGAGGCGGCGGCGGTCGGCCTGAAGGTCGTCGGCCTCGACAAGAACCCCCGGATCGCCGCCGGGCTCAACTCCGGACGCTCCCACGTCGACGACGTGTCCGACGACGACGTCCGCCGGATGCTGGCGGCCGGCTTCCGCGCCCGCACCGACGACAGCTGTCTGGCCCGCGTCCAGACCGTGGTGATCTGTGTGCCGACCCCGCTCAACGGGGACGGCGGGCCCGACCTGAGCGCGGTCACCGCCGCCGTCCGGGCGGTCGCGGGCCGGCTGCGGCCCGGACAGCTGGTGGTGCTGGAGTCCACCACCTACCCGGGCACCACCGAAGAGGTCGTACGGCCGCTGCTGGAGGAGGTCTCCGGGCTGCGTGCCGGGCGGGACTTCGCCCTCGCGTTCTCGCCGGAGCGCATCGACCCCGGCAACACCGGACACGGGCTGCGCGACACCCCCAAGGTGGTCGGCGGCTGCACCGCCTCGTGCGCCGCCCGCGCGGTCGCCTTCTACGGCAAGCTCGTCGACACGGTCGTGCAGGCGAAGGGCACCCGCGAGGCCGAGATGGCCAAGCTGCTGGAGAACACCTACCGGCACGTCAACATCGCCCTCGTCAACGAGCTCGCCGTCATCAGCCACGAGCTGGGCGTCGACCTGTGGGACGCGATCCGCTGCGCGAGCACCAAGCCGTTCGGCTTCCAGGCCTTCCGGCCGGGCGCCGGAGTCGGCGGGCACTGCATCCCCATCGACCCGAACTACCTCTCCTACAAGGTGCGTTCGTCGCTCGGCTACGAGTTCAGGTTCGTCGAGCTGGCCCAGGAGATCAACCGGCGGATGCCGGAGTACGTCGTGCGCCGCGCCCAGGACCTGCTCAACCACGACGGCCGGCCGCTGCACGGCTCCCGGGTACTGCTGCTCGGCGTCACCTACAAGCCCGACGTCGCCGACCAGCGGGAGAGCCCGGCCGTGCCGGTGGCGCGGCTGCTGCGGCAGCGGGAGGCCGAGATCTACTTCCACGACCCCCACGTCGACGAGTGGTCCGTCGACGGCGTGCCGGTCCCCCGCGTCGACGACCCCATGGCCGCCGTCACCGGGCACGACCTGACGATCCTGCTCCAGGACCACACCTCCTACGACCTGCCCGCCCTCGCCGACGCGGCCCGTCTGCTCTTCGACACCCGGGGGCGGATATTCCGTCCCGGTGTCGAGGTGCTGTAGCGGGCCGGCCGGAGCCGAAAGGTGCTGCTCTGATGCGGATACTCGTGGTCACCGTCGTCCACCATCCCGAGGACGCGCGGATACTGCACCGGCAGATCGCGGCCCTGGCCGAACGCGGCCACCGGATCGTGTACGCCGCCCCCTTCGGCGCCCGCGGGGTGGCGCCGCGCCCGGGCGTCGAGGGCGTGGACCTCCCCCGGGCAGCCGGCCGGGACCGCCGGGCCGCCCTGCGCTCCGCGCGCGCCCTGCTCGCGGAGCGCGGGCCGGAGGCGGATGTCGTGCTGCTGCACGACCCGGAGCTGCTGCTCGCCCTGCCCGGCACCCTGCGCCGGTGGCGGCGCGGCGGCCGGGCCCCGGTGACCGTGTGGGACGTGCACGAGGACACGGCTGCGGCGCTGACGATGAAGCGCTGGGTGCCGCCGGCGCTGCGGATGCCGCTGAAGGTGGCGGTGCGGGCGGCGGAACGGCTGGCCGAGCGGCATGTACGGCTGCTGCTCGCCGAGGACGCCTACCGGGAGCGCTTCCGGCGGCCCCACCCCGTCGTGCCGAACCTCACCGCCGTACCGGCCGCGCCGCCCGAGCCGCCCGGCCCGGACCGGGTCGTCTATCTGGGGCATCTGTCCCGGGCGCGCGGCGCGCTCGACCTCGTCGAAACGGCGCGGCTGCTGGCGCCGGACGTACGCATCGACGCCATCGGCGCGGCGGACGTGGACGTGCGCGGCGCGCTGACCGAGGCCGACCGCGAGGGCGTCCTGAGCTGGCACGGCTATCTGCCCAACGACCAGGCGCTGGCCCTGCTCTCCGGCGCGACGGCGGGGCTGTCCCTCCTCCACGACCAGCCCAACTACCGCCATTCGCGGCCGACCAAGGTCGTCGAGTACATGGCCCACGGCGTCCCCGTCGTGACCACGCCGAACCCGCTGGCGTCGGACCTGGTGAAGCGGCACCGCTGCGGTCTCGTCGTCCCCTACGGCGACCCGGCGGCGACCGCGGAGGCGGTACGGCGGCTGCGCACCGACACGCGGCTGCGCCTGGACACGGCCGCACGCGGCCGGGCGGCGGCGGTGGCGGAACTCGACTGGGGGGAGCGGGCGTCCGACTTCACGGACCTGCTGGAGGCGTGGGCGAAGGAGGCCGGCACCGACCGGAGCACGCCGGAACTGGGCGCACCACCGCAGGAACCCCTCGCGCCTCTCGGGGGGTGACGACCGGCCGGGTCCCGACGTCCCGACCGTCCGTCCGCATCGGCTCCGGCGCGCAGGCCCCGGCGGGCCGGGTGGCGCCGTCGGCGCCGGGTCCCGCGCCGTCCGGGCAGGACGGCCGTCCTCGGCGGACTCGCCGTCGGCGTTGCCTGTTGCGGCGCTAGGTGCACCACCACAGGAAGCGGTCGCACGTCTTGGTGGGTGACGGTTGCGGGGCCGGGTCCGAGGACGGCGGGTCCGCCGTGGGGGTCGGCGTCGGGTCCGGCGCGGGTGGGGGCGCCGGGGCGGAGGCCGAGGGGCCGGGAGCCGTGTCCGTCGGGGACGAGCCGCCCTCCTGCGACGGGCTCGCCGACTCCTTGTCGTCCTCCTTGTCCTTGTCCTTGTCCTTGTCCTCGGAATTGGACGGGGAGGGGGAGGTGGAGCCGTCGGCGGAGGACGTGGCCTTGCCCGGTGTGGCGCCCGTGGCGGGGCCGGTCAGCGGGTCGGTCGACTCCTGCGACTCGACCTCCGCGCCGCCGTCCGGCGAGGCGCCCCCGGCCGCGGCCGGGTTCGGGGCGGAACCGGGGGCGTCCAGGCCGAGTTCGGCGAGGCTGAGCGCGCCGGCGGCCAGCAGGAAACCGGCCGCGACCAGCAGGGTGCGGCGGCGCCGGCGGCGGTGGACCGCGGCCTTGCGGTCGCGCCGGCTGACGTTCGGCTGACGGCGCCTGGACTCCCGCCCGGGGCGGTCGTCGCCGGCGTCGTCGGCGTCGCTGTCGTCGGCGTCGTACGGCTCGCCGGGCTCCGCGGCCCGCACCACCGTGACGACGTCCGTGCGCACATCCGTCCGTACGACGGTACGCACGACGGTTTCCTCCGCGTAGGCGCGGAGTTGTTCGACCGGTGTGCCGCACCCCGGGCACGCGAGCGCGCCGTTCAGGTGCCGTCGGCACGGGTGGCAGTAGTCCATGACGCGGGAAGGTTAAGTTTTTGATCGGTACCGTTCATAGTCGTCAGGGTGAAGGTTCTGTGCGGAACGTTTCCTTCCGGCATGCCGGCCGGAGAGCAACCCACGCGCATCATCACGAAACCGGCCATCGAAAGTCTCGAAACCGTTATCGACCCGCCCCATTGACACCCCGGCCGCCCCCTCCTTACTGTCACGCCAGCATTTCGAACGAGTGACGATATATCGAACAGAACCGACCTTCACAAGGGGCAACTGCCGTGCGCATCACCGGAATCAGCACGCACGTGGTCGGGACGCCGTGGCGCAACCTGACGTACGTCCAGGTGCACACCGACGAGGGGATCACGGGCGTCGGGGAGACCCGGATGCTGGGCCACACCGACGCCCTGCTCGGCTATCTGAGGGAGGCCGAGGGCAACCACGTCCTCGGCTCGGACCCGTTCGCCGTGGAAGACCTGGTGCGCCGCATGAAGTACGGCGACTACGGGCGGGCCGGCGAGATCGTGATGTCCGGCATCGCGGTCGTCGAGATGGCCTGCTGGGACATCAAGGGCAAGGCTCTCGGCGTGCCGGTGTGGCAACTGCTGGGCGGCAAGGTCACCGACAAGGTGAAGGCGTACGCCAACGGCTGGTACACCACGGAGCGCACGCCCGAGGCGTACCACAAGGCCGCCCAGGAGGTCGTGGCGCGCGGCTACCGGGCGTTGAAGATCGACCCGTTCGGGACCGGGCACCTCGAGCTGGACCACCGGCAGACCCTCTACGCCGTCTCCCTCATCGAGGCGGTCCGTGACGCCATCGGCCCCGAGGCCGAGCTGATGCTGGAGATGCACGGCCGCTTCTCCCCCGCCACCGCCGTCCGGCTCGCCCACGAGCTGGCGCCCTTCCGGCCGGCGTGGCTGGAGGAGCCCGTCCCGCCGGAGAACCTCAAGGCCCTGGAGAAGGTCGCCGCCAAGGTGGACATGCCGGTCGCCACCGGTGAGCGGATCCACGACCGGATCGAGTTCCGGGAGCTGTTCGAGAGCCAGGCCGCCGACATCGTCCAGCCGGACGTCGGCCACATCGGCGGCATCTGGGAGACCCGCAAGCTCGCCGCCACCGCAGAGACCCACTACATGCTGGTCGCGCCGCACAACGTGGGCGGCTCCGTGCTCACCGCCGCCTCGCTCCAGGTCGGCTTCACCTCCCCCAACTTCAAGATCCTGGAGCACTTCAACGACTTCGCCGACGCGGAGATCAAGAAGGTCGTCAAGGGCGCGCCCCGGGTGGACCCGGAGGACGGCTGCTTCCACCTCTCCGACGCCCCCGGCCTCGGTGTCGAGCTGGACACCGACGCGGCCGCCGAGTTCCCGCAGCAGCAGGCCCGCTTCGACCTGTGGGCCGAGGGCTGGGAGCAGCGCAAGCCCGGGGCGACGCGGTGAGCACGGCCGTCGTCGTCGAGGCGCCCGGGACGCACCGGCTCGCCGCGCACACGCCCCGCCCGCCGGGTCCGGGCGAGGCGCAGGTGAGGGTGCACGCCGTCGGCATCTGCGGCAGCGACCGCGAGGTCTACCAGGGCAACCGGCCCGAGGGCTACGTCCGTTATCCGCTCGTCCCCGGTCACGAGTGGTCCGGGACGGTCACCGTGACCGGCCCCGGCGTCCCCGCGTCGCTGGCCGGCCGCAAGGTGGTCGGCGAGGGCTTCCGCAACTGCCAGGTGTGCGACCGCTGCCACGCGGGCGAGACCACGCTGTGCACGGACGGGTACGAGGAGACCGGCTTCACCCTGCCCGGAGCCATGGCCCCCACCCTCACCCTGCCGGCCCGCCTGCTGCACGTCCTGCCCGACGACGCCGACCTGACGGCGGCGGCGCTGCTGGAGCCGGCGGCCTGTGTCGCCGCCGCGGCTGTGAAGGCGGACGCGAAACCGGGCGAGCGGGTCGCCGTCGTCGGCACCGGCACCCTCGGCATGTTCGCGGTGCAGTTCCTGCGGGCCGTCTCCCCGGCCGAGCTGCTGGTCGTCGGCGCCCGCGAGGACCGCGCCGCGCTGGCGCGGGAGTTCGGCGCCACCGGCTTCCGCACCGGCGACGAGCCCCTGCCCGGCGGCTTCGACGTGGTGATCGAGGCGGCCGGGTCCGCCGACGCCGCCCGGAGCGCCGCCGCGCTGCTGCGCCGCGGCGGCCGGCTGGTGCTGACGGGCATCCCGGCGCCGGGCGCCGACGGCCTGGACCCGACGGACCTGGTGGTGCGGCAGCTTCAGGTGCAGACCGTGTTCGGGGCGCCGCCGGACGCCTGGGCGCACGCGGTGCGGATGTTCGCCGCCGGGCTGCTGGATCCGGCGCCGCTGGTCACCCATGAGTTGCCCCTCTCCGAGTTCTCGCACGCCATCGAGCTGGTCGGGTCCGGCGGCCCGAAGGTCGGCAAGGTACTGCTCCGGCCCTGAGCCCCCGGTCCGTACGCCGGTGCGCAGCCGGCCCGGCGGCCGCCGTACCGGGGCGGCGGGAGGGCCCACCGCGCCGTCCCGCGCCGGCTCCTCCGCACACCCATCGTTCCGAACCACATCCGAAATACCGAACAAGAAGGACAGCTCGTGACCGACGCTTCCGCCACGGCCGCCCGCAGGCCCGGTGAGCCGGCGCTGACCGCGCTCGGCCTGGGCGCGCCCGCCCCCGATCCCGCCGACGCCTCACCGCACAGCTTCCCCGGCGGTGGCCGCTGGCGCACCGAGATCCCCTCGTGCGAGGGCCCCGAGGCACTGGCCGTCGTCCTCAAGGAGTCCTCGCGCCTGGACGTGCCGATCCACCGGATCAGCCAGGGCAGCGGGGTGTGGATGCTGACCGACGCCGAGATCACCGAGATGGTCGAGGCGACCGGCGCACGCGGCATCGAGCTCTGCCTGTTCACCGGCCCGCGCGGCACCTGGGACATCGGCGGCTCGACGCGCACCGACTCGCGGGGCGGCGGTCCGCGGGCGCGCGGCCACGACGCCGTCGCCGGCTGCGTCGAGGACGCCGTACGCGCGACCGGACTGGGTGTGCGCTGCCTCCTCGTCGCGGACGAGGGCGTGCTGTGGACGCTGCACCGGGCGCGGGCCCAGGGCGTGCTCCCGGCCGACACCACGCTGAAGGTATCGGCGCTCATCGGGCCGGTGAATCCGGCGAGTTACGCGGTGTACGAGCGCCTGGGCGCCGACTCGGTCAATGTGCCGAGCGACCTGACGCCGGATCACCTCACCGAGATCCGGCGGGTGTCCGGCGCCCCCATGGACATGTACATCGAGGCCCCCGACGACCTCGGCGGCTATGTGCGGATGTACGAGGTCGCCGAGCTGATCCGGCGCGGAGCACCGCTGTATCTGAAGTTCGGCCTCTCCAAGGCCCCCGGCATCTACCCCTACGGCCACCATCTGCGGGAGCTGACCCTGGCCACCGCGAAGGAGCGGGTGCGGCGCGGCCGGCTCGCCCTCGACCTGCTGGCCCGCCACGGAGTGGACGGCGAGATGGCGCCGCTCGGCTCCCGGCTCCCCGGCGATCTGCGCAGATTCGAGATCTCGTCATAACGTTCCGGAAAATCGGCTTCACAGAAGAAGACACAGCCGCGCACAATCCCACACACCTCGTCACGCCGAGTCCCTCCTGGCACTCATCCAGCTCCTCGCACACATCAAGGATGATGATCATGCGTAACCGCAGAGCCGCACTCGCCGCGACCGCCGCGGCCGCCTCCCTCGCCCTGACCCTCTCCGCCTGCGGCCAGAGCGGCGAGGGCGGCAGCAAGGAGGACGAGGGCGGCGCCGAGGGCGCCACCATCGGCATCGCGATGCCCACCAAGTCGTCCGAACGCTGGATCGCCGACGGCGACAACGTCGTCAAGGACCTTCAGTCCAAGGGCTACAAGACCAAGCTCGTCTACGGCGAGGACGACCCCGACCAGCAGGTCTCGCAGGTCGAGAACCTCATCACGCAGGGCGTGAAGGCCCTGATCGTCGCGGCCATCGACAACAAGTCGATGAACAACGTCCTGCAGCAGGCCAAGGACGCGGACATCCCGGTCATCTCCTACGACCGCCTGATCCTCGGCACCGAGAACGTCGACTACTACGCCTCGTTCGACAACGAGAAGGTCGGCGAGCTCCAGGGCACCTACATCCTCGAGCAGCTCGGCCTGAAGGACGGCGGCGAGAAGGGCCCGTTCAACATCGAGCTGTTCGCCGGCTCGAACGACGACAACAACACCCGCTACTTCTTCCAGGGCGCGATGAACGTCCTGCAGCCGTACATCGACAACAAGCAGCTCGTCGTCGGCTCGGGCCAGACCGAGCTGACGCAGGTCACCACCCTGCGCTGGGACGGCGGCACCGCGCAGAAGCGCATGGACGACATCCTCACCTCGGCGTACAAGTCCGAGCGGGTGGACGCGGTGCTCTCGCCGTACGACGGCATCTCCATCGGCATCCTCTCGGCGCTGAAGTCGGACGACTACGGCTCGAAGGGCAAGCCGCTGCCGGTCGTCACCGGCCAGGACGCCGAGGTCGCGTCCGTGAAGTCGATCATCGCCGACGAGCAGTCGATGACCGTCTACAAGGACACCCGCGAACTCGCCAAGGTGGCCTCCGACATGGTCGACGCGCTTCTGAACGACGACAAGCCCGAGGTCAACGACACCAAGACCTATGACAACGGTGCCAAGGTCGTCCCCGCGTACCTGCTGGAGCCGGTGAGCGTCGACAAGGCGAACTACCAGGAGACCGTCGTCGACTCCGGCTACATCAAGGAAAGCGACCTCAAGTAAACCGCCGGACCCAGGGATTGGAAGGCACGACCATGGCGGGACCCGTCCTGGAAATGCGCTCGATCGTCAAGACCTTTCCCGGCGTCAAGGCGCTGTCGGACGTCACACTGACCGTCCGGCAGGGCGAGGTCCACGCCATCTGCGGGGAGAACGGCGCCGGGAAGTCGACCCTGATGAAGGTCCTCTCCGGCGTCCACCCGCACGGCACCTACGACGGGGAGATCCTCTTCGAGGGGGAGGCCTGCCGGTTCAAGGACATCCGGGCCAGCGAGCAGCACGGCATCGTGATCATCCACCAGGAGCTGGCGCTGGTGCCGTACCTGTCGATCGCGGAGAACATCTTCCTCGGCAACGAACACGCCAGACGCGGGCGGATCGACTGGACCGAGACCCTCCGGCACGCCACCGAACTGCTGCGCCGGGTGGGTCTGTCCGACCACCCGGACACCCGGGTCGCGGACATCGGGGTGGGCAAGCAGCAGCTCGTCGAGATCGCCAAGGCGCTGTCGAAGAAGGTGAAGCTGCTCATCCTGGACGAGCCGACGGCCGCCCTGAACGACGAGGACAGCGGCAAACTGCTCGATCTCATCCTGGAGTTGAAGAACCAGGGCATCACCTCGATCATCATCTCGCACAAGCTCAACGAGATCCGAAAGGTCGCCGACTCGGTGACCGTCCTGCGCGACGGGCGGACCATCGAGACGCTCGACGTGAAGGCCGCGGAGACCACCGAGGACCGGATCATCAGCGGGATGGTCGGCCGCGATCTGGAGCACCGCTTCCCGGAGCGCACCCCGCACCGGCCCGAGGAGGGTGCCGCGCCCGCGCTGGAGATCCGGGGCTGGACCGTGCACCATCCGATCGACCAGCAGCGCAAGGTGGTCGACGACGTGTCGCTGTCGGTGCGGCGCGGGGAGATCGTCGGCATCGCGGGCCTGATGGGCGCCGGCCGCACCGAACTGGCGATGAGCGTCTTCGGGCGCGCCTACGGCCGGTACGCGGGCGGCACGGTCCTCAAGGACGGCCGGGAGATCCGTACGAAGAGCGTGGCGGAGGCCGTGAAGCACGGCATCGCCTATGTCACCGAGGACCGCAAGCACTACGGCCTGAACCTCATCGACACCATCAACCGGAACATCTCGCTGACGGCGCTGAAGAAGGTCGCGAAGCGCGGTGTGGTGGACGAGCACGGGGAGCGGCAGGTCGCCGAGGGCTTCCGCAAGTCCATGAACATCAAGGCGCCGACCGTCTTCGAGCCGGTGGGCAAGCTGTCCGGCGGCAACCAGCAGAAGGTCGTCCTCAGCAAGTGGATCTTCGCGGGTCCCGAGGTGCTGATCCTGGACGAGCCGACGCGCGGCATCGACGTCGGCGCCAAGTACGAGATCTACACGGTCATCGACCAACTCGCCGCCCAGGGCAGGGCGGTCGTCTTCATCTCCTCCGAACTGCCGGAGCTGCTCGGCATGTGCGACCGCATCTACACGATGGCCGCGGGCCGGCTGACCGGCGAGTTCTCGCGGGCCGAGGCCTCCCAGGAAGCGCTGATGCGTCAGATGACGAAGGACAAGGAGGTAACGCGATGAGCACGGATGTGACCGCCAGGACCCCGGCCCCCGCGCCGCCGGGCAAGGGCGGAGCGGGCGCGGGGGGCGGCCTGCTCCAGATGGTGCTGGACGGGATGCGCCGCAACATGCGGCAGTACGGCATGCTGATCGCCCTCGGCCTGATCGTCGTGCTGTTCGCCGTGTGGACCGACGGCGACCTGCTGCTGCCGCGCAACGTCTCCAACCTGGTACTGCAGAACAGCTACATCCTGATCCTCGCGATCGGCATGATGCTCGTCATCATCGCGGGCCACATCGACCTGTCGGTCGGCTCGCTGACGGCGTTCATCGGCTCCATGGCCGCCGTGTTCATGGTCAGGAACGACATACCGTGGCCGCTGGCGGTGATCCTCTGCCTGGCCATGGGTGCCGTCGCGGGCGCCGTACAGGGGTTCTTCATCGCCTACGGCGGCATACCGTCGTTCATCGTGACCCTCGCGGGCATGCTCATCTTCCGCGGTCTCACCGAGATCTTCCTGGAGGGCCAGACCCTCGGCCCGTTCCCGGAAGGTCTGCAGAAGGTCGCCAACGGCTTCCTGCCGGAGGTCGGACCGTACACCAACTACCACAACCTGACCCTGTTGCTGGGCTTCGCGCTGATCGCCTTCGTGGTCGTCCAGGAGGTGCGCGACCGGCGGCGCCAGCAGGAGTTCACGCTGGAGGTGCTACCGCGGAACTTGTTCCTGCTGAAGCTGGTAGCCCTGGTCGCCGCCGTCCTGGTCGCCACGCTGCTGCTGGCCAGTTACAAGGGCGCGCCGATCGTGCTGCTGATCCTCGGCGTCCTGGTCGTCGGCTTCGGCTACGTGATGCGCAACGCGATCGTCGGCCGGCACATCTACGCCATCGGCGGCAACCTGCCCGCCGCCAAGCTGTCCGGTGTGAAGGACAAGAAGGTCACCTTCCTGGTCTTCCTGAACATGGGCATGCTCGCCGCGCTGGCGGGTCTGGTCTTCGCCGCGCGCTTCAACGCGGCCTCGCCCAAGGCCGGCCTGAACTTCGAACTCGAGGCGATCGCCGCCTCGTTCATCGGCGGCGCGTCGATGAGCGGCGGGGTCGGCACCGTGCTCGGCGCGATCATCGGCGGCCTGGTGCTCGGCGTGCTGAACAACGGCATGAACCTGGTCGGGATCGGCACCGACTGGCAGCAGGTCATCAAGGGCCTGGTGCTGCTGGCGGCGGTCGGGTTCGACGTGTGGAACAAGCGCAAGGTCGGTTCGTAGCTCACCCGGGCCCCGCCGCGCGGCGGGGCCCCTCGTCCTTCGTGGTCGACGGCGGCGGCCCACTCGTTCAGTGCGCGGCTTCATACTTTCGTCACATGAGCTGAACGGGGCCACCGCAGCCTCCGTATGTAAGGGCGGCCCGTGCTCCCCCGCGCGGGCCCCCAGCACGACGGACCCGGTCCTCCCCGCCGGGTCCGCCCCAACCGGAGGTCTCCTTGCCTGACAACGTCACCTCGCTGTTCCGCGGCACCGCGGCGCACAGCCCGTCGATGGCGGCGTTGACGCGGGAGAGCGACGGATCGGGCCCGGTGGACTTCTGCATCCCCTGCAACCCGTACTTCCCCACCCCGGCGATGTTCGACGAGATGGCCGGCAAGCTGCGCGACATCATCACGTACTACCCGAGCAGCGCCGACACCATCACCGCCGAACTGTGCAGCCTGCTCCAGCTCCCGCCGCAGTGCGTGGCGATGGGCAACGGATCCACCGAACTCATCACCTGGATCGACCACCTGCTGGTCCGTGAGTCCCTCGCCGTCCCCGTCCCCACCTTCGGCCGCTGGACCGACCAGCCCATGGAGACCGGCAAGCGGGTCGACATGTTCCCGCTCCAGGAGTCCAGCGGCTTCGCCCTCGACCTCGCGCAGTACGCCGAGTTCATCCGGGCCCGCGGCACCCGGGTCCCCGTCATCTGCAACCCCAACAACCCCGACGGCGGCTTCGTGCACAAGCACGCGGTCGTGCAGTTCATGGACGCGATGGCCGACCGGGACCTGGTCGTCGTGGACGAGTCGTTCCTGGAGTTCGCGGACGCGGAGGCCGAGCCGAGCGTCGTGCAGGAGGCGATGATCCGCCCCAACGTCGTCGTCCTGCGCAGCCTCGGCAAGAACTTCGGCCTGCACGGGATCCGCTTCGGCTACCTGGTCGCCAACCCGGCTCTGGCGGGCCGGATCCGCTCCATGCTGCCCAAGTGGAACCTCAACTCCTTCGCCGAGCACGTGGTGTTCATGCTGAAGGAGCACGGCCAGGAGTACGCGCAGAGCCTTCAGCAGGTCCGCCGGGACCGCCTGGAGATGGCCAGCCAGCTCTCCTCCCTCCCCGGCCTCACGGTCTACCCCTCCCAGGGAAACTTCCTCTTCGTGCGTCTTCCCGTGGGGGCGGAGGGCACCGTGGTCCGGGACCGGCTGCTCACCGAGCACCGGATCCTGGTCCGTGAGTGCGGCAACAAGATCGGATCCTCCAGCCGCTTCCTGCGTCTCGTGGTGCGTCCCCAGGTGGACGTGCGTCGCCTGGTGTCCGGCCTGGAACAGGTGCTCTACGGGACCAGGAGGGGAGCCGCCGTGCCCGAGCTGGGCACCGGGACCAGCTACAGCTCGGGCACGGCGGCGGTGGACCGGCTGGTCGGTGCCACCAACGGGGCCGGCGTGCGGGGCCTGGCCGCGCAGGCGGTCGCGGCGGCCGTACCGGGCGCGGACGCGGGCATGCCGATGCCGGCGGCGGCACAGGCGTACCCCCCGCCGCCGCAGCAGATGCCGCCATCGCAGATCCCCCAGCAGGTCCCCCCACCGCAAGCGCCTCAGCGAGTCCCGCAACCGCCGATGCAGCAGCCTCCCGTCCCCCAGCCGGCCATGCCTCAGCCCGCCGTGCCACAACCGGCCGTGCCCCAGCCCGCCGTGCGGCAACCGGCGGCGGCCCCGCAGCCCCTGCCCTCGCCGACGCCGCCCGGCGTCCCCGCGCGGGGCGGCCTCACCGCGGCCCAGGTCCGTGGCGCCACGGGCCCGGGCGCCCCGGTCCCCCCGGCCGGCCTCGCCCCGGCGGCGGCGACGGGCTGGCCGGGCACGACGACGTGGCCGAACGCGGCGGGCATGGGGCAGGTGGGCTGACCGCCGCACCCCGGTGCCCGGATCTTGGCGGGGCGCGAAGGTCACCGAAGACTGCCGGGACCCCGCAATGCGGCAGCATCACCCGCGCCTGCATGCTGGTGCCCCTGGCGGGTGCGCCCACGCATCGCCCGCACCGGGCCGCTCGGGCGATGAGGCCGAGCGGCCCTCGACCGCGAGGAGCAGCATGACCGCACGGCATGCCGGTGCCGCCCTGGCCGTCGCGGGGACAGTGCTGTCCCTCGCCGGCGCCGCACTGTACGTTCTGCCCGGCCCCGGCCTGCCCGTCCTCGCCACGGGTCTGGCCGCGCTCGTCACCGGCCTGCTCGTGTTCACCGGGAAGCGGCACGGCTCAGGGCGGGAACCCCGCAGCAGCAGACTCCGGAACTCACGATGATCCGGCAGTGGCTCGGACCCGCCCTCTCCTCCCTGACCCTGCTGCCCGCCGGTGCCGCCCTGCTCGCCGGGCGTGTACCGCGGCGGCTGCGTGGCCGTCCCGAGCTGACCCGTCCACGCGGCGTGGCACTCCTCGCCTTCTGCGCCGTCCCGCCGCTCAACGCCGTTCCCCGCCTGGCCGGTGCCTCGGCCGCGGTCATCCTGGCGGCCACGGGCCTGGCGGGGGCGGTCGCTGTGGGGGGATGCCTCGCGCTGATGGTCACGCCCCGGCGGGCCCGGACCGCCGCCCGGTGACCGGTCGCGGGTGACGGCGCAGTGCCTCCGCGGTCTCGGGGTGGGGGCGCGCAGCGCCCACTCCAGTGGGGTGAGGCCCGTGCCGGCGTCCTCGCGCAGGGCCGGGTCCGCGCCGTGGGCCAGGAGTTCACGGACCGTCCCGGTGTGGCCCCAGCACGCCGCCGCGCACAGCGGTGTCCCCTCCGCGCCGGCTCCCGCGCTCTCGGTGTCAGGAGCGGCACCGGCCGCCAGGAGGGTGCGGACGACCGCGGTGTCACCGTTCACGGCTGCCGCGTAGAGGGGTGTGGTGCCCTCGGCGTCGCGCGTGTTCGCGTCGGCGCCCGCCCGCAGCAGCGCCCTGACGCCGGCGTGATCACCGCGGGACGCCGCCGTCACGAGACGTCCTGCCAGCTTCTTGCGCCGTCGTCCGTTCATCGCGGCCGAGAGTAGCCGCGGCCGTCCCGCGCGCCGACCGGTTTTCCCCGGTATCCCCGAAAGCGATGCACAGTCGGTGCGAGTTGAGGCCCCTGGTTCGTGGGTCGCACGGTGACTCCTGGGACGACGCAGAAGTACCGCTCGGCTGAGGGGGCCACGCAGTATGAACGCACAGCGGATCGTCGACGAGGACCTGGCAACCCGGTTCGCCGACGGGGACGAGGACTGCCTGGCCGCGATGTACCAGCGGTTCGGGCCGCTGGTCCACGCGCTGGCCAGCCGTTCGCTCGCGGACCGGGGCGAGGCCGAGGACGTCACGCAGGCGGTGTTCCTGGCGGCGTGGCGCGGCCGGGCGGGCTTCGCCCCGGAGCGGGGCGCGCTGTCCGCCTGGCTGGTGGGCATCACCCGGCGCAAGGTGGCGGACGCGCTCGCCGCCCGGTACCGGCGTACCGAACTCGCCGAGGTCGCCGGGTCGCTGCTGGCCGGCCGTGCCGCGCGGGCCGCGGCGGAACCGGACGCGGCCATCGACCGGGTGCTGGTGGCCACCGAACTGGCCAAGCTGTCGTCGCCGCAGCGCCAGGTGCTGCGGCTGGCCTTCTACGACGACCTGTCCCAGGCACAGATCGCCGACGTCACCGGCTGGCCCCTGGGCACGGTCAAGAGCCACGCCCGTCGCGGGCTGCACCGCCTCGCCCGCTGCCTGCGCGAGGACGCGGGCACGGCGAACGCGTGAACTCCGTGCGCGGGTGCGTCCAGGAGCGGGTCCGGGACGGAAGCAACAGCATCATGAGTACGCGCCCGGGGCAGCGCCCCAGGACCGTCACGGCCGCGAGGGAGCCTAGGTGCGGGACGCAGACGTAGTCGTCATCGGTGGCGGCGCAGCGGGGCTTTCCCTGGCCCGGCGGCTCACCGGGCCCCTGGTGCGCAACCGGCGGCCCCTGACGGTCGCGCTGGTCGACGCTCCGCCCGGCGCGCTACGCCCGCCGCCCCGGACGTGGTGCTACTGGGAGGCGCCGGGCGGTGAGTACGACGGTGTCGTCCACGCCGACTGGGGGCGCCTGCGCGTCACGGGCGCGGACGGCACGGCCGTCGTGCGGGATCCCGGTCCGCTGCGCTACAAGATGATCCGGTCCGTGGACTTCGAGCGGTGGGCGGGCGTGGAGCTGGCCCGCTCCGGATGCCTCCGTCACGAGGCCGTGGTCGAGAGCGTGCGCGACGTTCCCGGCGGTGCCGAGGTGTGCGGGCACGACGACCGCGGCGCCCCCGTGCGGCTGCTGGCCCGCTGGGTGTTCGACTCACGGCCCCCGGAACGGCCGGGACCGGCCCGGACCACGCTCCTGCAGCACTTCCGCGGCTGGTTCGTGCGGACCTCCCGCCCCGCCTTCGAGCCGGGTGTCGCCGACCTGATGGACTTCCGCGTTCCGCAGCCCCGGCACGGCCTGGCCTTCGGGTACGTCCTGCCCCTCGGCCGGCGGGAGGCGCTGGTCGAGTACACGGAGTTCTCCGCCAAGGTCCTCGACGGCGCCTCCTACGACCATGCGCTGACGCTCTACGCCGCCGAAGTGCTCCGCCTCGGGGAGTTCGAGGTGACGGCCGTGGAGGAGGGCGTCATCGCGATGGCCGACGCCCGGTTTCCGCGCCGTACCGGCAGGTCCGTCTTCCCGATCGGGGTGGCGGGCGGTGCCACCCGCCCCGCGACCGGCTACTCGTTCGCCGCGGCCCAGCGCCAGACGCGGGCGATCGCGGTGGCGATCGCGCAGGGCCGTACGCCGCTCGCCCCCGCTCCGCACGCGGCGCGGGCCCGCGCCATGGACGCCGTGCTGCTGCGCGCCCTGGACACCGGGCGGGTCGACGGGGCCGCCCTGTTCACCGGGCTGTTCGGCACGGTGCCGGCGCGGCGCCTGCTGCGTTTCCTCGACGGCCGGACCAACGCGCTGGAGGACATCGCGGTCGGGCTGCGCACCCCGGCACGGCCGATGCTGCGCACCGCCCTGGAGCTGCCCTTCCTTCCCCGGCGCCAGGCCGGACCATGACTCTTCCCTCCGGGCTCTCCCAGCTTTCCCGGCCTTCCGGCCTTCCCGATCCTTCCAGCCGTTCCGGCGTCTCTGGGCCTTCCCGGTCTTCCCGGCCCGCCCCGCCGTCCGGCCGGACGACGACCCTCCCCGCCCAGCACCCCACCGTGCCCCGGCCCTCCACCGCCGTACCGAGGAGCACCTCCATGTCACTCCTGCGCGACGCCGACCTCTCGGACGCGTTCGACCACGCGGCACCGTCCTACGACTGGATGGTCGCCGCCAACCCCGGGTACCACGGCCAGTTGCGCCGCTCCGCCCGCCGGCTGGCCCTGCCCGACGGTGGCAGCGGCCTGCGGCTGCTCGACCTCGGCTGCGGTACCGGCGCCTCCACCGCCGCCCTGCTCTCCGCCGCGCCGCGCGCCCGGATCACCGCGGTGGACGCGTCGGCGGGCATGCTCGCCAAGGCGCGGACCAAGCGCTGGCCGGCCCGGGTCAGCTTCGTGCACGCCTCCGCCGAGGAACTGGCCACGGCCGGGGTCACCGGCCCGTTCGACGCCGTGTTCGCCGCGTACCTGTTCCGCAACGTGGCCGACCCGGACCGGGTCCTCGCGGGCGTGCGGGACCTGCTCGTGCCGGGCGGACGGCTCGCGGTGCACGAGTACAGCCTCACCGGGCGGACGCCGCACCGCGCGGTGTGGACGGCCGTGTGCAAGGGCCTGGTCCTGCCGGTGGCCCGGCGCACCGGGGACGACGCGCTGTACGCGCACCTGTGGCGCAGCGTCGTCGAGTTCGACACCGCGGGCGCCTTCGCGGCGCGCCTGGAGCGGGCCGGGTTCGCGGACGTGCGGACACTGCCGCTGACGGGCTGGCAGACCGGGATCACCCACACGTTCGTGGCGCGGGTGCCGGCCACCCGAGGGGGACGGGCATGAGGAGGACGCGCTTCGCCGGCGAAGCCGCTGCCGGGGGTGCCGGACGGGGACGGGACCGCAGGGCACGCCTGCTGACGGACCGCAGGGGCGTGTCGCGGCTGGCGGGCGCCGCGCCGTCCGTCGCCGTCGCCGGCGGTGGCATCGCGGGGCTCGCCGCCGCCACCGTCCTGGCGGAGCGCGGGGTGCGGGTGACCCTGCTGGAGCGGGAGTCCGACCTGGGCGGGCGGCTGGCGGGCCGGCAGGTGCGCCTGGCCGACGGGTCGTCGGCCACCATGACACGCGGCTTCCACGCCTTCTTCCGCCAGTACTACAACCTCCGGGCGCTGCTGCGGCGGACCGACCCGGGCCTGCACGGGCTGACCGCCCTGCCCGACTATCCGCTGCGCCACAGCGCCGGGCTGCTCGACAGCTTCGCCCGTGTGCCGCGCACTCCCCCGCTGAACGCCCTCGGGTTCGTCGCGCTGAGCCCGACGTTCGGCTGGCGGGACCTGATGACCATGAACGCGCGGGCCGCGCTGCCGTTGCTGGACGTCCGCGTACCCCAGGTGTACGAGCGGCTGGACGGCGTCAGCGCGCATGACTTCCTGACGCGCATCGGTTTCCCGGCGGCCGCCCGGCACCTCGCCTTCGAGGTGTTCTCGCGCAGCTTCTTCGCGGACCCGAGGCAGCTCTCGGCGGCGGAACTGGCGCTGATGTTCCACATCTACTTCCTCGGCTCCAGCGAGGGGCTGCTGTTCGACGTGCCGCGCGAGTCGTTCCCCCAGGCGCTGTGGGAGCCCCTCGGGGACTACCTCCAGGAACGCGGGGCGACGGTCCTCACGGCGAGCCCGGTGGAGTCGGTGGCGCCTGCCCCGGACGGCACGGTCCGGGTGACCGTCGCCGGCCGGACGCGGCCCTACGACGCCGTGGTGCTGGCGATGGACGTGCCGGGCCTGCGGCAGGTCGCCGCCGCGTCACCGGAGCTGGTCGACCGGTCCTGGCGCGAGAGGGTCGCCGGGCTGCGCACCGCCCCGCCGTTCCTGGTGTCCCGGCTCTGGCTGGACCGGCCCGTGCACCCCGACCGCCCGGCGTTCCTGGGCACCAGCGGCTACGCGGAGCTGGACAACATCAGCGTCCTGGACCGCTGGGAGGGCGAGGCGCACCGCTGGGCGCTGCGCACGGGGGGTTCGGTGGTCGAACTCCACGCCTACGCCGTCCCGCCGGGCGCCGACCGCAAGGACGTGCGGGAGCGGCTGGTGAGCCAGTTGCACCGGGTGTATCCGGAGACCCGGGACGCTGCGGTGATCGACTCCCGCGACGAATGGCGGGAGGACTGCCCGCTCTTCGCCGTCGGCGGCTACGACCGCCGCCCCCGGGTACGGACGGCGGACCCGGCGGTCGTCGTGGCCGGCGACATGGTCGCCACCGGTCTCCCGGTCGCCCTCATGGAACGCGCCGCGACCAGCGGATTCCTGGCCGCGAACGTCCTGTTGCGCCGGTGGGGGGTACGGGCCGAACCCCTGCGGACGGTGCCGGGCCACGGCCGCTCGGCACCGCTGCGCGGCCTGGCGGCCCTGCTCGGGGAGCCGTGAGTCCCGGGCCGGGCCGCCACCGCCGGGGCGCTACCGCCCGCGGCCCAGCCGGCCCGGCCACCACACCGGGGCTCCGATGTCCCGTACCAGGGCGGGCACCAGCAGGGACCTGACCACCAGGGTGTCCAGCAGGACGCCGAACGCCACGATGAAGGCGATCTGCACCAGGAAGGCCAGGGGGATCACGCCGAGCGCGGCGAAGGTCGCCGCGAGCACGACACCCGCGGAGGTGATCACACCGCCGGTGGTGACCAGCCCGCGCAGCATGCCCTCGCGCACACCGTGCCGCAGCGACTCCTCCCGTACCCGGGACATCAGGAAGATGTTGTAGTCGACGCCCAGGGCCACCAGGAACACGAAGCCGTACAGCGGCACCGAGGGGTCGGTGCCCGTGAAGCCGAAGACATGCGTGAACACCAGGGACGCGACCCCCAGGGTGGCGAGGAAGCTGAGCGCCACGGTCGCCACCAGGAGGGCCGCCGCCGGCAGGGACCGCAGCAGCCCGACGAGGACGAGGAAGATCACCGCGAGGACGACGGGCACGATGAGGGTGCGGTCCCGTTCGGCGGTGCGCAGCGTGTCGTACTGCTGGGCGGTGTAGCCGCCGACCAGCGCGTCCGCGTCCGGCACGGCCCGCACGGCGGTGCGCAGGCGCGCCACGGTCTCCTTGGCAGCCTCGCTGTCCGCGGCCGCCTTCAGGGTGACGTCCACGCGTGCCCGCCCGTCGACCACGAACGGCTCCTGTCCCGGCCGCCCGGAACGTGTCACGGCCGCCGCGCCCGCGACCCCGTCGGTGGCCCGGGCCGCGGCGATCACCCGGTCCAGCCGTCCGGCGTCGGCGAGGACCACCGTGGGGTTGCCGGCACCTCCCGGGAAGTGCTCGCCGAGGGTGCGCTGTGCGGCGACGGACGGGGCGTCGTCCACGAAGATCTCGTCCAGCGGCACCCCCTTGGAGGTGAGACCGGGTGCCAGGGCGGCACAGGCCAGCAGTCCGGCCAGGGCGATCGCCCAGACCTTGCGCGGCGCGCGGTCCACGAGATCCGCGACCCTGCGCCACACGCCCGTCGCGGCGTTCCCCGCACCGCCGGTCCGGGGCTTCGCGGGCCAGTACGCGGCACGGCCCAGCAGGACGAGCGCCGCCGGCAGGAACGTGAGCGAACTGAGCACGGCGCACGCGATGCCGATCGCGCCGACCGGTCCCAGGGCCCGATTGTTCGTCAGGTCGCTGAGCAGCAGGGCGAGCAGGCCGAGCGCCACGGTCGCGGCGCTGGCGACGACGGCGCCCCAGGACTGCCGCAGCGCGGCTCGCACGGCCTCGAAGCGGTCCTCGCGCAGCGCGAGTTCCTCCCGGAAACGGGCGGTGATCAGCAGGGCGTAGTCGGTGGCCGCGCCGATCACCAGGATGGAGAGGATGCCCTGCACCTGGCCGTCGACGCGTACGACGTCGCGGTCGGCGAGCGCGTAGACGACCGCGCAGGCCAGCCCGAGGGAGAAGACCGAGCCGAGTATCACCACGAAGGGCAGGAGCACGCTGCGGTAGACCAGCAGGAGGATGACCAGGACGGTGATCAGCGCCACCACCAGCAGCAGTCCGTCGATGCCGGCGAAGGCGTCCGACAGGTCCGCCTGGGTGGCGGCGGGGCCGGCCACTGCCACCGTGGTCCCCGGTACCCGCTCGGCGGTGGCACGGATCCGGTCGAGCGTCGCGGGCAGTTCGTCCCCGAGGTCCGGGCGGAGCTGGACGACGCCCTGGAGTGCCGCGCCGTCCCCCGAGAGGAGCGCGGGTGAGGGCCGTCCGGTCACGCCGGGCGTGCCGGCGAGCGAGGCCAGCGCCCGGGTCGCCTCGGGCCGCGCGCTCGCGGCCTCGCCCTCGGTCGTCCAGACGACGACCGCGGGCAGCGACTCCGCCTGGCTGAAGGCGCGTTGCGCCTCGATGACCTTGGTGGACTCGGCGCTGCGGGGCAGGAAGGCCGCCTGGTCGTTGGTGGCCACCTCCCCGAGCCTGCCGGCGAAGGGGCCCAGCGCGCCGCCGATGCCGAGCCAGGCGATCAGGAGGAGGAGGGGGACGAGCAGACGCGCTCGTCGGGGGTGGACGGACATGGTTCTCCAGGCGTCGGGGTCTGCGGTACGACGGGCGGGCACAACAACTCAACTATAAAGAATCTCAATCATTGAGTTGTCTGGGCCGCTCGTGATCATAGGTGACGCCCTTGATTCCGCCGCCGGCGGCCCTTCGGATTCACCGGCCCACGGCGAGTTCCTCGTTGAGGACGGCGAGGAAGCGGACCACCACGGCCAGCTCCTCGTCGGTGAAACGGTCCATGGCGGACCAGGTGGCGTCGGCCAGCGGACGGAAGTGCGTATGGGCCGCCGCCCGCGCGTCCTCCACGTAGTACAGGTGAACGACGCGGCGATCGCTGCTCTCCCGTACCCGGCGGATGTGACCGGCCCGCTCCAGCCGGTCCAGGCACGCGGTGACCGCACCGGAGGTCAGTCCGAGGCTCTCGCGCAGCCGTCCGGGCGTCATCGGCTCCTGGGCGTCCAGGATCGCCGCCAGCGCCTGGACGTCGGTCGTGTGCAGGCCCCGCTCCCCCGCGAAGCGCTGGACCACCCGGCCGATCTCGCCGTGCAGCCTGCGCAGCCCCACGGCGAGCGACTGGAGGTCGACGTCCCGGCCGCCGCCCGGAGCCCGGCTCCCGGGCGCCTCGTCGGTCCCGTCCGCCCCGCTGTGCTCCACGTCTGTTCCGGCCACCTGATCAGCCTATGGGAAACGTCACCGCATCCGAACGCGCCGCCAGAGTGGAAGGTATCCCGAAGGCGCCGACACGGAGGAACACCCATGGTCCAGCACGCCACCGCACCCGGGCCGCACTGCCTCGTCACCGGTGCCACCGGCTACATCGGCGGCCGGCTCGTCCCGGAACTGCTGCAGGCGGGGCACCGGGTGCGCTGTCTGACGCGGTCGCCGGACAAGTTGCGCGACCACACCTGGAGGAACGAGGTCGAGGTGGCGCGCGGGGACGTCACGGACGCCGCGTCGGCCGCCGGGGCGCTGCGCGGCATCGACGTCGCCTACTACCTGGTCCACGCCATCGGCACGGGCGGCGGTTTCGAGGACGCCGACCGGCGGGCCGCACGCGTGTTCGCGGAGCAGGCCCGGGCCGCCGGGGTGCGCCGCATCGTCTACCTGGGCGGCCTGAAGCCGGCCGGCGTCCCCGACCGCGAGCTGTCGCCGCATCTGCGCTCCCGCGACGAGGTCGGGCGCATCCTCCTCGCGTCGGGCGTGCCGACGACCGTCCTGCGGGCCGCCGTCATCATCGGGTCGGGCTCCGCCTCCTTCGAGATGCTGCGCTACCTCACCGAACGGCTGCCGGTGATGGTCACACCCAGCTGGGTGCACACCCGGATCCAGCCCATCGCCGTGCGGGACGTGCTGCGGCTGCTCGTCGGCAGCACCGGCATGCCGGCCTCGGTGAACCGCTCGTTCGACATCGGCGGCCCGGAGATCCTGACGTACCGCGACATGATGCTCCGCTACGCGGCGGTCGCGGACCTGCCCCGGCGGCTGATCCTGCCCGTGCCGGTGCTGACTCCCCGGCTGTCCAGCCACTGGGTGGGCCTGGTGACGCCCGTCCCGTCCTCCATCGCCCGGCCGCTGACCGAGTCCCTGCGCCACGAGGTGGTCTGCCGCGAGCACGACATCGCCCGGTACGTCCCCGACCCGCCCGGCGGCCTGATCGGCTTCGACGAGGCGGTGCGGCTCGCCCTCCAGCGCGTCCGGGACGCCCAGGTCACCACGCGCTGGTCGTCCTCGGCGCTGCCCGGCGCGCCCAGCGATCCCCTGCCCACGGACCCCGACTGGGCGGGCGGCAGCCTCTACCAGGACAGGCGGGCGGTAGCCGTGGACGCCTCGCGGGAGGCGCTGTGGCGGATCATCGAGGGCGTCGGCGGCGAGAACGGCTGGTACTCCCTGCCGATGGCCTGGTCGGTACGCGGCTGGCTGGACCGGCTGGTCGGCGGTGCGGGCCTGCGCCGCGGCCGCCGCGACGCGACCCGGCTGCGCGTGGGCGACGCCGTGGACTTCTGGCGCGTGGAGGACGTCGAGCCGGGCCGCCTGCTGCGGTTGCGGGCGGAGATGCGGCTGCCCGGGCTTGCCTGGCTGGAGATGTACGCCGAGCCGCTCGGCGACGGCCGCGCCCGCTACCGGCAGCGCGCCCTGTTCCATCCGCACGGCCTCCTCGGGCACCTCTACTGGTGGAGCATCTCCCCCTTCCACGCGGCCGTCTTCGGCGGCATGGCCCGCAACATCGCGCGCGCCGCGGCGAAGGCGACGGACGCGCCCGCACCGCGGACCACCGGCGCCCGGGGCGGTGGAGCCCCGTGACGCGCGCCCGCCGCCGGGCCCCCGCCGCGCGCCGGCCGCCCCCCGCGTCCCCCGTCCCGTCTCCCGGATCCCCTGGAGCCCGCCCATGAACGTCTCCGTCGTCCTGTTCACCGCGGACCTGCGGCTGCACGACCACCCGCCGCTGCGCGCCGCGCGTGACGGCTCCCGTCAGGTGGTCCCCCTGTTCGTCCACGACCGGGGCGTGCTCGACGCCGGGTTCGCGGTGCCGAACCGGGCCGCCTTCCTGGCGGACTGCCTCGGCGATCTGGACGCCGGGCTACGGGCCCGGGGCGGGCGGCTGGTGGTGCGCTCCGGCGAGGTCGTGCGCGAGGTCTGCAAGGTGGCCGCGGAGGCCGACGCCGACGAGGTGCACATGGCCTCCGACGTCAGTTCGTACGCCCACCACCGCGAGGAGCGCCTGCGCGCCGCGCTGGAGGCCGACGGCCGCCGACTGCACGTGCACGACACGGTCACCACGGCCGTGGCACCGGGCGCGATCACCCCGGCCGGCGCTGACCACTTCGCCGTCTTCACGCCGTACTTCCGCCGGTGGTCGCAGGAGAGCCTGCGCAAACCCCTCGACGCGCCGCGCTCGGTGGGCGTGCCCGACGGCATCGGTTCCGAGCCGCTGCCCTCCCGCCGCAAGGTCGAGGGCGTCTCCCCGGGACTGGCGCGCGGCGGCGAGACGGCCGGCCGCAAGCAGCTCACGGCCTGGCTCGACGGGGGCGTGCGCGACTACGAGGACCGCCACGACGACCTGGCCGGCGACGCCACCTCCCGGCTCTCGCCGCACCTGCACTTCGGCACCCTCTCGCCCCTGGAGACCGTCCACCGGGCCCGCGCTGCGGGCGGTGCCGGGGCCGACGCCTTCGTACGGCAGCTGGCCTGGCGGGACTTCCACCGCCAGGTGCTGGCGGCCCGGCCGGACGCGGCGCGGGCCGACTACCGGGACCGCGGCGACCGCTGGCGCGGTGAACCGGAGGCCCACGACGACATCGAGGCGTGGCGCGCGGGCCGCACCGGCTACCCGGTGGTCGACGCCGCGATGCGGCAGCTGCGCCACGAGGGCTGGATGCACAACCGCGGCCGGCTGCTGACGGCGTCCTTCCTGGCCAAGACGCTCTACGTCGACTGGCGGGTGGGCGCCGGGCACTTCCTGTCGCTGCTCGTCGACGGGGACCTCGCCAACAACCAGCTCAACTGGCAGTGGGTGGCCGGGACCGGCACCGACACCCGGCCGGGCCGGGTCCTCAACCCGGTCGCCCAGGCCAAGCGGTACGACCCCGACGGGGAATACGTACGGCGCTGGGTTCCCGAGCTGCAGGGGGTCGAGGGCCCCGCCGTGCACGAACCGTGGAAGCTGGCGGGCCCGGAGCGCTCGGCGCTCGACTACCCCCGGCCCGTGATCGACCTGCGCGAGGGCCTGGAGCGGTTCAGGAAGGCCCGCGAACGCGGCTGAGGAGCACGCACATGACCGCTGCGCACTGGCTGTTCGGGGACCAGCTCGGCCCGCACTTCCTGGCGCCCGGGGACGGCGGTCCTGACCGTGCGGCGCCCGTCGTGATGATCGAGGCGCGGTCGGTGTTCCGGCGCCGCCGCTTCCACCGGGCCAAGGCCCACCTGGTGCTGTCCGCCATGCGGCACCGGGCCGCCGAACTCGGCGACCGGGTCCGTTACGTGCGCGCCGAGACCTACCGGGAGGGCCTGCGCGAGGCCGTCGGCGACGCGGAGTGACGGTAGGCCATCCGACCTCGCGGCCCGGCTGGTTCCTCGAACTCGACGCCGACGCGGTCACCGCCCGCTGCCTGGCCACCGCCCTCGCGCAGGTCCGTGACACGGGGTGGACCCACCACATCCAGCGGCTGATGGTGCTCGGCAGCCACGCGCTGCAACGCGGCTGGGACCCGTGCGCGGTGACGGACTGGTTCCACCGCTGCTTCGTGGACGGCTACGACTGGGTGATGCTGCCCAACGTCGTCGGCATGTCGCAGTACGCCGACGGCGGGCGGATGACCACCAAGCCCTACACCTCCGGCGGGGCGTACGTGCACCGGATGAGCGATCTGTGCGACGGCTGCGCCTACCGGCCCACCGAGCGCCTCGGCGAACGGGCCTGCCCGTACACCGCCGGCTACTGGGCCTTCCTGCACCGGCACCGGGCCTGGCTGCTGGCGGGCAACCCCCGCATGACGCGGGCCGTACGGGGGCTGGACCGGCTGGCGGACGTGGCGGGGGTCGTACGCCAGGAGCGGCTGCGCGGTGACGCCCCTCCGTGACGTACCCCATTGGCGCATCCGATCCGGTCGCTCGCGCGGAAGGCATGGACACAGTGCCGCGCCACCGAGGAGAGGACCCGGCATGCGTGCCAGCCACCCCACGGCCCGCGCCCCCCACCGGGCGACGGCGTCCGAACGGCCCCACCACGAGGCAGCGCCCGACGCGGGGGCCGAGAGCCGCGGCGCGGCCGGGTTCCAGGTGGCCGCCGTCGACCGGGACGTCCGCGCCGCCGTCGAAAGAGTGCTCGGGCAGGTCCTGGCGGAGAACCTCGCCCGCGCCCGCGCGCTGGACCCGCTCTTCGCCCGCGACGTCGCCGACCGGGTCGCCCGCTTCACCCTGGACGGCGGCAAGCGGCTCCGCTCCCGGATCGTGTGGTGGACGATGCGCGCCTGCGGCGGCGGGGACGGCGTCGCGGGGCAGGCGGCGCTGCGGACCGGGGCCGCCCTCGAACTGATCCAGACCTGCGCCCTCGCCCACGACGACGTGATGGACGGCGCGCGCACCCGGCGCGGCCGGCCCGCCCTGCACGCCTCCGTCGCCGCCCAGTACCGGCAGACCGCGCCGGACGGCAGGGCCGAACGGCTCGGCGAGGCCACCGCGATACTCGCCGGTGACCTGGCGCTCGCCTGGGCCGACGACCTGATCGCCGACACCGTGGTGCCGGAGCACTGCTCCCGCCGCCTGCGGGAGCTGTGGCGGGACATGCGCACCGAGATGGTGGCCGGACAGTACCTGGACGTCCAGGGCCAGGCCACCCGCGCGCGCTCCGTGCCCCAGGCGGTGCGGGCCGCCACCCTCAAGAGCGCCCTGTACTCGGTCGAGCGGCCGATGGCACTGGGCGCCGCCCTGGCCGGGGCCGACGCGGCCACGACGGCCGCGCTGTGCGCCGCCGGGCGCGGAGCGGGCCTGGCGTTCCAGCTGCGGGACGACATCGAGGACCTGTTCGCCGATCCGGACCGCACCGGGAAACCGCCGGGTGGCGACCTGCGCAACGGCAAGCCCACCTACCTCTTCACCGTCGCCCGGGCGTGGGCCGAGGAAGCCGGCGACCTGAGCGCGCTCGCCGTGCTGGACGGGGCGCACGGCCGCGCCGATCTGCCGGAGTCCGCCCTCGGCCCGGTGCGGCAGGTCCTGGTCGCCTCGGGCGCGCTCAAGGCCGTGGAGGACAAAATCGGCCGGCTGGCCCGGTGCGCCGTCGGCCAACTGCGGTGCGCCCGCCTCGATCCGGCGGGCGGTGCCGAACTGGAACGGCTGCTGCTGCGCGCGGCGGGCGGGCCCACGGCGCAGCCGGCCCCGCCCGTCGCCGAAGCCGAGGGGGCAGGGCGATGACACGCACCGTTCCCGGCCGTACCGACCACGTGGTGGTCGTCGGCGCCGGTCTGTCCGGCCTGTCGGCCACCCTGCACCTGCTCGGCGCCGGGCGCCGGGTCACCGTCGTCGAGCGTGACGCGCTGCCGGGCGGACGCGCCGGGCGCCTGACGCGCGCCGGTTACCGCATGGACACCGGCCCCACGGTGCTGACGATGCCGCATCTGGCGGACGAGGCCTTCGCGGCGGTCGGGGACAGCCTGGCCGCCCGGGTCGAGCTGATCGAACTGCGCCCCGCCTACCGCGCGTGCTTCGCCGACGGCAGCGCGCTCGACGTGCACACGGACGGCCCGGCCATGGAGGCGGAGGTCGAACGCTTCGCGGGCGCGGCGGAGGCCGCCGGATACCGCCGGCTGCGCCGCTGGCTCGAGCAGGTCTACCGGGCCCAGATGCGGCGTTTCATCGACCGCAACTTCGACTCGCCCTTCGAGCTGCTCACCTGGGACCTGGCGCGCCTCGCCGCCCTGGGCGGCTTCGGCCGGCTGGAGCCGGCCATCGGCCGTCATCTGCGGGACGAGCGGCTGCGCCGGGTGTTCTCCTTCCAGGCGCTGTACGCCGGTGTCCCGCCGCGGCGCGCGCTCGCCGCGTACGCCGTGATCGCCTACATGGACACCGTCGCCGGTGTGTACTTCCCGCGCGGCGGCATGCACGCCCTGCCCCAGGCCATGGCGGACGCCGCCGCCGCGGCGGGCGCCGAGTTCCGCCACGGCCAGGAGGTCGCCCGGCTGGAGCGGCACGGCAGCCGCGTGCGCGCGGTGGTGACCGCCGACGGCGACCGCATCCCCTGCGACGCGGTCGTCCTCACCCCCGACCTGCCCGTGGCCTACCGGCTGCTGGGCCGTACCCCCAACCGGCCGGCCCGGCTGACGCACGCGCCGTCGGCCGTCGTACTGCACGCGGGCACCGATCGCACCTGGCCGCAGCTCGCCCACCACACCCTGTCCTTCGGCGCCCGGTGGCACGGCACCTTCGACGAACTCACCCGCGCCGGCAGCCTCATGTCCGATCCGTCCCTGCTGATCACCCGCCCCACCACGACCGACCCGGATCTCGCACCGCCCGGCCGCCATCTGCACTACGTCCTCGCGCCGTGCCCCAACACCGACATCGGTCCGGGCGCCGCCGACTGGCACGATCTGGCCCCCCGGTACCGCGACCGGATCCTCACCGAACTCGAACGCCGGGGACTGACCGGCCTGGGCGCGGCCATCGAGGAGGAGTGCCTGGTGACCCCCGCCGACTGGCAGGCGCAGGGGCACGCGGCGGGCACGCCGTTCTCGGCCGCCCACACCTTCCGCCAGACCGGGCCCTTCCGGCCCCGCAACCTCGTCCGCGGCACGGACAACGCCGTCCTCGCCGGCTGCGGCACCACACCCGGCGTCGGCGTCCCCACGGTGCTGCTGTCGGGCAAACTCGCCGCCGCCCGCATCACCGGCGGCCGGGCAGCGGCCCCACGCCCGCGCACCGGCCGCCCTGCAACCGAAGGGATCCCGTCATGACCAGCCGAGAGCTCGACGCGGCGGGCATCGCCGACCCGGACCTGCGCGCCGCCTACACCCGCTGCCGCGCCCTCAACGCCCGGCACGGCAAGACGTACTTCCTCGCGACCCGGCTGCTGCCCCTCGCCCGCCGACCCGCCGTGCACGCCCTCTACGGGTTCGCCCGCTGGGCGGACGACATCGTCGACGCCCTCGGCACCGGTGACACGCGTGACGACCGGGCACAGCAACTCGCGCTGCTGGGGGCCCGGCTGGAGCGGGGGCTGCGGGAGGGCCACAGCACCGAACCCGTCGTCCACGCCCTCGCGGACACCGCCCGCCGGCACACCATCGACCACCAGCACTTCACGGACTTCATGGCCGCCATGCGCAGCGACCTGGACGTCACGGACTACGCCACCTACGCCGACCTGCGCGCCTACATGCACGGCTCCGCCGCCGTGATCGGACTCCAGATGCTGCCCGTCCTCGGCACCGTGGTGCCGCGTGCCGAGGCCGCCCCGCACGCCGCGGCCCTCGGCGTGGCCTTCCAGCTCACCAACTTCCTGCGGGACGTCGGCGAGGACCTCGACCGCGGGCGCGTCTACCTCCCCGCCGACCTGCTCGCCGCGCACGGCACCGACCGCGAACTGCTGCTCTGGAGCCGCCGCAGCGGGCGCGGCGACAAGCGGATCACGGAGGCGCTGCGGGCCGCCGAGGACCTCACCCGGGGCGTCTACCGTGAGGCCGCGCCCGGCATCGCCATGCTCGAACCGGCCTCCCGCCCCTGCATCCGCACCGCGTTCGTGCTGTACGGCGGGATCCTCGACACGATCGCCGAGGGCGGGTACTCGGTGGTCCACCGGCGTGCGGTGGTTCCGCTCCGGCGGCGGCTGACGGTGGCCGGCGACGGTCTCGCCCGTGTACTGCGGGCCAGGCTGACGGCGGGTGCCGCCGCCCCACCGCCCAGGGACGCGGCGGTGCCGGCCGCCGCCGTCGCCGAGGAGAGCAGGTGAGCGCCGGTCGCCGTGGCCGGTTCCCGCTGCGGCTGCGCAGGGACCCGGTGACCTGGACACACCAGCGGCCCACCTGGCGGGAGGCCCGCCCCGCCGTGATCGCCGCGGCGCTGAAACGGGCGCAGGCGCGGCCGTCCGGCAACTGGTACGTCGTCGGCGCCACCGGCGACCTCCCCGGGGACCGGCCGCTCGCCCGGACCGTGGCGGGGCGGGAGGTGGTCGTGTGGCGCGACCGTACGGGCCGGCTGGTGGCCGGGCCCGGCAGCTGCCCGCACCTCGGGGCGCCGCTGGGCGACAGCCCCGTGCGCTGCGGCACCCTGATCTGCCACTGGCACGGCCTGGCCCTGGACGGCGGTTCGGCGGCGGGCTGGGAGCCCCTGCCGGCGCACGACGACGGCGTCCTCCTGTGGGTCCGGCTGGACGAGGCGGGCGGTGAGACGCCGCGCGAGGCCCCCGTGGTGCCCGCCCGGCCCGCTCTCCCCGGCGCCCTGCACGCCGTGTACACCGCGATCGGCGTCTGCGAGCCGGAGGACGTGGTCGCCAACCGCCTCGACCCCTGGCACGGCGCCTGGTTCCACCCGTACTCCTTCGTGGACCTGACCGTCCTGGACGCGCATGGCCCCGACGGGGCCGGGGACGGCGACGGTTTCGCCGTCGACGTGTCCTTCAAGGTCGCCGGGCGGCTGGTGGTTCCGGTACGGGCCCTCTTCACCGCGCCGGAGCCGCGCACCGTCGTGATGCGGATCACGGAGGGCGAGGGCGAGGGATCGGTCGTCGAGACCCATGCCACGCCGCTCGGCCCGGACGGCCGTGGCCGGCCGCGCACCGCCGTGACCGAGGCGGTCGTCGCCGCCTCCGACCGCCGTGGCTTCGCGGTGGCCCGCGCGCTGGCGCCGGCGCTGCGTCCGCTGGTGCGCGCCGCCGCCGGGCGCCTGTGGCGCGACGACCTGGCGTATGCCGAGCGCCGGTGGCTGCTGCGTTCGACCGGCCGTTTCCCGGGCTGACCCGGCGTCACGGCCGTAGAGTTTGCGCATGGCACGGGAGAGGGAGCCGGTCTCCGAGGTGGGTCTGACGACCGGTGCCCTGGCCCGGCGGCTCGGTGTCTCGCCGACGACCCTGCGCTCCTGGGACCGCCGGTACGGAGTCGGCACGCGGGTGCGGACCGAGGGGCGGCATCGCCGCTGGTCACCGGAGGACGTGGCGGTGCTGGAGGCGATGTGCCGGCTGACGTCCGCGGGGATACCGCCCGCGGAGGCCGCCCGCGCCGCGCGCGCCGGTGCCGACGTCTCCGGCTCCGATCCGTCCGGCTCGGATCCGTCCGGCTCGGATCCGTCCGGCTCGGATCCGTCCGGCCCCGGCGTGTCCGGTCCCCGCTCGTCCCGTCCCGGCGTGTCCCGTCCCGACGACGGCGGACCGGACGGCGAGGGCCGCTCCCACGCCGCCGGCGCCCTCCCGCTGGGCGACGTGCGCCAGGAGTGCCGGGGCCTCGCCCGGGCCGCCGTGCGGCTGGACGCCCCGGCGGTGGACGAGCTCCTGGCCGCCGCCGTCGACCGTCATGGCGTCGTCCGCGCCTGGCACGACGTCATGATGCCGGTGCTGCACGCCGTGGGCCGCAAATGGGAGACCTCGGGCGACCGCTACGTCGAGGTCGAGCACCTCCTGTCCTGGCACGTCTCGACCACGCTGCGCCGCGCCACCCGGCTGGTGAGCTCCCCCGCGCCGCCACCGGAACCGTCCCTCCCGACCGTCCCCGGCCCGGTCGTGCTGGCCTGCGTGCCCGGGGAGCAGCACACCCTCGCCCTGGAGGCACTCACCGCCGCGCTGTGCGAGCGCGGGGTGCCCACCCGGATGTTCGGAGCGGCCGTACCGGCGGAGGCGCTCACCGCGGCGGTCCGGCGGCTCGGCCCGCCCGTCGTGGTCCTGTGGGCGCAGGCCCGCAGCACGGCGAGCACGGCGCTGGCGGCGCATGTCGCCGCCGCCCGCTGGGGTGCCCGAGGCGCCCGCCGCCGCCCGCTGGTCGTCCTCGGCGGCACGGGGTGGGCCGGCTCCGCACCGGCGGGGATGCCGAGGCCGGCCGGACTCGGCGAGGCGCTGGAACTGGTGTCCGGCGTCTACTAGAGGCACTGCCGGGATCCACCGGGGTGGCTGCGGCTCCGCCGAACCCCGGTACGTCAGCCCGGTCGCGCGTTCGCCGGGCACCGGGCACGATCGGTCCGTCCGCGGTCCGGACGATGCCGGCGACCGTGATCGCCGAAGCCTCGCGCCGCCCGGTACCCGCCGCTGCCGCCGCGCCGCGGATCGCCGAAGATCCCCACCGGGAACCTGTGCGGCGATGTCCCGCGCGGCGGCGTCCGTCGTGGGCCGGCCGTCACCGCACCGCCGCCACGGCGGCCTCGCTTCGGGCAGCCCTCGGTCGTTTTCGGTTGAACCACGGTCGCTCGACCCCATGACGCGGACACTTCCGGCCGCGTAGTCTCGAACCGCCCGTCGACCGGCGGGGAGAGGGGGTGCGATGGATCTCGCGGCGCTGCGGCGCCGGCGGCGTGGTTCGGCCATGCGCACGCTGGTCGCCGACCTCGGCACCGCCCTGCGGACCCGCCCCCGTCCACCCGCCGACCTGCCTGACCTGTGCCGGGCGCTGTGCGAGGCGATGAGCGAGCAACGCGGCGGACGCCGCGTCGAGCTGCGCTTCGAGCGGTTCCCCGACGAGATCGAAGTGACCGGACTGTGGGTGGAGTTCCAGGACTTCGACCTGGTCATCGTCGAGGAGCGCGCCGAAGCACTGCAGCAACTGGTCATCCTCGGCCATGAGTTGTGGCACATGTTCGCCGGACACGACCACCAGCAGGTCGCCGGGACGGCCGCGGCACACGCCCTCGTGGACCGCTCCGGCCCCGGCACCGCCCTCGGCGCCGCCGCCCGCAACGGCTCGCGCCGCCGGGAGGAGGCCGAGGCCGACGAGTTCGGCCACCGCCTCGCCGCCCGGTTCCGGCCCCTCGTCTGCGGCGACGGCGGCCACGACGACTCGCTCGACCCCGTGCAGCGTTCCATGGGCTACCGCGGACGAAAGGGTGCACAGCGGTGACGAACGCCTCCGTGCCGCCGGCGGGCCCCCCGCAGGCGCCCTCCCCGGCGAGGTGCACATGACCTTCTGGCTGCCCGCCCTCGTACTGACCGCTGCCCTGGCGATCAAGCTGCCCAGCATCATCAAGATGTGGCGGGACCCGCTGCTGCGGGCCGTCGGCGGTCTGCTGCTCTTCGCCTGCGCCGTGTTCGTCTTCGCGGCCCCGAGGACCATCGCCTGGACGAACCGGGTCACCGGCGTGCCCAACATCTCGGCGCCTCTGGTGTACTCCCTGCTCACCGCGCTCTGCGCGTCCTGGCTGCTGCTGATCATCGCCTGGCGCAACGGGCTGACCGACCGCGCCAACCGCACGCGCCGCGCGGTCCGCCTGGTCGTCGCCGTCTACGCCGGTGTGATCGTCGCCCTGTGGACGCTCTTCTGGCTGGCCGACGCGCCCGTGGAACGGCTCCGCGACCTGGACACGTACTACGCCACCACCCCCTTCATGCGCGAGCAGATCCTGCTCTACCTGACCGCGCACACCGTCGCCTGCGCGATCACGGCCCGGCTGATCTGGAACTGGATCCGCACCGACGGCCTCGACGCCTGGCTGCGCTGGGGGCTGCGGCTGCTGGGCGTCGGCTACGCGACGAACCTGTTCTTCGACGCCTCCAAGCTCACCGCCATCGTGGCCCGTTGGACCGGCCACGACCTGGACTGGCTGAGCACCGACGTGGCGCCGGCGGCCGCCTGTGTCTCCGCGACCCTGGTCGCGGTCGGCTTCATCGTGCCGCACGCCGGCCAGTACCTCCAGGAGCACTGGCGGGTCCGGGCCCGCCACCGGCAGCTGCGCCCCCTGGCCCTGCTGATGCGGGCCGTCAGCGCCGGCCGTGAGCCCTTCGCCCCGCAGGCCCCTGCCGAACTGCGCCTGATCCGGCGCGAGACGTTCATCCGTGACGCGCTGCTGCAGCTCGCCCGCCATCTCGACGAGGAACTGCGCGCACGGGCCTACGACGCGGCGCTCGGCCTCGGGTTCGAGCGGGGCCGGGCGCAGGCCCTGGCCGCCGCCGTCACGATCCTGGACGCCGTCGACGCCCGCGAGCGGTCCCGGGACCACGGCCGCGGCGCCGCGCCGTCCGAACCGGACAGCACCTATCTCCTGCGGGAGATCCACGCGGTGTCCCAGGTCCTTCGCAGTCCCGACGAGATCAAGGCGGTGCGCGCCCGCGCCGCCGCCCCGGCAGAGAGTGTGTCCGCGCATGACTGAACCGTCCGTCCCCGCCAGAACCGCCGTCGTCCTGGGGGGATCACACGCCGGCATGCTCGCGGCGCGCGCGCTGGCGGAGTTCGCCGACCGGGTCGTCGTGGTGGAGCGGGACGTGCTGCCCGCGGGCCCCGCGCCCCGCAGGGGGCTGCCGCAGGCGCGGCACGCCCACATGCTGTGGTCCGGCGGCGCGCGGGCCGTGGAGGCGCTGGTGCCGGGTGTCACCGAGGCCCTGCTGGAGGCCGGGGCACGCCGGCTGCCCGTCACGACGGACATGGTCGCCCTGTCGCGGCAGGGCTGGTTCCGCCGCTGGCCCGAGTCGCATCACGTGCTCCTGGCCGGCCGGGACCTGCTGGACGCGACGATCCGCGCGCAGGTGCTCGCGGACACCCGGGTCGAGGTCCTCCAGAGCACGCGGGCGCTCGGACTCGAGGGCTCCGCGGCGGCCGTCACCGGGGTCCGCGTGCGCGAACGCGGCACCGGAGACGAGCGCGTCATCGAGGCGGGCATGGTCGTCGACGCCACCGGGCGCGGCTCGGCGGCCGCCAACTGGCTGACCTGCCTGGGACTTCCCGCGGCCCGGCAGCGGAAGGTCGACCCCGGACTGGCGTACGCCAGCCGCCTCTACCTCGCCCCCGAGGACGCCCGCGGCGGCTTCCCGGTCGTCAACGTGCAGTCCGACCCGCGGGACGGCGGACCGGGCCGGGCGGGCTTCCTGCTGCCGATCGAGGACGGCCGGTGGATCGTCACCCTGTCGGGGACCCGCGGCGGCGAACCGTCCGCCGCCGAGGACGACTTCGTGCGGTTCGCCCGCGAGGACCTCCGGCACCCTCTCATCGGCGAGCTGCTGGAACGGGCGGAGCCGCTGTCCGGGGTGTCGTTCACCCGCAGCACCGTCAACCGCCGGTACCTCTACGAGCGGATGCCGGCCTGGCCCGGGAACTTCACCGTCCTCGGCGACGCGCTCGCCTCCTTCAACCCGGTCTACGGTCATGGCCTGGCGGCCGCCGCGCAGTGCGCGCTGCTGCTGCGCGACCTGACGAGGCGGCACGGCTGGGCGGCGCCGGGGCTCTCCCGCCGGGTGCAGAAGGCGCTGGCCCGGCCGGTCGGCGCCGCCTGGGACCTGGCCATCGGCCAGGACGTGTTCTGCCCCGGCGCCACCGCGGACGGCCCCACGCTCAGGGACCGGCTCGTGGCGTCGTACGTCGACCGGCTCATGTACACGGCCACCGGCAACGGCAGGATCGCCCGCCGGGTGACCGACGTGACGTCGCTGGAGCGGGGCTCGCAGGTGCTGCTGGCCCCCTCGGTCCTGCTGGCGGCGGCGGTGGGGCCGTTGCGGCCGGCACTCGCCGGCCCCCCGCTGACGAGCGAGGAGCGCAAGGCGGCGGGGCTGGCGTAGCCGGGCTTCGGGACGGGCGGCAGGCCCCTAGCCCGCGAACGGCGGCTGGGCCAGGCCCGTTCCGGCGCCGGGGAGCACCAGCAGCGAGCCGGACAGCGGCGTCGGGGAGGTCAGACCGGTGCGGGCCGTCGTGATGTACAGGTCCGTCAGGTCCGCACCGCCGAAGGCGCAGGCCGTGGGGCGGGGAACCGGCAGGCGCAGCACCCGGTCCAGCTCGCCGGCGGGCGTGTAGCGGCGTATCGCCCCTCCGTCCCACAGGGCCACCCACACACAGCCGTCGGCGTCGACCGTGAGGCCGTCGGGGTATCCGGCGCCCTGCTCGATCTCCACCAGGGTGCGGCGGCGGCCGACCCGGCCGTCGGCGTGGTCGAAGACGTCGACGCGGCGGGTCGGGGAGTCGACGTAGTACATGAGGCGGCCGTCGGGACTCCAGCCGGTGCCGTTGCTCACCGCCACGTCGTCGAGGACGACCTCCACCGAGCCGTCGGGCGCGACGCGGCTGAGCGTGCCGCCGCCCGGCGCCTCGTCGTAGCGCATGGTGCCCGCCCACAGCGCGCCGTCCGGCGCCACGGCGGCGTCGTTGGCACGGCGGCCGGGGACCGGGTCGTGGTGGAGCCGGCGGAAGGTGCCGTCCGGGTCCAGCAGGCCCACTCCGTCCCGCAGGCTGAGGACCATCCCGCCGCCCGCGCGCGGCTTGGCGGCGCCGATGTGCTGGTGCGTGGTGCGGGTCGTACGGCGGCCGGTGGCGGGGTCGTAGGTGTGCAGCCGGCAGCCCAGGATGTCGATCCAGATCAGCCGGCCGGCGTGCGTGTCCCACGTCGGGCCCTCCCCCAGCACCGCCTCGGCGCGCACCGCCACCTCGCAGGGCGTCATACGGCGCTCCGGTGGCCCAGTCGTCCGGACAGCTCCATCGCGCCCTTCACGGCCAGCTGTTCCAGCTCGGCGCGGCGCTCGTCGCTCCAGCGGATCATCGGCACCGAGATGGAGAGGGCGGCCACCACCTGGCCGGTGCGGTCACGGACCGGAGCGGCGACGCAGGAGACGTCCGGGTTGGACTCACGGCTCTCCACCGCGACGCCCCGCTGCCGGATCCCGGCGAGGGCCGCGCGCAGTGCCGCGGGGTCGGTGATGCTGTTCGGCGTCATCGCGGTGAGCGCGGCGCCGTCGGGCAGGCGGGACGCGAGCTCCTGCTCGGGCAGGGAGGCCAGCAGCATCTTGCCGACGGAGGTGCAGTGGGCCGGCAGGCGCCGGCCGGCCGCGGAGACCATGCGCACGGCGTGCGTGGAGTCGACCTTGGCGATGTAGATGACGTCCGTGCCCTCCAGGATCGCCACGTGCACGGTCTCGTCGCAGGTCTCGGCGACGGACCGGGCGACCTGCCCGCCCTCGGCGGCGAGGTCGAGCTGCTCGGCGTAGCGGCTGCCCAGCTGGTACGGCCGTACGCCGAGCCGGTAGCGGCCCGGCTGGCCGGGGATCTGCACGATGTACGACCGGGCGGCGAGTGTGGTGACCAGCTCGTGCACGGTGGTGCGCGGCAGCTGGAGCTTGCGCACGATGTCGGGGGCGGAGAGCGTGCCGTCCCCGTCGAGGAAGAGCTCCAGGATGTCGAGAGCCCGGGTCACGGCAGGTACGAGGCGTCCCACGGCCGGCCCCCTCCCTTGCGTTCTGAGACTTGCGTCTGCGGCCTACGGCTGGGTGTGCTGCCGGGTCGGGTGCTGCGTCGACCTGGGCACTGCGTTCGAAATTTCAACATGCGGCCGGAATGGCGAACACAGGCTACTCATGGAGTGTTTGCCGGGGCAATGGCCTCGCGGGGTCCCTGCCGGGGCGGTGCGGGTTCAGCCCGCGCGCAGGTGACCGAAGGCCGTGCGCAGCAGTTCCCCGGCGACGGCCGCGCCGCGCTCCTCCTCCGGCAGGGCAGCGTACGTGAACAGCGCCGAGCGGATCGCGCCGATCGCGGCCCGCGCGAGCACCGCGGCCCGCAGGGGCGTGGCCGCCTCGGGCTCCTGCCGTGCGAGACGTTCCCGCACGGCCTGCGTGAGCTCGGTCTCGAACTGGCTGAGCACCGGCAGGAACTGACGCAGCGGCCGGCCGGGGAAGCGCTGCGGCGGGCCGCTGAACATCAGGCCGACACCGCCGTCGGCCACGAGGTCAAGGGCCGCGCCCAGCACGGCGGAGTACGGGTCCTCCTCGGCGGGCCGGGCGATCACCCGGGCGCGCATGACCGGGGCGAGGTCGAGGGTCTCGTCGAGGACGAGGTCCTCCTTGGAGGGGAAGTAGCGGAAGAACGTCCGCTCGGTGACCCCGGCGGCCGCCGCGATGTCGCGCACCGTGGTCCGGGCGTACCCGCGTTCCTCGAACATGCGGTGCGCCGCCTCCTGGAGGGCCTTGCGCGTGGCCGCCTTGTGCGCCTCGCGCCGGCCGCCGGACGCGGCGTGGGGAGTGTCGAGGGTTGCCATGTGAGGAGTATCGCAGGCGGAAAACCGACGGTACAGAATCTGTCAGTCATGACACTTTCGCTATGCTGTCAGTCATGACACTTTTTCGGAGGGGGCGTACGGCCCGCGGCGGGGGCTCGCGGCGGGCCCGGCTGGTCGCCCTGGGCGCGGCCGGCGCGGTGCTGGCGGCCGGAGGTGTCGCCGAGGCGGTGGCACGCGACCGGGCGGCCGACCGGCTCGCGGACCGTATGGAGCGCCGGCTGCACACGGCGCTGGACGTCGGCTTCGGCCCGACGCCGGTGATGGTGCAGCTGGCCCGCGGATCCTTCTCCCGGGTCGAGGTCTCCGGCGAGGGCGCGACCTTCCGCCGGTTCACCGGGGTGGATCTGCATGCCGAGCTGGACGACGTGGTGCGCACCGGCGACGGGCTGTCCGTGGCCGACACCCGGGTCAGCGCCGAACTGGCCGGCGCCGCGCTCGCGGACGCCGTCGCCACCATGACCGGGGGCGCGCTGGGCACCGCCGCCGTCATCCCCGACCCCGGCACCGGCGAACTCGTCGTGCACGCCGGGCCCGCCGGGCGGATCGCCGTCGGTTTCCGGCCGGAGCTGCACGAGCGGGGCATCCGCTTCGAGCGCACCACGGTGAAGGTGGGCGAGCGCACGGTCCCGGACGCCCTCGCCGCCCAACTGCTCGGCGGGACCCCGCGGGAACTGGACCTGTCCGGGCTGCCGCTCGGTCTGGAACCGGAGCGGCTCGCGGTGACGGCGAGCGGGCTGCGGCTGGAGCTGGCGGGAGGGAGTACGACCGTGAAGGCCTGAGCCCGCCCGGCGCCGGCCGCACCCGCCCCGGCCCGGCTCCCGGGGCCCACCCCGGCCGTCGTCCCCTCCCCGAGGACCACCCCCACCGCACTGCCACTACTGCACGAGGAGCATCTCCGTGGCGACTTGGCTCTATCGGCTCGGCCTCGGCGCGTACCGCCGCCGGCGGCTCGTCCTGGCGGCCTGGCTGGCCGTGCTGGCCGGTGCCGTCTGCGCGCTGGTCGCCGTGGGCGGCAAGCTGGACAACGAGTTCACGATTCCCGGCTCCGAGTCCCAGCGGGCCCAGGACACGATGGCCGAGGACTTCCCGGCGGCGGCCGGGACCAGCGCGCAGATCGTGTTCACCGCTCCCGAGGGGGGTGAGGTGAGCGATCCGCGGACCGCACAGGCGATCCGGCGCACGCTCACCGCCGCGCGGGACGCCCCGCAGGTCGCGGCGGTCGTCCCGCCGGAGCGCGCCGGGACCGTGACTCCCGACGGGCGGACCGCGCTGGCGCAGGTCAACTACGACGTGAGCCGTTCCGCCCTGGACGACGGCACGCTCGACGCGCTGGAGGAGACGACGCGGGCCGCCGAGGAGGCCGGGCTGGAGGTGTCCGTCGGCGGACAGGCGTACGGCAACGGCGTGCTGACACCGAGCGTCCTCGAACTCCTCGGCGTGGTCGTCGCGCTGGCGGTGCTCGCCGTCACCTTCGGCTCGCTGCTCGCCGCCGGGATGCCCCTGCTGACCGCGTTCGCCGGCGTCGGCACCTCGCTAGCGGGACTGCTGGCGGTGTCCTCGGGGGTGACGGTGTCGTCGACCGCGCTGAGCCTCGCGCTGATGCTGGGGCTGGCCGTGGGGATCGACTACGCCCTGTTCGTGCTGTCCCGGCACCGAACGCAGCTGGCCCGGGGAATGGATCCGCGCGAGTCCGCGGGACGCGCGGTCGCAACGGCGGGCAGCGCGGTGGTCTTCGCGGGGACCACGGTCGTCATCGCCCTGCTGGGGCTGATGGTCGTCCGCATCCCGTTCCTCACCGTCATGGGCCTGAGCGCGGCGGCGACCGTGCTGATCGCGGTGCTGGTCGCGGTGACGCTGCTGCCGGCGCTGTTCGGCCTGGCGGGCGCCCGGCTGCGACCGAGCCCGGGGTCACGGGCGGCGCGGCGGGCCACGGCGGCGCCGCGGGCGGGCACCCGCGAAGCCGGGGACAGGGGCGCGGGCGGGGACGGGAACGTCACCGGCGCACACGGGGACGGCACGCCCGGCAAGGAAGGCCCACACGGGGACGGGAACGCGCCCGTCCCGCTCGACGGGGACTCCCCGCCCCGGCCGCCGTCCGTCATGGGGCAGCGCTGGGCCCGTCTCGTCACCCGCCGCCCCCTCCTCGTCGTCCTCGCCGCCGTCGCCGCCCTGGTCACCCTCGCCGTCCCCGCCGCCGATCTGCGCCTCGCGCTGCCCGACAACGGCACGGCCGCGCACGGGACGTCGCAGCGCGAGACCTACGACACCGTCGCCGGCACCTTCGGCCCGGGATTCAACGGCCCGCTGCTGGTGCTCGCCGAGGCGGGCACACAAGGGGAGGCCGGACAGCGGCAGGTGGCCGCCGTGGCCGGGCGGTTGCGGCAGGTGCCGGGTGTCGTGAAGGCCGGGCAGCCGCAGTACGCGCCCGGGACCGGGCGGGCGGTGATCCAGGTCGTGCCCGAGGGCGGCCCGCAGGACGAGTCCACGCGGGATCTGGTCGACGCCGTCCGCGGCGACGCCGCCGCGATCGAGCGGGAGACCGGCGCCACCGTCTCCGTCACCGGCACCACCGCGATCGGCATCGACGTCTCCGACCGGCTGAGCGCCTCGCTGCTGCCGTTCGCGGCCGTGGTGGTGGGCCTGTGCCTGGTGCTGCTGCTGCTCGTCTTCCGGTCACTGGTCGTGCCGGTCAAGGCGACGGCCGGCTTCCTGCTGTCGGTGGCGGCGTCCTTCGGCGCGGTCGTGGCGGTGTTCCAGTGGGGCTGGCTCGCGGACGCGCTCGGCGTGGCCAGTACCGGACCGGTCGTCAGCTTCCTGCCCATCGTGCTGATGGCGGTGCTTTTCGGACTGGCGATGGACTACGAGGTGTTCCTCGTCTCCGGCATGCGCGAGGAGTGGGTGCGCACCGGGCGGGCCCGGGACGCCGTGGTGGACGGCGCCGGGCATGCCTCCCGGGTGGTCACTGCGGCGGCGTTGATCATGTTCTTCGTCTTCGCCAGTTTCGTGACCACGCAGGACGCCATCGTCAAACCCATCGCCTTCTCCCTGGCGTTCGGTGTGCTGGTGGACGCCTTCGTCGTGCGGATGACGCTGGTGCCGGCGGTCCTCGCCATGGTGGGCCGCGGCGCGTGGTGGCTGCCACGGCCGCTGGAGCGGCTGCTGCCCGACCTGGACATCGAGGGGGCCCGGCTGGACGGCGAACCGCCCGAAGAACCCGTACGCGCACTGACCGAAATCAAAGCGGGCACTGGCTGAAATAGCGCAGATATAACCACGTCGGCCTGTCTCTCGCGTTCACCGGGAGACAGGCCGGTATCTTTTGCCGTTAATTATTCGCGCCGAAGAATTTAACAGCGGAACATTTGATTCCAGTGAAGCGCGTGTGCTTGACTGAGGACATCGAATCGACATCCGGTTCGAACGGGGGAGAGCTGACCACTCTTTCTTCTGTCTTCGTACGCCCTGCCGGCGTACTTCACCGAGCGCCATTTCAGCGGTCTGGCCTGCGCAAAGACGCCCGGGCCGACCGCTTCGGCACGCACGATTCCCTCTCCCGTCTTTCGCCCGAGCGGCTGTTTTCCGCTGCCCGAAACTGACCGAAACAAAGGAATCACGCATGCATCTCGAAGAGAAAATCGCTCCCGTCCGACGTGCGGCGCGCACTGCGGCGCGCCCTGTCATCACCGGTTCCTCACATTCATTTCCGGGCGCCCGGAACAGCCAGGACGAGCTGTGGCAGGACTTTTTCCTCGAGCACTACGACGGTTTTCCGCTGGCCCGCCGGATATTCGAGAATTCCGGCATCAGCTCCCGCTCGACCGCCGTGGACCCGCGCGCCGAGAAGGAGGTGTCGGGCTGGAGCACCGGACAGCGCATGGCCCGTTACATCGACGAGGCCGTCCCGCTCGGCAGGCGCACGGTCGCGGACGCCCTGGAGTCGGCGGGCCTGGCCCCGCAGGACGTCGGCCTGCTGGCCGTGGCGTCCTGCACCGGCTACACCACACCGGGACTGGACTTACGGCTCGCCGACGAACTGGGCATGAGCAGCAAGGTGCAGCGGCTGTTCATCGGCCACATGGGCTGCTACGCCGCCGTCCCGTCGCTGGGCGCCGTCTCCGACTTCGTCGCCTCCCGTGGCCGCCCGGCGGTGCTGTTGTGCCTCGAACTCACCTCGCTGCACGTCCAGCCGCCCTCCCGGGACATCGAACAGATCGTGGCGCACGCCCTGTTCGCCGACGCGGCCGCCGCCGTCGTCCTGGAGCCCGACGCGGACACCGGCTACGAGGTGATCGACGTCGTCGCGGTCACCGACCACTCCACCGCCGACCACATGAGCTGGCAGATCACCGACCTCGGCTTCAAGATGGGCCTGTCGCCCAAGGTCCCGGACGTGCTCGCGCAGCACGTCGGCGAGGTGGTCCGCGACCAGCTGCTCGCCCCGCACGGGCTGACCCCCGAGGCGGTCACCGGCTGGGCCGTGCATCCGGGCGGCAAGCGGATCCTGGAGGTCGTCGGCGAGCGCCTCGCCCTGCCGGCCGGCGCGCTGGACGCGTCGTACGGCGTCCTCGACGAGTGCGGCAACTGCTCCTCGCCCACCGTCCTGATGGTCCTGCAACGGCTGCCCCGTACCGAAGGCCCCGTGGTCGCCATGGCCTTCGGACCCGGCCTGACGCTCTACGCGGCCCTGCTGCGCCGCTCCTGACGCCGTCGACGCACCTTCCCGCACCACCCGTGGACACCACCCCAAGGACGCACGGAAGGAACAGCTGCGCATGCCCACCCCGACCTCACCGGCCCCGGGCCAGGTCTTCGTCACCGGCACCGGCCGCTGCGGCTCCACCCTGGTCTCCGAGCTGCTGCGCGAGCACCCCCAGGTCCTCAGCCTGTCGGAGCTCTTCAACCACCTCACGGACATGTACCGGATCACCGCCCGGGTCTTCCCCGAAGGCCCGCTCACGGCAGCGGAGTTCTGGCGGATCCTGTCCTCCCGCAACGCCGTGAACAAACTCCTCACCGCCCATGGCCTCGCCCCCGGGGAAGTCCTCTACCGCCCCTCCCCCACCACCCGCTTCCAGGCGGACACCGGCGTCCCGGCAGTCCTCCTCACCACGCTGCCCCACCTCACCGAGACCCCGGACGAGCTGTACGACGAACTGGAGGCGGCCGTCGCCGGGTTCCCGGACGCCGGGGCCGGCGCGCACTACCACCGCCTCTTCGGCTGGCTGTGCGCCCGCTTCGGCAAGACCCTGTGGGCCGAGCGCAGCGGCGGCTCGCTGATCCTCGCCTCGCAGTTCCGTGAGCACTTCCCCGACGCCCGCCATCTGCACATCGTGCGCGACGGCCGGGACACCGCCCTGTCCATGAGCCGGCACACCGGCTTCCGGATGGCCGCCGTGGTGATGGCCCTGCACCTGACGCTGGGCCACGACCCGTACGCCGAGGAGCCGGCCCTCGACACCGAGCTCGACCTCGGCTTCGTACCGGAGGAGCTGCTGCCGTTCCTGCCGGAGCGCTTCGACGCCGAGGCCGTACGGGACTACCGGGTCCCGGTGTCGCTGTTCGGCACGTACTGGGCCGACGAGATGAAGCGCGGCATGGCGGCGATGTCCGAGCTGCCGCCGGAGAACGTGCTGCACCTGTGGTACGAGGACCTGCTCGCCGCGCCCGAGGAGTCCCTGCACCGCGTCGGTGAGTTCCTCGGCACCGATTTCGTGGACGCGGACTGGGTGCGCAGGTGCGCGGCCAAGGTGGGCGCGCCCTCGTCGTCCTGGCGGGACCTGCCCGGCGCCGAGCGGGAGGAGCTGGAGCAGGCGTGCGCCCCCGGCTTCTCGGTGCTCGCCGCGCACGGCGTCGCCCCCCTGGCCGCCACGGCGGCCCCGGCGGCCCCGGCGGCGAGGAGCGGCGCATGAGGACCCCGCCGACCCGGGGTGGCACGGTCTGGCTGACCGGCCTGCCCAGCTCCGGCAAGACGACCCTGGCCCAGGCGCTGGCCAGCCGGCTCACCCGGGAGGGGCATCGCGTCGAGGTGCTCGACGGCGACGAGATCCGCACCTTCCTCAGCGCCGGCCTCGGCTTCACCCGCGAGGACCGCGACACCAACGTGCAGCGCATCGGCCTGGTCGCCGAGGTGCTGGCCCGCAACGGCATCCTGGTGCTGGTCCCGGTCATCGCGCCGTACGCCGACAGCCGCGAGGCGGTCCGCAAGCGGCACGAGGCGAGCGGGACGCCGTATCTGGAGGTGCATGTCGCCACCCCGCTCCAGGTGTGCGCGGTGCGCGACGTGAAGGGCCTGTACGCGCAGGCCCGCGCCGGGCGGCTGTCCGGGCTGACCGGCGTCGACGACCCGTACGAGCCGCCGCGGTCGCCGGACGCCAAGGTGGAGACGCAACTCCAGTCCGTCGCCGAGTCGGTGGACGTCGTGCACGCGCTGATGGCTGAGCGGGGGCTGCTGTGAGCACCGTGGCCGCCCGGCTCACACACACCGACGTGCTGGAGTCCGAGGCGGTGTACATCTTCCGCGAGGTGGCCGGCGAGTTCGAGAAGCCGGTGCTGCTGTTCTCCGGCGGCAAGGACTCCGTCGTCATGCTGCATCTGGCGCTGAAGGCGTTCGCGCCGGCGCCGCCGCCGTTCGCGCTGCTGCACGTGGACACCGGGCACAACTTCCCGGAGGTGCTGGCGTACCGGGACCGTGCGGTGGCCGCCCATGGGCTCACCCTCCATGTGGCTTCCGTACAGGACTACATCGACCGGGGTGTGCTGCGGGAACGTCCCGACGGCACCCGCAACCCGCTCCAGACGCTTCCGCTGCTGGAGGCGATCCGGGGCGGCGGCTTCGACGCGGTGTTCGGCGGCGGGCGGCGCGACGAGGAGAAGGCCCGCGCCAAGGAGCGGGTGTTCTCGCTGCGCGACGAGTTCGGCACCTGGGACCCGCGCCGCCAGCGGCCCGAGCTGTGGCAGCTGTACAACGGCCGCCATCTGCCCGGCGAGCACGTGCGGGTGTTCCCGCTGAGCAACTGGACCGAACTGGACGTGTGGCAGTACATCGCCCGCGAGGGCATCGAGCTGCCGTCCATCTACTTCGCGCACGAGCGCGAGGTCTTCCTGCGTTCCGGCATGTGGCTGGCCCCGGGCGACTGGGGCGGCCCCAGGGACGGCGAACCGGTGGAGAGACGCCGGGTGCGCTACCGCACCGTCGGCGACATGTCCTGCACCGGCGCGGTGCTGTCCGAGGCGTCCGGCGTCGACGAGGTGATCGTCGAGATCACCGCCTCCCGGCTCACCGAACGCGGCGCCACCCGCGCCGACGACCGGCTGTCGGAGTCCGCGATGGAGGACCGCAAGCGCGAGGGGTACTTCTGATGACCGCCGACCTGACGGCTTTCGGCCACCCCCCGCACGTCACCGCCGCCCTGATGATGCGCGGCATCTTCCAGGAGGCCCGGTCCCGGCTGACCGCCGCGACCGGCGCACAGGAGGGACACATGAACCCCATGCCCACCTCCCGGCCCGGCGAGGCGCCGGTGGCCGAGGCGGACCTGCTCCGCTGGGCCACCGCCGGCTCGGTGGACGACGGCAAGTCCACCCTCGTGGGACGGCTGCTGCACGACTCCAAGTCCGTCCTGGCCGACCAAATGGAGGCCGTCGCCCGCGCGTCCTTGGGCGAGGGACCGGACCTCGCCCTGCTCACCGACGGGCTGCGCGCCGAGCGTGAGCAGGGCATCACCATCGACGTGGCGTACCGCTACTTCGCCACGCCCCGCCGCCGGTTCATCCTGGCCGACACCCCGGGCCACGTGCAGTACACCCGGAACATGGTCACCGGCGCCTCCACCGCCGCCCTCACCGTGATCCTCGTCGACGCCCGCAAGGGCGTGGCCGAGCAGACCCGCCGGCACGCGGCCGTGGCGGCGCTGCTGCGGGTGCCGCACGTGGTGCTCGCCGTCAACAAGATGGACCTCGTCGGCCACGAGCAGTCCGTGTTCGCCGCGGTCGCCGGGGAGTTCACCCGGCTCGCGGCCGGGCTCGGCATCCCCGAGGTCACCGCGATCCCGATCTCCGCGCTCGCCGGGGACAACGTCGTCGAGCCGTCCCCGCGCATGGCCTGGTACGGCGGCCCGACCGTCCTGGCCCATCTGGAGAACGTGCCGGTCACCGAGAACACCGCCGGCGCGCCCGCCCGCTTCCCCGTCCAGTACGTCATCCGCTCCGGCGGCACCCGCCTGTACGCGGGTCAGCTCGCGGCCGGTGAGCTGCGGGCCGGCGACCGGGTCACCGTGCTGCCGTCCGGGCGGACCACCACCGTCACCGGCGTCGACGTCCTCGGTGCCCCGGCCGAGTCGCTGTGCTCCCCGCAGTCGGGCGCGCTGCGGCTGGCCGACGACCTGGACGTCTCCCGGGGCGACCTGATCGTCCCGGCGGCGGCGCCGCCCGTGGTGTCCCGGGACGTCGAGGCGGCCGTGTGCCATCTGCACGAGCGGCCGCTGCGGCCCGGGGACCACGTGCTGCTGAGGCACACCACGCGGACCGTGCGCGCGGTCGTCCGGCGGATCGAGGGCGCCGGACGGCTGGAACTCAACGAGATCGGGCAGGTGGCGCTGCGCACCGCCGGGCGGCTGGCGTTCGACCGCTACGAGGACAGCCGGCGCACCGGCTCCTTCGTGCTGATCGACCCGGCCGACGGGGCCACGCTGACCGCGGGCATGGTCGGCGCGACCGTTCCGGGGACCCCCGATGCGGCTCCCTGAGCGCAGCCGTACGTCCCGCCGCTCGCGGCGTCCGCTCCGCGCGGCCCTGGCGCTGCTCCTGCTGCTCCTGGGCGCGGCGGGCTGCGGCTACGGGTCCCGGGCGCCGGGGGTGGCGGCCGCACCGGCCGCCGGCAGTGGGCCGCCGCTGTCGGCGCAGACCGTCTCGGTCGGCTACTTCGCCAACGTCACCCACGCCACCCCGCTGGCCGCCGTCCAGCAGGGCTTCCTCACCCGGGAGCTGGGCGGCACCCGGCTGCGCACCCAGGTGTTCAACGGCGGCCCCACGGCGCTGGAGGCGCTCAACGCGGGCGCCGTGGACATCGCCTGGATGGGCCCGTCGCCCGCGATCAACGGCTTCCTGCGCTCCGGCGGCCGTGGGCTGCGGATCGTCTCCGGCGCCGCGTCGGGCGGAGTCGCGCTGGTCGTCGACGCGGACGCCGGCGTGCGCGGCAGTGACGTCCGGGGGCTGCGGATCGCCACGCCCGAGGCGGGCAACACGCAGGACGTGGCCCTGCTGCACTGGATCCGGGAGCAGGGCTGGGAGATCGACCCGCACACCGGCCGGGGGGACGTGACGGTCGTACGGCAGTCCGTCAAGGAGATCCCCACCAGCTTCCGGCGCGGCGCGATCGACGGGGCGTGGGTGCCGGAGCCGGTGGCGGCGCAGCTCGTCGCCGACGGCGGGCGGGTGCTGCTGGACGAGGCGGACCTGTGGGAGGGCGGCGCGTTCGTCACCGCCCTCGTGGTGGTCAGCCCCTCCTTCCTGAGGGACCATCCGGACGTCGTCGAGGCCGTGCTGCGCGGCGCGGTACGCACCAACGCCTGGCTGAAGAGCCGGCCCGCCGAGGGCCGGGCGGCCGTCAACCGGGCCATCGAGTCACTGACCGGCCGCCCGCTGCCGGAGCGGGTCCTCGACGCGGCCTGGCGGCACGTCCGTCTCACCGCCGACCCGCTCGCCGCGACCCTCGCCGAGGAGGCCGACCGGGCCGAACGGCTCGGGCTGCTCGGCGGCAGCCGTGCCGCCCTGGACGGAATCTTCGATCTGCGCCCCCTCAACCGGGTCCTCGCCCGGCGCGGCGAGGCGGCCGTGGACGACGCCGGGCTCGGTGTCGTGGCCGCTCCGGGCTCCTGAACGCGAAGGAAGTGATCCCATGTCAGAAACGATGCTGCACACCGGCGCACCGGCCCGTCCCGTCCCGCCGGCCGAGGCGGAGCGCGCGGCCGTACGCCTCACCCGTGTCTCCAAGTGGTTCGACACCGCCGGGCGCCGCCAGACCGTGCTCGACGACATCGGGCTGACCGTCGGCCGCGGCGAGTTCGTCTGTGTGCTGGGTGCCTCCGGCTGCGGCAAGTCCACGCTGCTCAACCTGGTCGCGGGACTGGACCGGCCGTCCACCGGCGCCATCGACGTGCCCGGCGGGCGGCGGCCCGCGCTGATGTTCCAGGACCACGCCCTGTTCCCGTGGCTGAGCGCCGGGCGGAACGTCGAACTCGCGCTGCGGCTGCGCGGGGTGCCCCGGCGCGACCGGCCCGGCGAGGCGCGGCGGCTGCTCGACCTGGTCCGGCTGAAGGACGCGTACGGCAAGCGGATCCACGAGCTGTCCGGCGGGATGCGCCAGCGCGTCGCCCTGGCCCGCGCGCTGGCCCAGGACGCGGACGTGCTGCTGATGGACGAGCCGTTCGCCGCGCTCGACGCCATCACCCGCGACGTGCTGCACGGGGAACTCACCCGCATCTGGGCGGAGAACGGCCTGACCGTCCTGTTCGTCACCCACAACGTCCGCGAGGCGGTACGGCTCGGGCAGCGGGTCGTGCTGCTGTCCTCCCGGCCGGGCCGGATCGCCCGCGAGTGGAGCGCCCACGGCACCCCGGAGGCCGCGCTGACGGCCCTGGTCACCGACGCGTTACGGGAGGAGATCCGCCGCCATGGCCGCCGGTGAGTTGGTCGTGCCCCGGAAGGTGCGCGAGACGGCGGCCGTCGAGGCGGGCCTGGACGCGCTGGACAGCGCCCCCGCCGGGTCCGCCAGGACACCCGTCGGGCGGCTGCTGCGGCAACGGCTGGTGCCGCCCCTGGTGGCCGTCGTGCTGGTGCTGCTCGCCTGGCAGGCCGCGTACGAGGCCCGGCTCAAGCCGGACTATCTGCTGCCCTCCCCGGCCGACGTGGGACGGGCGCTGTCCGGTCAGTGGTACGAGGGGACGCTGTTCTCCACGGTGTGGACCAGCATGGAGCGGGGCGCGCTCGGCTTCACGGCGGCCGTGCTGCTGGGGACCGCGCTGGGCCTGCTGCTGAGCGCGGTGCGGCCGGTCCGGGTCGCGCTCGGGCCGGTGCTGTCCGGACTGCAGTCGCTGCCGTCGGTGGCGTGGGTGCCGGCCGCGGTGGTGTGGTTCGGGCTGACCGACGCGACGATCTACGCGGTGATCCTGCTCGGTGCCGTGCCGTCCGTAGCGAACGGGCTGCTGGCCGGGGTCGACCAGGTGCCGCCGCTGTATCTGCGGGCCGGGCGGGTGCTCGGCGCCACCGGGGCCGCGCGGGTGCGGTACGTGCTGCTGCCGGCCGCGCTGCCCGGCTACCTGGCCGGCCTCAAACAGGGCTGGGCGTTCTCCTGGCGGTCCCTGATGGCCGCCGAACTCATCGCCAGTTCCCCGGAGCTGGGGCTGGGGCTCGGCCAGCTCCTGGAGAACGCCCGCTCCTACCAGGACATGGCACTGGTGCTCGCCACCATCGGGGAGATCCTCGTCGTGGGCATCGCGGTGGACCTGCTGCTGTTCGCTCCGCTGGAACGGCGGGTGCTGCGGTCCCGGGGCCTGGCGGGGGCCCGTTGACGGGGGCGCCGGCGGGGGCGCCGGCGGGGGCCGCGTCTGCTGTACTGGCCGGGTGAGCGGGTCGTCGTGGCTGCTGCGGCTGGTGCCCTCGGCGGCGCCGCCGGAACCGGTGTGCTCGCCCGAGACCCTGGCCGCGGCGCGGGCGCCGCTCGGGCCGGGGCCGGTCGGCTGGGCCGTCGAGGTCGCCCGGGACATGGCGGCGCACATCGTGCGCCAGGTGCCCGAGCACGGCGGGCCGGGAGCGTACCCGCCGTTCCACCGGGCCGTGGAGGCGACCGTGCTCCAGGCGCTGCGCGGGTTGCTCACCGAGCCGGAGCCGAGGGGCGCGCTGGTGGTGCCCGAGGCGGTGGCGGGCAACGCCGAACTGGCCCGCCGCAACGTGCCGCTGGAACGGGTACTGCGCGGCGTGCGGCTCGGGCACGCGTATCTGCACGGGCGGCTGATGGAGGCGCTCGACAAGGAGCCGGACGAGGTCCGGATCCAGGAGAGCCACCGGGTCAGCGAGCTGCTGTTCGTCTACGCCGACGTGCAGGCCAGCCGGCTCGCCGAGGAGTACGTCGCCGAGCGGGACCGGTGGCGGCGCGGCCGGGAGGCGGCGCGCCGCAGGATCGTGGACGACCTGCTGTCCGGGCGGCTGGTCGGCGGGGCCGTCGCGGCACGCACACTCGGCTACGAACTGGCCCGCCATCACGCGGCGTTCATCGTCACCACCGGTTCGCCCGAGGCCACCTCGACGGACGAACTGAGGCTGCTGGCCGCCGAGCTGGGCCGGGCGGCCGGGGCGGAGAACCTGCTGAGCGTGGCGGCGGGCAGCGCCGAGCTGTGGGCGTGGGCCTGCTGGTCGGCCGAGCCGGCGAGGGACGCCCTGGCCGGGCTGTCCCGGCTGGTCCCCGAACGCCGCCCGCTTCGGGCCGCGCTGGGACCGGTGGGGTACGGCCCCGAAGGCTTCCGGCGCAGCCACCGCGGCGCCCGCGAGGCCCGGCGCATGGACCGCTTCGGCCACACCGGCTGGCTGTGCGACTACGCCGACGTGAGCACGGCCGCCCTGCTCACCGCCGACGTGGAACACGCCCGGTGGTTCGCGGCGCGCGTCCTCGGGGGGCTGGGCGCCGACGATCCGCGGGTGCGGGAGCTGCGGGAGACGCTCCGCGTGTACCTGGCGGAGGGGCGCAGCCCGCAGGGGGCGGCCGAGCGGCTGTTCGTGGCGCGGAACACGGTGACGTACCGGGTGCGGCGGGCCGAGCGGCTGCTCGGCCGGCCGCTGGAGCAGGACACGCTGGAGGTGCGGATGGCACTGGAGATCGTGCGGCTGCTGGGGCCCGGCTGAGCCGAAAGGGCGATCGGCGGGCAGCCGCGTTCGCGCGGCTGCCCGGCGTCCGGACGCCGCGCGAGACCCGCGGCCGAAGCCGGGACCGGTCCCGCATGAGGCCCGCGTGCCAAAGATCCGGCCGAGTTTGGGGCGCCGGACCAAAGCCCGCGGCGGCCCCAAGTCGTTGACTCAGTGACGAGGTCGGACGTCCGGCGCCCGGCAGGGCAACGGGAGGACAACACCGTTCGACGTCGCGTCCCCGCCGCGCGCCCGCGGCCCCGTGCACCCCTCAGCCTCCCCGGGATCCGCCATGCCCAGTTTCCCCGCGCCCAGCCGCCGCACCGTCCTGCGTACCGCCGCCGTCGCCTCCGGCGCCGGCGCGGTCGCCGCGCTTCCCCTGCACCCCACCCCGGCGGTCGCCGAACCGCACAAGGGCACCCAGCTGGTGCTGCTCGGCACCAGCGGCGGCCCCGTCCCCATGCACGGGCGGGCCGGCATCTGCTCCGCGCTGGTCGTCGACGGGCGGGTCTACCTCGTGGACTGCGGGCCGGGCACGTTCGCCCGGTACGCGCAGGCCTGGCTGACGCCGGAGCAGCTGACCGCGGTGTTCGTCACGCATCTGCACTCGGACCATCTCTCGGACCTGTACCCGCTGCTGTGGCTGCGCTTCGGCGGCTTCCAGCCGCTCGGCGGGCCCGTGCACATCTACGGACCCGGTTCCGCCGGGACCCTGCCCGCCGTCCACCCCGCCGGACGCAGCGTGCGCACCGTGTGCCCGTCGGCGCCCGCACCGGGCACGAAGGACCTGATCGCCGGTCACATCGACGCGACCGCCTACGACATCAACGTCCGGATGCGCAGTGAGGGCTGGCCCGACATCCGGGAGCTGATCGTGCCGCACGACATCCGGTTCCGCCCGCCGAGGGGCGCCGGGGCGCGCAAGCTGATGGCGCCGCCGATGGAGCCGTTCGAGGTGATGCGCGACGAGCGGGTGCTGGTCACGGCGGTGCTGGTGGAGCATCCGCCGGTCTACCCGTCCTTCGCCTTCCGCTTCGACACCGCTGACGGATCGGTCGTGTTCAGCGGAGACACCGCCCCGTGCGGCAACGTGGCCCGGCTGGCGCGCGGCGCGGACGTCCTGGTGCACGAGGTGATGGACCTGGACACGCTCGCCCTCGGCGGGCTGAAACCGGCGCAGCAGCGGCACATGGAGATCAGCCACACCGACGCCGGCCGGGTCGGCCCGCTGGCGTCCCGTGCCGGCGTGCCCACGCTGGTCCTCAGCCATCTGGTGCCCGGCGCCACCAACATCGTCCCGGACACCACCTGGCACGCCAAGGCGAGCAGGGGCTACTCCGGGCGCGTGGTCGTCGGGCGCGACCTCACCCGCCTTCCCGTCGGCGGCGCAGCCCGGCGAGGCTGAGCACGGCCCCGGCCGATCTCGCCCCGCAACCGCCGGGCGCGCAGCACCAGTTCCAGTTCGAAGCGCCGGTCGGGGTCGTCGATCTCGTCGCCCCACAGCTCCCGCATCTGGCGCAACCGGTACCGGACGGTCTGAGGATGCACACCGAGGCGCTCCGCGACCTCCGGCGCCCCGCCGCGCGTCTCCAGCCAGGCCAGCAGCGTCTCCGCGAGCCGTCGCGCGTGCGCGGGGCCGCAGTGCGCGAGCGGGGCGAGGCAGCGCGACGCCAGGTCGTCGAGGAGTTCCTCGGGCTGGAGCAGCACCAGCGCCTCGGTGTGCTCGGTGCAGAACAGCACCTCCCCGGCGGGCAGCAGCCGCCGTTCCATCAGGCGTACGGCGGCCTCTGCCCAGCGCAGCGACTTCGCGGCGTCGGCCAGCGGCACCGGCGGCCCGATGGCGCCCGCCCAGCCGCCGAGGGCGCGTTGCAGCAGCTCGGGCCGCCCGGCGGCGTCCGGTTCGGGCACCACCATGCGGGGCTGCTCGTACTCCAGGTCGAGCAGCACGCCCTGCCCGACGGCGGGGGCGAGCGCCTCCCGCGCCGGGCGCAGCAGCACCCCGACCGCGACCTTGTCGGGCAGCTGCCACCCGATCCGGGCGGCGCGTTCGGCGAGGGCGTCGGCGGGGTCGCCGCGGTGGCGTTCGGCGAGCAGCAGTTCCATGAGCCGGCGCTGCAGGCGCAGCCGTTCCCCCGCCTGGCGGGCGGCGGCCTCGGCGTAGCCGCGCACGGACTGGTCGACCAGTCCGTCGAGGTACTCGTAGCCCGCGTCGACCAGCTCGTACATCGCGGGTGGCGGGATCTCCACACGCTGGCCGATGTCGGCGAAACGGCGCCAGGCCAGCCGTACCCCCATCCGGTAGATCGCCTGCAGCGAGTCCAGCGTGCGGCCGTTGAGGCCCTCGCCGCGGCCGAAGTCCTGGAAGACGCCGGGCGGCACGGTGGGGCGGCCCGTCGAGTAGTCGGCGTGCTCCAGGTGCTGCACGAACACCTCGATGGCGCGCCGGATGCCGACCAGCGCCATGGGCTCGCCGCTCTCGTCCAGCACGAGCGGCAGGTGCGGGTACTCGCGGCGGATCTCGCGCAGGATCTCCTCGGCCAGCGCGGGCGCCTCGGCCATGGCGATCCCCGCGAACCTGCGCACCTGGAGCCGGGGCACCTCGTGCCAGGCGGAGCGGGACGCCCCGGCCGTGCCGGTGGCGGCGGGCGGGGTGGCGGTTGCCGGGCGGGCGGTCACCGGTCAGCTCCCCTGGCCCGCTTGCTCGTAGGTGATCAGGGGGCTGTTGGGCTGCTCGGGGGTGGCTTCGAGCAGCGCGACGACGCCGAGCGCGGCGCCCACCGCGAGGGCGGCCGCGACCACGACGGTCACGGTGGCGGCGATCAGTCTGGACATGCGAGGTCAGCCTCTCTGGTCCGGAGGTCGTCCCACCCCGGTGCCCACCCCGCCCGTCGGCCCAGTGTCGGCACGGTCCGGGTAGCCGTCAAGGCCCGGAATCGGACCGGGGCTCACATTGTGACGTGCCGTCAGGTACAACAAGCAACGAAATTGTCATGTGCGTGAGTAGCCGTGACGAACGCCTCGGCGAAAACTGTCCAACCCCACCCCGCGCACATCCCGTCCACAGGTCCCACCCAGGCCAGGCAAAGAAACCGCCCTTCCCCACAGCAGAACCCTCCTTCCCCACGGCAGAACCTCCCTGCCCCACCGGCACGACGTCCCTTCCCCACAGCAGAACCTCCCTTCCCCACCGGCAACATCCCCCTCCCCCACAGCAGAACCTCCCTTCCCCACCGGCAACATCCCCCTCCCCCGCTTCGAGTTCCGCACCCCGAGACGAGTTGGAGCACCCATGCCCCAGCACGTACCGCAGCCGCTGCGCACCGCCCTCCCCCGGCCGCAGCAGCGGCACCCGGCGCTCCCCCCGCCGCCGCGCCGCATCGTCTTCCTCGCCCACCGGGACCTCGGCAACCCGGCGGCGGGCGGCTCCGAGCTGCTCGTCGACCGGCTGGCCGAGGGCCTGACCCGCCTCGGCCACCAGGTCACGCTGCTGTGCGGCGGCCCGGCGGCGTTCCGCGACTACCGGGTCGTCTCCGCGGGCGGCGCCTACGGCCACTACCTGCGCGCCCGCTCGGCCTTCGCCCGCCAGGTCGGCGACTGCGACCTGCTGGTCGAGGTCTGCAACGGCATGCCCTACCTCGCCCCGCTGTGGCACCGCGGCCCCACCCTCTGCCTGGTCAACCACGTCCACTCCGACCTGTGGCGGATGCGCTTCGGCGGCCCGCTCGCGCCCGCCGCCCGGATCGGCCGGCGCCTGGAGCACTGGGCGCTGACCGGTGCGCAGTCCCACGGTCTGCTGGTCGCGGTCTCCCCGTCCACCGCCCACGCGCTGCGCGCGCTCGGCGTGGCACGCGAACGCATCCGGGTGGTCCCCAACGGCGTGGAGGAGCCCGGACCGCTCGCCGAACGCTCCCCCGAGCCGCTGTTCGTGGCGGTCGGCCGGCTCGTCGAGTACAAGCGCGTCGATCTGCTGCTGCGGCTGTGGGAGCGGGTCCGCCCGGTCACCGGCGGCCGTCTGGTGATCGTGGGCGACGGCCCCGAACGGGAGCGGCTCGCCGCGCTGGCCGGACCGGGCGTCGAGTTCACCGGGCGGGTCAGCGAGGCCGAGAAACACCGTCTGCTGTGCGCGGCCTGGCTGCTGCTGCATCCGTCGGCGGTGGAGGGATGGGGCCTGGTGGTGACCGAGGCCGCCGCGCGCGGGACCCCCGCGATCGGCTTCGACGTGCCCGGTCTGCGGGACTCCGTCGTCGACGGCGAGACCGGCGTCCTGGCAGCCGGCGAGTCCTCCTTCGCGGCGGCCTGGTGCACGCTGGCACTGTCCGCGCATCGACGGGAGCTCATGGGCAAGGCGGCCCTCGAACACGCCGCCCGGTACCGGTGGGACCGTACGGTGCTGCAGTTCCGGGCGGCTGCCGCGGAAGCGGTGCGGGGCTGGACGCCATGACGCCCCCGCGCCGTACGCCCGCGGCCGGCCGGCGACTGCGGGTCGTCCGTGGTCGATCGCGCAGTTCCCCGCGCCCCTCCACGGCGTCATCTCACCGGGGGTTCAAGGATCCGTCGTTGCGGCGCTCCCTCGCCCTCTTCCGGGCCTTCCTGCGCGAGCAGGACGACCCCGGCGCCTGCTACTCGCTGCTCGCCCGGGACTCCGCCGACCAGGTCGAGGCGTACGACGGGCCGGTCGCCGGGCGGATCGTCGTCGACGTCGGCGGGGGCGGCGGGCACTTCACCGAGGAGTTCCGGCGGCGCGGCGCGCACGCCTACCTCTTCGAGCCCGACGTGACCGAACTGGGCGAGAAGCCGCCCGACGGCACCGTGGTCGCCGACGGCTATCTGCTGCCGCTGCCCGACGGGGTCGCCGACGTGACGTTCTCCTCCAACGTCCTGGAGCACGTGGCCGACCCGCAGACCTTCCTCAGTGAGCTGGCACGCGTCACACGGCCCGGCGGTCTGATCTACGTGTCGTTCACCAACTGGCTCTCCCCGTGGGGCGGCCACGAGTGGGCCCCCTGGCACTACCTCGGCGCCGAACGGGCCCGCGCCCGCTACCGCCGCCGGACCGGAAGGCCCGCCAAGCACACCCTCGGCGAGAACCTCTTCGCCGTGCACATCGGCCCCACCCTGCGGCAGGTCCGCGCCCGCGACGACGTCACGCTCGTCACGGCGCGCTCCCGCTACTGGCCGTTCCTCGCGGAGGCCGTCGTCAAGGCGCCCGGCATCCGTGAGGTGGCCACCTGGAACCTCCTCCTCATCCTCCGGCGGTGTCCCCCATGACGACCACGGTCCAGGCCCCTCCTCCCGCAGCCGTCCCCACCACCGCGACCGCGGCGGGCCCCCCGGAGGGCCCGCGGTCGCGGCGCTGGCTGCTGGGGTTCTGGGCCGTGGTCCTCGTGCTGTTCCTCGCGGTACGGCCGGGCCGGCAGACCTTCGACACCAAGCTCGGGGTCACCGTCGACCCGGGCAGGTTCCTCGCCGACCTCGGCCAGTTGTGGCACGACCGGGGCGGCTTCGGCGGCATCCAGGACCAGTACGCCGGCTACCTGTGGCCGATGCTCCCGTTCCACTGGCTGTGCCGCGCGGTCGACCTGCCGGTGTGGCTCGCGGAGCGTCTGTGGATGTCGCTGGTCGTGTCGGTCGCCTTCTGGGGCGCGCTGCGGCTGGCCGAGCGGCTGCGCGTCGGCAGCGGTGCCTCCCGGCTGCTCGCCGCGCTGGCGTACGCGCTGTGGCCGCTGTTCACGATCGTCGTCGGCTCGACGTCCGCCGCCGCGCTGCCCGGAGCCTTTCTGCCGTGGGTGCTGCTGCCGCTGACCGATGACCGCCACTCGGCCCGGGTGGCGGCGCTGCGTTCGGCGCTGGTCGTCCCCTTCATGGGCGGCGTGAACGCGGCCTCGACGCTGGCGTCGCTGCTTCCGGTGGGCCTGTATCTGCTGTCCCGCCCGCCCGGCCCACGGCAGCGCAAGCTGATCGCCTGGTGGGCGCCGGGCGTGGCGCTGGCGACCGCCTGGTGGTGGATACCGCTGCTGCTGCTCGGCGCCTACGGCGAGAACTTCCTTCCCTACATCGAGACTTCCCGGACCACGACCGACACCATGGCGGCCACCGAGGCGCTGCGCGGCGCCGGGAACTGGGTGGCGTATCTGCATTTCGGCGAGGCGTGGCTGCCGGCCGGCTGGACGGTGGTGTCCTCGGCGCTCGTGGTGGTCTGCTCGGCGCTGGCCGCCGGACTGGGGCTGGCCGGGCTGGCGCGGCGGGACATGCCGGAGCGGCGCTGGCTGGTGCTGACCGTGCTCGTGACGGGGCTGGTCCTGCTCGCCGGGTACGGCGGCGCGTTCGGGGCGCCCTTCCACGAGACCGTGCAGGACTGGCTGAACGGCCGGCTGGCGCCGTTCCGGAACATCTACAAGTTCCAGACGGGCCTGGCCCTCGCCCTGGTCCTCGGCCTCGCCCACCTGGTGGCGGTGGCCGCCGAGCCGCGCGGCGCCCGGCCGCTGCGCGGCCGCCGGTTCGCCCCGCTGGCCGCGGCGGTGCTGGTGCTGCCGGGGCTGGTGTGGCCGTACGTCAACGGGTCGATCCTCAACGCCGGTTCCTTCCAGGAGCTCCCGAAGTACTGGCGGGCCACCGCCGACTGGCTGGAGAAGTACTCCCCCGACTCCCGCGCCCTGGTCGTCCCGGCCACCGCGCACGGCATCCACACCTGGGGCTCCACCATCGACCAGCCCCTCGACGTGCTCGCCGGGTCCCGCTGGGCCCAGCGGGATTACGTCCCCTTCGGCACGCCAGGCAACCGCCGCGCGATGGACGCCGTGGAGCAGGCCCTGCTCACCGGTGCCGAAGTCCCGGGCCTGGCCGACTTCCTGAGCCGGGCGGGCATCCACTACGTCGTGGTCCGCAACGACCTCGACCCCGACCAGCTCGGTGCCGTCCCCACCACGACGGTCAAGCGGACGCTGGAGCAGTCCGGCTACCGGCGGGTGACCGGGCTCGGCCCGGTCATGACCGGCGGCCGGATCGCCGACGACACCCCGCTCCAGGTCGAGGGGCTCTACCCGCGCCAGCGGGCGGTGGAGATCTACCGGCCGGGCGGCGAGGGTGTACCCCGGCCCGTGCAGGCCGCCCTGCACCCGATCGCCGGCACGGCCGTCGTCTCCGGCGGTCCCGAGTCGCTGCTGCCGCTCGCCGCCGCGCTGCGCGGCCGGGCGACCGTGCTGTCCGGCGACAACCACCCGGGGCTCGGCTCACCGCAGCTGCAGGTGACCGGCGACGGGCTGCGCCGCGCCGACACGCGGTTCGGGCTGGTCAACGCCAACACGTCGTACACGTACACCCGGGACGAGCGGAACGCGCCGGGCGCCCACCAGGACGCCGGTGAGCCGCCGCACCAGATCCTGCCGGTGTCCGGTACCCGCCACCAGACGGTGGCCGAGCTGCGCGGGGCGCGGTCGGTGACGGCGTCCTCGTACGGCAACTGGCTGTTCCACCTGCCGCAGTTCGACCCCGTGGGGGCCTTCGACGGCGACCCGGCCACCGCCTGGACGGAGGGCTCGGTCGCCTCGCCGAACGGGCAGTGGCTGCGCATCGAGTTCGCCGGCACGGGCGGCGACGGCGCGGACGAGTACGACATGCCGTCGTCCTTCGAGGTGACGCCGCTGCCGCAGGAGAGCGTGCGGGCAGCCGCCACGCGGGTGCGGGTGGAGACGGAGCGCGGGTCGGTGACCAGCTTCCTCCAGCCGAACGGCATGACGCAGAGCGTCAGGGCTCCGGCGGGCGCGACCGGCTGGATGAAGCTGACGATCGTCGACTCCGTGGCCCGCAGGGCCGGGCTGACCGGGGCGGGCTTCGCCGAGATCCAGCTGCCGGACGTGCAGGTGACGCGCATGCTGCGGCTGCCCTCGGACGTCTCCGCCGCGGCCTCGGAGATCATCTCCCTGCACCGCCCGGCCGACCCCACCGGCCTCTCCCGGACCGGCACCGAGGCGGGCCTGCACCGCAGTTTCCGCACGGCCGGTGCGGGGACGTACGAGGTGACGGCGAGCGCGGTGCCGGTGCCAGGCGAGGAACTGGACCGGCTGCTCTACGAGATCGCGCCCGGACAGCAGCAGCGCATCACCGCCACCGCCGACTCCACCGCCCGGCTGGGCGCGGGCCTCGCCGCGCGCAACCTCACCGACGGCGACCTGACGACGGCGTGGATCGCGGGCGACCGGCCCACGATCCATCTGCGCTGGGAGGGCAGGCAGCCGGTGAGTGAGCTGGTGCTGGCGGCGGCCGGCGGGCTGTCCAGCCGGCCCACGCAGGTGCGCATCAGCTCCCCCGACGGCGCGGCGAGCGCCGGTGTGGACGAGAACGGCTGGGTGCGCTTCCCGGCGATCACGACCGACCGCCTGGAGATCACGGTCACCGGGACGGCTCCGCTCACCCTCCACAACCCGGTCGTCGACGAGGCCCTGCAACTGCCGGTGGGCCTGACCGAGGCCTATCTCCCGGCCCTCGACAGCTACCGGACCCCACAGCCCCGCCCCGACCGGGAGTTCTCCCTGCCGTGCGGCGAGGGACCGTTGCTGGCGGTCGACGGCGAGCTGTACCGGACCGGCGTCACGGGCACGGTGAGGGACCTGACCGAGCGCCGGCCGGTGCAGGTGACCCTGTGCCCGGAGCGCGGTCTGCGACTGTCCGAGGGCACGCACCGCGTCGAGGCCGGCGACGCCGGACCGCTGGTCCTGACGGATGTGACGCTGACCCGGGGCACGCTGACACAGCCGGGGTCCACCGGCCGTGACCTGCGGATACGGGACTGGCTCGGTGACCGCCGGGAGGTGACGGCCGGCGCGGGCGCGGCCTCGTACCTGACGACGTACGAGAACTTCAACGACGGCTGGCGGGCCACGCTGAACGGCGAGGAGCTCACACCGGTCCGGCTTGACGGCTGGCAGCAGGGCTGGCGCGTCCCGGCCGGAGCGGGCGGCACGATCAGGCTGTCGTACGAGCCGGCGACGGCGTACGAGGCGGGGCTGATCGGCAGCGGGGTGGGGCTGGCCGCGCTCGTCGGCCTGGTCGTCTGGCGCAGGCGCGCACCCAACCCCGACGCCCCCCAGCCGGTGCCCCCGGCGCCCGGGCTGTGGCTGGGCACGGTGGCGCTGACGCTGGTGGGCGTGGTGATCGCCGGATGGTTCGCGCTGCTGGTGCCGGCGCTGGCGGTGCTGGCGCACCGGCGGCACGCGCTGCTGGTGCCGCTCGCGTTCGGGGCGCTCGCGGCGGCGGGCGTGGTGGCGGCGACGGGTGCGGGCGAACCCGCCGGGGAAGGCGTGGGCGCCTTCTCGCCGGTGGCCCAACTGCTCGCGCTGACCGGTCTGTTCGCGGCGCTGGTGGGCGTGCGGGAGCGGGGTGGCGATCCGGGTACGACGGCGGTGCTGCCGGCGGTGCCCCCGCCGCCGGGTACGACGCCGGTGCCCCCTCAGGCGGCCCCCGCGAAGACGTTGCCCCGGCTCGGGGGGCAGGCGCAGGAGCCGTTCCCGCGCGGCGAGGCCGGACCGCCCGTCTCGGCGCGCGGTCCGGGCGGTCCGGAGCCCAAGGGGGGAGACGACGGCCGATGACCCAACTGGAGAACGTCACGCCCCGCACGCCGCAACGGCTGCCGTTCCCGGTGGTGGACGAGGTGGCACGCCACTGCCGGCAGGACGAGGAACCGGAGACGGTCCACATCGAGGTCCGCCTCCCCGGCCGGCTGGATCCGGCGCGGCTTCGCCAGGCCTTCGGCGAGGCCCTGCGCCGCCACCCGCGTGTCCTGATGCGCGAGGCCCCGGGCCCGTGGTGGCGCCGCCGCTACGAATGGGAGCTGACCCGGGCGCCGGACGTGGAGGTGGTGAGCTTTCCGCGACCGGGGAAGGACGCGCTGCGGGACGCGCGCACGCGGGCCCTGGCCCAGGCGCCCGCGCTCTCGCTGTCCCCGCCGATCCGCCTGGAGGTCGTGGCGGGCCCTCAGGACGAGGGCACGGCCCTGGTCCTCACCGTCAACCACGTCGCCCTCGACGGCCCGGCCTGCCTGCGCGTCCTGGCCACCGCCGCCGAGCTGTACGGCGGCAAGGACAACTCCCCCGCCGCCCCACCCGTCCGTGCGGCCACCGCCGAACCGCCCGCCGCCGCCGCGCCCTCCCACTGGAGCCCGCCGGCCCGCGTGGCCCCCGGCACCCCCGGGCCCACCCCCGGCAACGACGTCCTGGTCACCGAACTGCCCCTCCCGCACCGCCCCAAGGGCTCCCCCTACACGGTCAACGACCAGCTCATGGTCGCCACCGCCCTGACCGTCGCCCACTGGAACCGCGACCACGGAGCCCGCCCCCGCCCGCTGCGCATCACCATGCCGGTCGACGACCGCCCCCGTGATGCGACGATGCCCATCGGCAACGGCACCCGCCTGGTCGAGGTCCCCTTCACGCCGGACGAGTTGAGCGAGGCCACGACCGGCATGCCCGGCCTGCTGCACCGCACCGCCACCCGCACCCGCGCCCTGAAGTCCCTGCCCCGCCCCCAACTCGGCCACGGAGCCGCCCTCCTGACCGCCCCGGTCCTGCCGGTCCCCTGGCGCGGCGCGCTCGCCCGGACCCTGCGCCGGGCCGCCGCCCCCTGGACGTCCACCACGCTGCTGAGCAACATCGGCCGCATCCCCTACTCCCTGGACTTCGGCGAGGAGGCCGGACGCGCGCACGCGGTCTGGTTCTCGGCACCGGCCCGTATGCCGCGCGGCCTGACCTTCACCACCGCCTCCACAGCGGGCCGCCTGCACCTGGCCCTGCGCTGGTCGCACAGCCTTCTCGGCCCGGGCGACGGCGCCCGTCTGCGGGAGCTGTTCGCGCACCACCTGCACGCGACGGAGGTCACCCGATGACCACCACCGCACCCCCCGAGGGCCTGCGCGACTTCTACGAGAACCCCGCCGTCCCGGTCGCCTCCGGCACCCCCCGCAGCCTCCGCCAGGCCCGCATGCTCGCCACCGCCCTCGGCGAGGGCACCGCGCCGAGCCTCATCCTCGACGTCGGCTGCGGCGACGGCACCGCCGCGGCGACCGCCGCCCCCCTGCTGCCCGGCCACCGCATCGTCGGCGTCGACTGGTCCCAGGACGCCCTGCACCGGGCCCGCCCCCGCCTGGCGTACGCCGTCCGCGGCGAACTCACCGACGGCGGGCTGCCGTTCCGCACAGCCGCCGCGGACGCCGTCCTGTTCAGCGAGGTGATCGAGCACCTGGTCGACCCGGACGCCGCCCTCGACGAGCTGCGCCGCGTGCTGCGCCCCGGGGGCCATCTGATGCTCTCCACCCCCAACCTCGCGGCCTGGTACAACCGCGCCCTCCTGCTGGCAGGCGTCCAGCCCGTCTTCTCCGAGGTGAGCCTGCGCGCGATCCACGGCCGCCCGGGCCGGGAGGTCGTGGGACATCTGCGGCTGTACACCGCCCGCGCGCTGCGGGAGTTCGTCGCGGCGGCCGGCTTCGAGGTCGTACGGCTCGAAGGAGCGCCCTTCCACGGCGTACCGCGTCCGCTGCGGGCGCTGGACCGGCTCGCCTGCGCCCGGCCGGCCCTGGCCTCGATCCTGCTCCTGCACGCCCGCAGGACGTAGTCCGTGTGGTGGGGAGTGGCCGCGGCCCTGCTGGCGAACGTCCTGTACAGCAGCGGGTTCGTCCTGGAGAAGCGGGCGCTGGCCGCACTGCCCGAGGTCACCGTCCGCCGGCCTGGCCGGCTGCTGCGCCTGGTGCTCGGCAGCCCGCTGTGGATCGGCGGCTCGCTCGCGCTCGGGGCCGGCTTCGCCGCCCAGCTCGTCGTCTACCGCACGCTGCCGATCGCCGCCGCGCAGGCCATCTTCGTCTCCGGCCTGGTGCTGCTCGTGCTGCTCTCCGCCCGGCTGCTGGGCGAGGAGACCACGGGGCGGGAGCGGTACGCGCTCGCCGCGATCCTCGCCGCGCTGCTGATGGTCGTGCTCTCCCTGGACGAGTCCACGGACACCGTCGGCCACGCCGCCCCCTACCCGCTGGTCCTGCTGCTGTGCGTACCGTCGCTCGCGGGCGGGGTCTGGCTGTACCGCGCCGCCGAGCGCCGCGCCCTGCGCCGGCACCGGCTGCCGACGACGGGCGTCGAGTACGGGGTGGCGGTGGGCCTGCTCTACGGTGTCAGCTCGCTCGCCGTCAAGGGTGTCTCCGGCTACTGGACGGGCGGCGACGTCGGCGGCGCGCTGCTCGGCGTACTGCGCTCCCCGTACCCGTATCTGCTGCTGTTCACCGGCGCGTTCGGCCTGGTCATGTCGCAGGCGGCGCTGCAGCGCTGCCGGGCCTCGCTGATCGTGCCGGTGTGCACGACGGTGACCTGCCTGTACACGGCGGTGCTCGGCACGCTGTCGTTCGGCGAGGCACTGCCGGACGACCCGCCGCGGCTCGCGCTGCGGCTGGCGGGCACTGCGCTGGCGGTCACGGTGCTGCTGACCATGCCGAAGCACGACAAGGCGCCCCCGCCCCCCACGCCCGCCAAGGAGCTGACCCCGCCATGAGTTCCATCCCCGGCCCGGACGACCGGTTGCTGAAGATCCTCGCGTGCCCGCTCGACAAGGGCCCGCTGCATCTGCTGCCGCCGGACGGGTCCGTGACGTCCGCGCAGGCCCTGTACAACCCGCGCCTGCGCCGCCGCTACCCGATCGTCGACGGCATTCCGCAACTGCTGCCGTCCTCCGGCGAGCAGATCTCCGAGGACGAGCACGAGCAGCTCCTCAAACGCATGGCCCCCTGACCGAAGGCCTCGGCACACCAGGCCCCAAGGAACCGGAAACGGATGGCCCCATGACCACGCTCGCCGCCCGCCTCGCCCCCTTCCTGCCGGCCCGCCTCGTGGCGGCGACCGCCCGCGCGGTCTACCCCCGATTCGAGCCGGAGCTCGGCAGGATCACCGAGCTGTGCCCGCCCGGCTGCGGCACGGCCGTGGACGTGGGCGGCTGGTACGGGCCCTGGACCCGCCGCCTGTCCGCCCTCGCCCGCCGGGTGGTGACCGTCGAGCCGGTGCCGCACCTGGCCCGTCTGCTCTCCGCGACCACCCCGCCCAACGTCCGGGTCGTCCAGGCCGCCGCGTCGGACCGCCCCGGCACGGCCCGCCTCTGGCTGCCTGCCGACGGCACCGGGAACCGGGGCGTGTCGTCACTCGTCCGGCGGGACATCCACGCCCACGCCGTGGACGTCCGCTGTGTCGCGCTGGACGACCTGAACCTGCGGGACGTCGGGTTCGTCAAGATCGACGTGGACGGCAGCGAGCTGGCGGTCCTGCGGGGCGGCACGGCACTCCTGACCCGCGAGCGCCCGGCCCTGTTCGTCGAACTGGAGTCCCGTATCCAGCCGGTCTCGCCCGTCCTGACGTATTTGGAACTCCTCGGATATGACGGCTGGGTGCTCCCCGGCGACCACTGGATCCCCCTCGCCGACTTCCCCCTGGAGGCCCACCAGGCAGCCACTTCGCACGTCGCCTCGCACGGACTGGTGCGCCGCGTTCTCCCAATACACCGCCGGATCCGATACGTCAACTCCGTGCTGTTTCTTCCCGACGGACGGCGCCCGGGAAGGCGCCGGATGGGCGACGATGGTCCGCATGCCGTCCTCCCCAGACAACCCCACCAGCTCCTTCACCCTCGTCGAATTCCAGGTGGTCCTGCTGCGCCGCATGGCCGACCACAACGCCGACCTGGTCGAGGACGCCCGACGTGAACTGGGCGTCTCCGTCACACGCACGCAGGACGCGAACCGGCGCTGGCAGACGCTGCTCCGCTCGCCGCGCGTACGCGCCGCCCAGAGCCGGCACCGGGCGATCCTCGGCGCACCCGAGTGGACGACCACCCGCCGCATCGGTGACCTGGACTGCGAGGCCTGGCAGTGGCCCGTCGTCCTCTGGCCCGACCTGCGCTTCGAGGTGCTGCTCGCCCCGGGCGGCGCGGTCTGGAACGAGTGGCTGGTCCGCGCCCCGGACGCCGAACCCGCCGACCTGCACACGGTGGAGGACCTCTACCCCTGGTCCTGCACGGTCGACGACGCGGCTCGCGCCTTCGCCCCCGCCCGCCCCCTGGAGGGCACGGCCCCCAGCCGCTGGGGCCTCGCCTTCACCGCCCCGGACACCGAGGGCCGGCGCCACGAGGTCACGGCGGAGTTCACGTGGGGCCTGCTCCAGCGCACGATGATCGGCGGCCGGCGGGTGCTGTGACCCCGGACCGGGCGTGCCGGAAGGACCACCGGCACGCCCCGGGCCCGCGTCATCGTCCGGCCGCCGCCAGCACCGCCTGCACGACCCGCGGCACGGAGGCGGCGTGCAGCGACAGGAAGAGGTTCGGCTCGACCAGCTCCAGCTCCATCACCCGCGGCCCGTCCTGACCGTCGACGAGGTCGACGCGCGCGTACAGCAGCTCGGGAGCACCGGGGACAGCACCCAACGCCCGCTCGGCGACGGCCAGTTCGTGGCGGGTCGGCACCCATGCCGCCAGCCCCGGATGGGCGGTCTTCCGCTCGTCGTACGCCGTCCCGCGCGCCAGCACGGCCCCCTTCCGGCTGGCGTGCAGCAGGCGTCCCCCGAAGAACTGCAGCGCCCGTTCCCCGCTGACGTCGACGCCCTCGACATACGGCTGCACCATCGCGGTGAGGCCCTCGGCGTGCATGCGCTCGACGTGCCGTACGGCGACGTCGTGCCGGCCGGGCGGGTACCGGGCGGCGAACCGCGCCCCCGCCCCCGAGGCCGGCTTGACCACGAACTCACCGTCGGACGGCAGCTCGACGGCCTCCCCCGGCGCGGCATACCGGGTCGGCACCACCGGCACCCCGGCCGCCGCCAGCTCCCCCAGATACCGCTTGTCGGCGTTCCACCGGACCACGTCCGCCGGATTGGCCAGCCGCGTGAGCTTCCCGCAGGCCGCCACCCACTCCAGGAACTCGGCGGCCCGCCAGCTGTAGTCCCAGGTCGAACGGATCACCACGAGATCGAACCCACCCCAGTCGACCCCGTCCCGGTCCCACTCCACGGCCTGTGCGTCGGCCCCCGCCTGCGTCAACGCCGCCACCAGCACGGGCAGATCCCGGTCGGCGCTCACCTCGGGACCGGGACGGCAGGTGACGAGGGCTATCCGGGGCACGACACTCTCCATCCTCGTACGGCCTGGCCGCACGCGCTTCCTTCCGGGCGATCGCCCCGCAGGCTGACAACCGCCCCGCAACCGAAGCAGGCCGCTTGACCTTCACCTTCGGTGAAGCCCCAGCATCGGCGGACGGAACCGGAGGAGTACCGAGGTGGATCACCTGCTGACGATCGGCGCCTTCGCCAAGGCGACCCGGCTCACGCCCAAGGCCCTGCGCCTGTACGACGCCCACCCGGGCGACCGCTACCTCCTGTGCTCCGACGGCCTCTTTGCCGTGGTCCCCGACGCCCGGATACGCGAGCTGCTCGGCGCGCACTCCACGCCCGAGGAGGCCGTCCACGCCCTGGTCGCCGCCGCGAACGACGCCGGCGGCCCGGCGCCTGCGTGTGCCTCGTCCGGCCGGCGGGTGCACCCTGATGACGTAGGGCTGCGGACGGGGACCTTCATGGCAGAGGACACGACCGGGCCGCCAACGGCTCCGCTCTTCTCCCGGCGCGACCGCGCGGTCATCGCCGCGGCGGCGATCTCCATGTTGCTCGTGCAGATGGACTGGTTCGCCCTCACCTTGATGCTCCCGGTGATCGCCCGGGACTTCGGCGAACCGACGACCGATCTCCAGTGGCTGGTCAGCGGCTACATGCTCGCACTCGGCGCGCTGATGATCATCGGTGGCAGGCTCGCCGACATCCACGGCCGCCGCCGGGTCCTCATCGTGGGCCTGACCGGATTCGGTGCGGTGTCCGTGGTGTGCAGCGCCGCTCAGAACGAGGCATGGCTGGTCGCGGGGCGTGTGGTGCAGGGCGCTTCGGCCGCGCTGGTCTTCCCCGTCGCGGTCGCCGTCGTGACCGCCTACTTCCGTGACGACCGGCAGGGGCGGGCGGTGGGCACCGTCCTCGCCTTCAGCGCCGTGGGCACCGCGCTCGGCCCGTTCGTGGGTGGTGCCTTCGCCGAGCACGTCAGCTGGCGCGCGGCCTTCCTGCTGAACGTGCCGCTCTGCGCCGTCGCCGCCCTGCTGATGCTTCGCTTCGTCGCCGAGACCCGCGACGAGCAGGCCGGCCGGGGGCTGGACCTGCCCGGGGCGGTGGCCGTCACCGCCGGCCTGACCGCCGTCATGCTCGCCGTGGACCAGGGCAGCAGGTGGGGGTGGACGTCCCCGGCCACGGTGGCGGTCCTCGTCGCCGGCGCCGCACTTCTGGTGACCTTCTTCGCGGTCGAGCGCGGGGCGGCGGAGCCGCTCCTGGACCTCACGCTGCTGCGCAACAGACCGTTCGTCACGGTCACCCTGGCCGGCTCCCTGTCCAACGTCGTGTACTGCCTGGTGGCCGTCCTCTCCGCCCTGTACCTGCAACAGGCGCGCGGGCTCTCGCCGCTCGACGCGGGCCTGGTCTTCCTGGCGCTGTCCGTCGGGGCGGGCGGGGCCAGCTACTGGTCGGGGCACCTGGCCCGGAGGTGGAGGCCGGAGGCTGTGATGTCGGCGGGCATGCTGCTGAGCGCCGCGGGCCTGCTCCTGCTGACCTGGAGCAGGCCGCTCCCGCTCTACACGGCCGTCTTCGCCGTGGTCGGCATCGGCGTGGGCCTCGGCTGGGCCCTGACCAACACCGCCACGCAGTCCTACGTTCCGGCCGGCCGTCTCGCGGCCGCGTCCGGGCTGGTGCTCACCTCGCTGGTGCTGCTGGGCGCGGTGGCCGTGACGGTGGCCGCGACGGTCCTGGAAGCGCTGAGCGGTTCCGCGGCGACGGCCGCGTCCGACGGGCCTGCGATCGAGTGGGTGCTGCGGGCGGCGGCCGTCCTGGCGGCGGCCGGAGCGCTGTCGCTCGTACCGCTGGTCCGTACCCACCGGCACGACGACCGGGAGGGCAGCGGCCGCACCGCCGGAGGCGGGCCGCCCGCCTGACCGACGTGACCGCCTCGTGCGGCCGGGAGCGTTTCTTCCGGCGGCGGATGGTGTACGGAGGAGTCGTGGCGGCGGTGCCCGCGGAGGTGCGGCCGGTGACGGCCGTGCCCGCCTTCGGGAGAGCCCCGCTCACGGCCACTCGGGTACGACGGCCCGCACGAGGACCGACCCCGACGACCGACGACCGACGACCGACGACGACCAAGGAGTACGCCGCGTGTCCCCACTCTTCCCGGCCCTCGCCCAGGGACCGGCCGAGCAGCCCGCGCTGACCTTCGGCGACCGCTCCCTGACGTACGCGCAACTGGCCGCCGCGTCCGGCGCCGTCGCCGAGCGGATCCGCACCGCCGGCCGTGTGGCGGTCTGGGCGACCCCGGCCCTGGAGACCGCCGTCGCCACCGTCGGCGCCCTGACGGCCGCGGTCGCCGCGGTGCCGCTCAACCCGCGGTCCGGCGAGCAGGAACTCGGGCACATCCTGACCGACAGCGCCCCGGACGCCGTACTGACCGCGCCCGGCACCCCACTGCCCGCCCCGCTCGCCGGCCTGCCGCGCATCGACGTCGACGTCCGGGCGGCCGGCACCGCCCCGGCCCGTGAGGCCGACGACGCCGCGCCCGCCCTGATCGTCTACACCTCCGGCACCACCGGCCCGCCCAAGGGCGCCGTCATCCCCCGCCGCGCGATCGCCTCGACCCTCGACGCGCTCGCCGACGCCTGGCAGTGGACCGGCGACGACGTGCTCGTGCACGGGCTGCCGCTGTTCCATGTGCACGGCCTGGTCCTGGGGATCCTCGGCCCGCTCCGGCGCGGAGGATCCGTCCGCCATCTCGGCCGGTTCAGCCCCGGGGGCGTGGCCCGGGAACTGGGCTCCGGCGCGACCATGCTCTTCGGCGTCCCGACGATGTACCACCGCATCGCCGAGGCCCTTCCGACCGACCCGGGGCTGGTCAAGGCGCTGGCCGGGGCGCGGCTGCTGGTCTCCGGGTCGGCCGCCCTGCCCGTTCGCGACCACGAGCGGATCGCGTCCGCCACCGGCCGCCGGGTCGTCGAGCGGTACGGCATGACCGAGACGCTGATGAACACCAGCGTCCGCGCGGACGGCGAGGCCCGCGCCGGGACCGTCGGCGTCCCGCTGCCCGGCGTGGAGCTGCGGCTGGTGGAGGACGACGGGACGCCCCTCGCCGTGTACGACGGCGAGAGCGTGGGTGAGATCCAGGTTCGCGGCCCCAACCTGTTCACCGGGTACCTCGACCGCCCCGACGCCACCGCCGCCGCCTTCACCGCCGACGGCTGGTTCCGCACCGGCGACATGGCGGTGCGCGACCCCGACGGCTACGTACGCATCGTCGGCCGCAAGGCCACCGACCTGATCAAGAGCGGCGGTTACAAGATCGGCGCCGGTGAGATCGAGAACGCGCTCCTGGAGCATCCCGGGGTCCGGGAGGCAGCCGTCACCGGTGAGAGCGACCCCGACCTCGGCGAACGGATCGTCGCCTGGGTCGTCCCGGCCGATCCCCAGGCCCCGCCGGGCATCGAGGAGCTCGCGGACCACGTGGCCCGCCGCCTCGCCCCGCACAAGCGGCCCCGCGTCGTGCACCACCTCGACGCGCTCCCCCGCAACGACATGGGGAAGATCATGAAGCGGGCGCTGGTCAGCCATGCCTGACCGTCTCTCCGCCCGCGCCACCCTCGCCCTCGTCACCGACGACTTCACCGAACTCCCGCACCCCGCACGCCGTGCCGGGGACCCCGACGGCCCCCTGGCCTGGCAGGGTTACCGCGCCTCGCGCGCCCGTGCCGCCGACCGCACCGGCGAGGACGAGTCCGTCGTCTGCGGTACCGCCCGCGTCGAGGGCACCGAGGCCGTCCTGATCGCCTTCGAGTTCGGCTTCCTCGGCGGCTCGCTCGGCGAACGCACCGGCGACCGGCTTCAGGCGGCGTACACCCATGCCCGCGACCACCGGCTGCCCGTCGTCGCGCTGATCGCCACCGGCGGCAGCCGCATGCAGGAGGGCATGGTGGCGCTCGCCCAACTACAGCGCGTGGCACGGCAGTCGGTGCTGCTCCGCGAGGCCGGACTGGCGCAGCTCGCGGTGTTGCGGGACCCCACGACCGGCGGCGGCTGGGCCACCCTCGGCGCGGGCGCCGACGTGGTCCTCGCGCTGCCCGGCGCCCAGGTCGGCTTCGCGGGCTCCCGGGTCCGCCCGGCCGACGCGGACCCCGCGGCGTACACGGCCGAGGCCCAGGTGGCGGCGGGCGCCGCCGACGCGGTCGTGCACCCGGAGGAACTGCGACGGACGCTCGGCCGGTGGCTCCGGCTGCTCACCGGCCCGTCCGCCGAACCGGCGCCGCCGCCCCGCCCGCTGGGCGCGACCGGGCTCCCCGCCTCCGGGTGGGAGGCGGTGCTGCGCGCCCGCTCACCACAACGCCCGCGCGCACACCACTACTTGGACGCCTACTTCACGGAGCGGGTGACGATCGGCGGTGACCGGTGCGGCGGCACCGACGGCGGGATGCTGTGCGGCTTCGGCGCCCACGCGGGCCGCACGGTGGCGTACGCCGCCCAGACCGGGACGGCGACCCGTCCCGCCGGCTACCGCACCGCGGCCCGGCTGATCCGCCTGGCGGACCGGCTCGGCATCCCGGTGCTGACCCTGGTGGACACCCCGGGGGCCGCCAACGACGCGGAAGCGGAACGGCAGGGCGCGGGGGCGGCGATCGCCGACGTGTTCGGCGCGGTGGCAGCGGCCCGCACCCCGGTCACGACGCTGGTGATCGGCGAGGGCGGCTCCGGCGGCGCGCTCGCGCTGGCCGCCCCGGGCAACACCTGGGCCACCCCCGACAGCTACTTCTCCGTCATAGCACCGGAACTGGCCACCGCGATCCTCAAACGACCACCCCAGGAGGTGCGGTCCACGGCCGGTCAACTCCGTCTCCGTCCACAGGACTTGGCGGAACTGGGACTGGCCCGGACAAGCGGGCGGTTGTTCCCTGGAACAGGCGATCGTCACCCCTGAGAGCGACTGGGGCAGGTGCGCCATGGCGATACTCAGGGTGCGCGAGCGACGGGAACCCCGACGGCGCCGTCTCCCCGTCCCAGGGAGGCGTCGTCGTCCGCGTGCCACCGCCAGGAGGCGACTGGCGTACGGGGCGCCTCCGGGCGCCGTTCCGATCACCGTCACGAACGTCCACGTCAAGCTTGCCGGGCGCGCCGCACCGGACAACCACCCGTACGGCCGCACCCCGCCCGGCCCCCTCCAGAAGGCGCCCGCGGCCCGGCCCCCCGCACGATGCAGAAGAGGCCCGCCGCCCGGCGGCACCTCGGTTCGTACGCTCGGGAGGATCCGCATGACCGCCACTCTGGAGCAGCTGCGGCGCTGCCATTTCGCCGTCGACCTGGGGGCGGCGCGAACGCGGGTCTACGTCAAGGGCGCGGGCCTCGTCGTCGACCAGCCGTCGGTGGCCGCCGTGAACACCCGTACCGGGGCGCTGATCGCGGTCGGCGAGCTCGCCGAGCAGATGACCGGACGCACCCCGGACTACATCCGGGTCGTGCGCCCGGTGTCCGGCGGCACGGTGGTCGACATCGAGATGGCCCAGCGGATGCTGCGCCATCTGCTCGGCGACAAGATGCGCCGGCATCTGCGCCGCAAGCCCCGGCTGCGGGCCGCCGCCTGCACCCCGCACGACGCCGACCCGCTCGCCCAGCGCGCGACCATCGAGACCCTCGTCGGTCTCGGCGCCCGGCGCGTCGAGCTCGTCGACACGCTCATCGCCGCCGCCGTCGGCTGCGGGCTGCCGGTCGAGCAGCCCGAGGCGACCATGGTCCTGGTGTGCGGGGCGGCCGCCACACAGGTCGCGGTGCTCTCGCTCGGCTCGATCGTGACCGCCGTGCGGATTCCGGTCGGCGGTGAGGCCGTGGACCACGCGATCGTGCAGCACCTGCGGCACGAGCACGAACTGGTGCTGCCCAGCCAGTCGGTACGTCCCCTGCAGATCGCCCTCTCCGGCAACGGACTCACCCCGCAGGGACCGGCCTCCACCGAGATCCACGGACGCGATGTCGCCACCGGCCTCGCCCGCAGCGTGCGGATCGACACCGCGGCCGTGCGCGTCGCCATCCAGACGCCGCTGACCGGCGTCCTCGACGGCATCGGCAAGGTGCTGCGTGACTGCCCGCCGGACCTGGTCGCCGACCTCGCCGACCGGGGGATCATGATGGTCGGCGGCAGCGCCCTGCTCCCCGGCTTCGACCAGATGCTGCGGCAGGCCACCGGCATGCCGGTGGCCATCGCCGAGCGGCCCGACGTGTGCGCGGTCCAGGGGCTCGGCACCATGCTGGAGGGCCGGATCGAACCGCTGGAGCTGGACCCGCTGGGCAGCTGAGCCGTCAGCCTTCCCCTTTTCCCACCGGGAACGGCATGCCCGACGTCCCCCGCCTGCCCGCGCTCCTGCTGGGAGCCGTCCTCGGGGTCGGCGCCGACCTCGGTCTGCGCGCCACCCTCCAGCGCGTGGTCGACGGCGCGGCCGAACTGACCGGCGCCCGCCACGCAGCCCTCCGTCCACGCGATCCCCGCCGCGACGGCGTGGACGAGATCCGCCGGGCGGGACCGCCCACCCCACCGCCGGACGCCCCCACCCTCGACGTGCCGATCTTCGTCGGCGACGAGGAGTTCGGCCGTCTCCGGCTCGCCGGCAAGCACGGCGGCGGACCGTTCACCGCCGAGGACGAACAGCTCCTGCACGTCCTCGTCACCCAGGCCGGCATCGCCCTCGGCAACGCCCGGCTGTACGAGGCGGCCCGGCAGCGGGAACGCTGGATCGAGGGCGCGGCGGCCGTCACCACCGCGCTGCTCAGCGGCGAGGGCTCGGGCGACGCCCTGACGACGGTCGCCGAACGGGCCCGGCTCCTCGCCGGCGCCGCCGCGGGCATCGTCCTGCTGCCCACCGGGGCGGGCGGCATGGAGATCGCCGCCGCCGCGCCCGAGGAGCCCGGCGACCGCGTCGGCACGACCATCGCGCCCGGCAGCCCCGTCCTGGAGCAGCTCCTGAACGGCGAGGCGGTGTTCGTGGACGACTCGGCGACCGACCCGCGCATGACCACACCGGTACGGCACCGGTTCGGCCCCAGCATGCTGCTGCCGTTGCAGTCGGGCGGACGGCTGATCGGCACCCTCGCCCTGCCCCGCCGGCGCGGCGGCCCTGCGTACACACCCCTGGAACGACAGCTGGCCGGGAAGTTCGCCTCCCAGGCCGCGCTCGCCCTGGTCCTGGCCGACGCCCGGCACAGCCGCGCCCGCCTCGCGGTCCACGAGGACCGCGACCGGATCGCCCGGGACCTGCACGACCTGGTCGTGCAACGGCTGTTCGCCGCCGCGCTGATGCTGGAGACCGCACAACGCCGTGCGGAGCCGGGCGAGGTCCACGACCGGCTCGGCCGTGCCGTCGACGAGCTCCACGCGATCATCCAGGAGGTGCGCACCACGATCCTCACCCTCCAGCAGCCGCCCGGGTAGCCGCCGTCAGCGGGCGAACCAGCAGCGGATCGTCGTCCCCGCCTCGCCGGCGTGCACCCGTACGAGATCGGCGACCATGTTCACCAGCAGCAGTCCGCGGCCCCCTCGCTGGTCGCGGGAGGCCGGGCGGCGACCCGCCAGCGGGTCCGTCAGCCGTCCCCCGTCGCGCACCTCGCACACCACGTGCCCGTCCTCGGCCCACACCCGCAGAACGCCCGAACCGCCCCCGTGAACCACGCTGTTGGTGGTCAGCTCGGCCGTGACCAGCGCCAGGTCGTCCAGCCGTGTGCCGGCCAGCCCGAACCGCGCCGCCTCCCCGGTGGCGGTGTGCCGGGCCACCGGCAGCGTCTCCGCGGTGAAGGCGAAGGCCCGCGCGTCCGGCACGACGGGCAGGGGCTGGTTCCAGCGGCGTACGACGCCTTCCCAGTCGTACGCCGAACTGCCGCTCTCCCGTCCCGAGGTGATGACCGTGGGGTGGGTGGCCCGGGCGTCGGCGAGCACCTCGTCGTCCAGGGCGGTGACGTCGTACGGGCACAGGACGGTCAGCCGGCGGCCCGTGAACGCCGCGTTGATCAGGGCCTCGTGCTGGGCGCAGGCCGGGTACTCGGTGGGCGTGCGCCCGGCCCACACCGGCTCACCGACGATCCGCACCCGGCGGCCGGCCGGCTGGGCGTCGGCGAACGCGCGGAGCACACCGGGGATGATCCGGCCGGGGTTGCGACCGGCCTCGCGCATGTCCAGCAGCCGCACCGCGTCGGCGATGTCGCCGAGCCCGTCCCGGATCAGTTCCAGGTTCCCGCGGGGCACGGCCACCGCCACCGGTTCCCCGGCGGCGAGCCCGTCGCGGACGAACGGGAGGACGCCGTCGAGGTACTCCTGCCGGCCGGCGTAGAACAGCGCGGGATGCGCGAAGGGCGCGGTCCGGGCGGACGGGCCGGCGCTGTCACGCGGCTCGCGCGCGCCGCGGGGCCCGGCGGAGCCTGGGGACTCGGCTGGGGCACTCATGACGTCGTCACCTCGATCGCCGGCAGACCGGGCCAGAACAGCTCCAGTGTCCGGCACAGGGCGGGCGGCGGCCGGTGCAACACGATCCGCCTGCCGACGGGAAGCCGTCGCACGGCGTCCACGAGCACGTCGGCGCCCGCGACGTCCACGAACGTCACGGCGGACAGCTCCAGATGGCACACGTCGCCGCCGTCCCGCATCACCTCTTCCAGTGCGCGTTCCCAGATCTCTCGCGTGGTCAGTCCCACTTCGCCCACCGCGCGCACGCCGAACGGCTCGGCCAGCGGTGCGAAGGTCAGCCGCGCCGCCGTGCCACCGGACGCGTTCGGCACGCGGTAACGGATGGTCACAACCGGCTCCCCCTACTCCTGGACATCGTCGCTCGTACCCCGAAGCGATCCGGTCAATCCACGAACTGGGCGATCGGGGGGTGTAGGGCGCCGTGGGCCGGGAAGGCGCACGTTCAGAACCGGGGCGGCGGGGGGCTCCACACAACATCGGGAAACGTGAAGAGCCGTGGACGAACGTGACGTCGCACCAGGACGCCGGCGGGCGTTCACGGCTTTACGGGACCACGAAGGCGGTGACATGACCCCAGTGGCACCACGCTCTCTCGCGGAGCGGTCGCGTCCACTCAGCATCGACCGGCGCACGGCCGGCACCGGCCGGGCCGTGCTCCGCGTGCGGGGCGAACTCGTGCACGGCTGCGCGGACGTCCTGTCCGAAGCGCTGGACGAACTGCCCGCCGGCACCGCCCGGGTGGAGCTGGACATGACCGGCGTGATCTTCATGGACACGGCGGGACGGCAGTTCCTGGACACCCTGCGCGACTACGGGCGCCGTCATCTGGTCCCGGTCTCCGCCACCAACTGGCACGGCCAGCCGCGCCGCATCCTGGAGCTGATCGGTTTGGACACCTCCGACCCCCTGCGCCCCGCGGACCGCAACCCCCCGGTTCTGCGCTCACCCGCCCCGCTGCCCTCCCCCGTCTCCCTGGAGCGCGCGGAACAGCTGCACGAACTGCGCGAGGAGATCGAGCACCTGCGCCGGGCCATCGCCTCCCGCCCGGTGATCGACCAGGCCCGCGGCATCCTGATGGCCACCCACTCCTGCACCTCCGACGAGGCCTGGCACATCCTCCGCGAGGCCTCCCAGCTGTCCAACACCAAGCTCCACACGGTCGCCGCGGCCATCACCTCCGGCGCGGAGAACGACGGCCCGTCCCTGCCCGGCGAGGTGCGCCTGGCACTGCGCCGGGCCCTGGCACGACGGGGGCGGTGAGAGACCGGACCCGGTCCTGCGCGCCCGTGCCCGGGGTGCCGCCGAAGGTCCGCTCGAACTGCCGGAAGGCCGCCTCCTGCCGCCACTGGACCGCGGCCCTGACGCTCGTGTCCAGCAAGCGGCGGCAGTCCGGGCCGGCAGCCGGGTCCCCGGGCCGTTCCCCCCGGCAGGCGGCCGTGATCCGGTACCCCTCGCGTGCCGGACTGCCGCGCCACAGGCTGCCTCCAGGCAGGAAGGCGTACTCCAGGGAGGCGCGCGCCAGATCCTTCAGCTCCGGGTACGACAGGCCGTAGGTCCCGGCGGCGTACCGGTACTCGGCGCTGATGTCGGTGCGGCTGACACCGGGGTCGTCGGTGGCCAGCACCACGGGCACACCGTGACGGCGGTAGATGTCGAACGGATGCTCGTCGCCGCGTACGCCGAGGATCTGGGCGTTGCTGGTGAAGGGCACCTCGACGGCGATCTCGCGGGCGGCCATGGTGCGGACGGTGCGCCGCCAGTCGTGCTCGTGGACCAGGCCGACCCCGTGGCCGACGCGCTCGGCGCCGGCCACCTGCACGGCCTGCCGGATGTGGAACGCCAGGTCCTCCGGCTTGACCAGCCCCGGCCACAGCTCGCCCGCGTGCAGGGTGAGGTGCGCGCGGGGGTAGACGCCGCGCAGGTGGTCCAGCATGCGCATGTGCAGGCGATAGTCGCGCACGGCGACCTCCCCGTCCTCGGGCTGGACGAGGTTGACCGCGACGAAGCGGGGGTCCCGTTCGGCCAGGCGCATGCCGAGGGCGATCCGGGTGAAGACCCGCTCCGGTGAACTCTCCCGCAGCACGTGGGAGATCCAGCGGACGGGCAACGCGCAGGCCGGCCTCGGACGACCGGTGTCGCAGCGGGCGGCCGCGCGGAACTCGGCGTCGGCGGCGTCCGCCTCCTCGCGGGCCTCGGCCACCAGCCTGTCCAGCCCGCCCCCGGCGGTCAGCCTGGCGTGCAGCCGCGCGAGGTCGCTGTCCCAGCCGACCTCGTCGGCGAGCCGCTCGGCGGCGTCGGCGGCCGGCGTGACCATGGTCTCCAGGTAGAACTGGTTCTGCGCCGCCACGTCGTCCGCGACCTCGGCGAGCAGCTTGCCGCGGTGCGGCTCGCTCACCGCCCCGAACTTGCCGAAGGTGGCGAAGAAGTGGTCGTGGCCGTTGCCGTCCGGCGGGAAGCCGTGCATGGACCAGGCGCGCAGGATCGTCTCGTGGAAGGCACGGTCGGTACGCGCGTCGGCGGCGGGCCGGGTCCCGGTGCCGCAGGGCGGGGCGACGGCGGTCGTCGTCGCGGTCTCGATGCACAGCCCGTCCTCGGCGGCCAGCTCGATCAGGTACTCCGTGGCGGCCGCGCCGGAGAGGTGGTTGTGCAGGTCCGCCCCCTTGGGCAGCCGGCGGAAGAAGTCACCGAGGAGGCGCGGTTCGTGCCGGACGGCGTCCAGGTAGGCGTCCGTGGCCCGCTCCCCCACGGTCACCGGCCGTGGCACGGACGCCGCTTGGGCCTGCCCGGAACCGAGCAGGGTGGACGAGATCAGCAGAGCCAGGGCCAGGGCCGGTGGGCGGAGCATCGCGGCGGTCACGCCGGCATCATCGTCAGGCGGTCGCCCGGACATGCCTGGCGCGGGCGGACCACGGGGGACGACCACCCCCCTGGGTGAAGGCGCGACCGGAACTCGGGCAAACCCGGTCCGGTCACCGCCGGGACGGTGATGTCGACCAGGTCTCCCGGTCGGGGCAGCCACCGGAAGGAGAACCCGCGGCCGGGCTCGACGGTCTCCACCCGCGCGCGATGCGGCGCGGGCGGAACCGCGGCCCCGGCCGACGCGTCTGTCGACGACCGGATCCGCTTCACGCCCGGGAGCGCCCAGCGCCCCGACGCCGGCCACTGGAGGTGCCGCAGGTCCGAGTGTTCATGCACCGAGCCGGCCTCGACCCTGACCAGTTCGACCTCGGCGGCCCAGACGCATGGGGCGAGCCGCCGCCGTGACCCTTGCTGCTTTACCTGAGGTACGCGTTCTCCGTCTTGCTCACCAGGTCAGACGCACTTCGCCGTTCTGGCTCTGCGCCAGCCTTCCTGATCCTTCCTGATCCTTCCTGGTCCTTCCTGATCCTTCCTGGTCCTTCCATCCACTGCGTGTCCACTGGGGAGTCCACCGGCGCCCTCTTCACGCCCGGCACGAACGGCATGGTGAGCCCTCGGCGCAGGCCGAGGTCACCGAGAGGGGATGGAATTGAACTCCGGCGCAGCGGACTGCCTTACCGGCGAAGCAGGCCGCTCCCCCCTTCGCCCGAGGGTGGCACAGTAGGTTGAAGAGACCGCCGAATCCCTGATGCCCGACATCGGCCGCATCGTGGCCGGCCGTGGCCTGGACGGTGTGAAGCGCACTGACGCGGCCTTCTGGCGGCCGGGCTCCCGCGTCCTGCGAAGGTGGAAGGCCGCGTACGGTGCCGCTACCGCAACGCCGGATGGCGGTGCAGCGCCACCCGCCTGACCTGGTTCGGTCATATCCCGCGGGGCCTCATGGGACGCGATCGGCCGGAGGGGCGTGCCGCAGCGTCGTCGGCGTCAGGCGCGTGCGTCCCGCTGCTGCACATCCTTCAGGACCGCCGCCACGGTGGTGAAGTCGTTGTCCACATGGAGCACCGTGTGACCGTGGTGTACCGCAGTGGCGCACACCAGGAGATCGATGGCCCCCGCGGAGCGGTGCTGCCCCCGCTGCGTGAGCTTGTACTGCGCGGAGTCCACCCAGCGCCATGCGCTCTTCGGCACCGGCGAGAGCCGGCACAGCGCATCCAACTCCTCCGCAAGCTCGTCGCGGTGAGCCGGCCCTGTGGCGGAGTAGAGGAACTCCGTCCTCGTCGGCTCACAGACGTGGAACACACCGGCGGCAATGTGCCCTTCCCACGGCCGGATCGCCCCGGGAGTGCGGAACAGATGCCACAGAGCAGATGTGTCGAGAAGGTACGTGATCACTCGAAGGCTGCCTGCCGTGCGCGCTTGGCAGCGTCGTGCGCGGCCGCCGCAGCCTCGAACTCACCTCGCTCGCCGCGCGCGGCCAGCTTCTCGGCCGCCTCAAGCCGCTTGATGCGCGCCACGTAGTCCCGGAGAGCCGCGTTGACTGTGTCCTTCTTCGTAGTGGAGCCCATGAGACGCATCGCCTCGGCGAGTGCCTCGTCGTCCAGGTCGATCTGTGTCACAGACATCTCAGCCACCACCCTGAAGTACGCGATGTACGCGATGTACGCGGCCATGATACATCACCCACATCCGCGGGCCGACGATGCCCGCGGAGTCTCACCGCACCCCACGACGCTGAACGGCCGATGCGGCAAATTTCGATCATGACTCGTATGTCGCCCACGCGGCGTCCACTACGTGTCCACTGGATCTTGGACTGATCGAATGAACGAGGGTCGCCACTCTGGAGGGGTAACCCTCGTTTTCGCGTTTGTGCAGGTAGAAACGGTCCTGCATCCACCTGCGACTGGTGGGGCGGGTGGGACTCGAACCCACGGCCGACGGATTATGAGTCCTTTGAGGATCATCCGCGATCTTCCTGATCCTGCCGTGCGCTTCCTGTTTTCGCAGGTCAGAGCCGTGATGTCGTACGTCTGAGCCCCTTGTCCTTCCTGATCCTTCCGTGCCCTTCCGGTCCCTCGCGGGTCCCTGGGCACCGTACGGGTCCCTGAGGGGTCCCATTACCGAGCCCCGGAGCGCGAATCGAGATTGCTGCGGCACCGTGCGGTTTGCGAAGGTGCTGGTCGCCGATGCGAGACGTGCCCCGATCGATCTTGAGCGCAGCGGAGTGCCTTACCGGCGCAGCAGGCTCACACCTCCCGTGCCCGGAGGGGGAGCATCGCGGCTTCTAGCTGGTCAGCCGCCTGATCACAGGCTAGCCCTTTGATCGCCTGTCCAGAACCTCCTTACCTGGGTCAGCTCCTACCTGCCGTGCAGCGGCAACTTCTTCGGCCAGGCGCCGCTTGGCGCGTTGGAGTCGCGCCCTGTGCTTCTTCAAGGCACGGCGCGTGTTGGCAAGCGTTGCGGCCTGACGCGCCTCGAGTTCCGTGAGGCGCTCTATCTGCCGCTGCGCATGCGCGATCTCTTCGGCTCGGAGCGTTGCTGCAGGACGGCGCGGGGCGGGTGGCCGATTCGGGCCACGCTTCTTGTTCAGCTGGCTGCGAGCGAAGTCGAGGAACTCAGCGCGCGGGACGTACTTCGTGCGCCGGTCGCCCATCCCTGTGAGCAGCACAATCTTGGGGAAGTTGGAGTGGCGCTTCGCCCAGTTACTGACGGCGGAGCGGGTGACCCCGACGAGGGCTGCTCCAGCGGCGAGGTTGATCAGTTCGTGCTCGCGTCCCTTGTACTCGGGACGGAGCCACGTGACGGACTCGGAGTCGTCCGGCGTGGTCATGGTTGGGTCTCCAGGCAGGTGGCCCCGGCGGCTGGCCGCGGCCGCCGTGTTGGTCAGAGGGTGTCGAGGTCGGGGCGGCTCGCGGCGAACTCCGCCGCCGCGTCGCGGTACGTCGCCAGGAGCCGGGCCGGGTCGCACTCCTTGCGGATGCCGTCGAGCAGCAGCTTGGCCATGGTGTAGCCGGGGTAGATGTCGACGGCTTCGGTGAGGGCGTGGCTGGCGGTGACGGTGTCGTTCTGTCGCCAGGCGACCCAGCCGAGGAGGGTGAGGAGCGGCGGGGCCTTGTCGGTGTGCGGGGGTACGCAGCGCCGAGCGAGGTAGCCCCACAGTTGCCGTTCGGCGGGGAGGTCGTTCGCGTCGCCGGTGGACAGTGCGGCGTCTCGGGTTTCGGGGTCCTGTAGGCCGAGGATGATGCGGGCGGCGATCTCGTCCATGAGCTGCGGTGGGCCGTTGCGGAAGTCGGCCAGGGCTCCGTCGATGATGTCGATCGTCCCGTAGCGGGCGAGGAGCTGTCCGCGGTAGGTGCTGGCCTGCGCGGCGTGGTACTCGGTGGCGGCGTCGAGGGCTTCGCGGTGGCGGTCCGCCGTGCTGTCGGTGACGGGGCGGTACTCGCTGGCGACCTGGACGGCGTGCTGGACGTGCGCCTTGCGGTGGTCGCAGTTCTCGCGGGCGGCGGTACGGAAGTCTCGGGGGTCCTCGCCGTCGATGGTGCCGAGGTGTATGCCGACGGCCAGGTCGTATTCGGAGTCGGCGGTGAGCGCGTCGCGGAGGGCGAGGCGGGCGGCGATGAGGTCGCCTTGCCGCCAGGCGACGAAGGCGTACAGCGTCAGTGCGGGGACGGCCTCTTGTGTGAAGGGGTCGGCGCAGTGCCGGGCGAGGTAGGCCCACAAGCGTCGGGCGTGGGGAAGGTCGTCGTCGTCGGTGTGCGCCATGCCGGCCTCCACGGCGCCGTCGTCGTGCAGACCGACGAGGAGCTGCGTGGCCAAGGTGCGGTTGAGGGTGGTCGCTCCGGCCCGGAACTGGCTGACGGCCGCGTCGACCTGGGCGCAGGTTGAGGTGAGGGTGGCGTCGCGTCCTGCGCTGGTCGCGCACCGGGTGTTGAACTGGTCGACGGCCGTGTCCAGGGCCTTGAGGAAGTCGGTGTCGGCGGGGGCCGCCGCCCGGAACTCCTTGACGATGTCGCGGGTGCGGGGGCCGGGGGTGCGGCCGAGGCGGGCCATCTGTGCCGCGACGCTGGTGGGGTCGTCGGCAGATGGGAGCGGTTCGCCCTCGCAGCATCCTTCGGTGTCGCACTCGTACGCCCACCAGCGGTTCGCGACAAGGCCAATCGTCTGGAGGACGCAGGCGCGCTGGTTCAGGAAGGTGACGGTGAGCCAGTCGGTGACCGGTGCGAGGAGCGCGGCGGTGTCCCACGGGGTTTCGTCTGGGCGCGGCTCGCGGCAGAGGTAGACGATGACGCCCTGGCCGGGGTCGTGCCCGCGGTCGTGGGCGTACGCCACGAATTGGCGGGCGGCGAGTTCGGCGGTGGCCTTCCACTCGGCGGGGTCGTCGGGCAGGGGGCACGTCATGGTCGGGCCGTCGATGAAGTTGGGGCCGGGGGCGTGGAGGGCGATGCTGTCGTCGGGGTAGTGGCCGAGGAGGTAGGGCAGGATCTCGGCGAGGTTGGGCAGGCTGGTGACCTGCACGGTGTTGTCGGGGCTCACTTCTGGGTTCCCTCTGCGGTCGGGGTGGGGTCGGACTGCCCGATGCGGGCGGGTGCGGGCGGGGCTGGGATGCCGCGCGGTTTGTTCGTCAGGGCGGGGAGCAGGCGGTCGCGGACGAGTGCGCCGAGGTCGGTGGCCAGGGTCTTGCTGGTGCGCGTGTTGAGGACGGCGTGCCAGGTGCGGCCGGGCTGGAGCCGGGCGTCGCGGGCGGCCTGGGCTTCGGCCTGCTCGGCGGGGGTTGCGCTGTCGGGGATCGGCGGCAGGTCGGGGCCTGCGGTGATCCAGGTCTGGATGGCGAAGCCGCGGGACTGGATGCGCAGGCCGACGCTGTGGCCGTCGGGATGGCGGTAGAGGGCTTTGCGGTCGGGGGTGTCGGTGTCCTCCTTGAGCCAGGGCGGGTCGAGGGTCGGGGCGATCTGGTCGAGGGGCGGAACGTCGATCTCGTCGCGCGGCGCGGCGAAAGCCGGGCGTCGGCGGCGGGCGATGGGCGTGGTGCCAGGGCGGTCGAAGGTGCCGGTCACGCGACGGGCTCTTTGCTGGGCATCAGCTCGTCGACCAGGTCGAAGGCGCGGCGCACGGCGACGAGCGAGTGGGCGGCGCCCATGTACCGGTCGCGCTCCTCGAAGGCTTCGAGGGCTTCGGCTCGGGTCTTGGCGTAGTCGTCGTCCGGGGCGAGGGAGTCGGCGCAGCCGATGAGGCAGCGCGGGCCGAGGTCCCAGATGATCGCGTTGACGGCGGCGCATCCGGCCGACAGCGAGTCGATGTCGTTGCCGTACCAGTGGAAGTCGTGCGGGTCGAGTCCGAGGTCGCGCAGTCGGCAGGCGACGGAGCGGAACATCGTGCCGGAGCCGACGGCGGGCTCGCGGAAGGACATGCCGGGCTTCGCGAAGTCCTTGTCGATGGTCATGTTCGCCATCAGGTCCGTGATGCACGCCGGCGTGTGGTACTCGCCGCGCCACTTCTTGTCGCTCTTGTGGCGCAGGCCGGTGAGCAGGGGGCTGAGGACGTCTGTCTCGGAGCGTCGCCACACGTCGTCGTGGCCGGTGAGGTCCATCAGGCCGGTGTTGATGGCGGCCCGGGTGACGGCGTGGACGGCGCGGAGCTGCTGCTTGTCGGGCTCGGGGTTCCAGGCCCAGTCGTGGAGGCGTATCGCGCGGTTGATGAGGTCGGGGCGGTTGATCCAGTGGCCGAGGTAGATCTCCTTGAGGAGCTGCGGGAGTTGTTCGGGCGGCAGGTTGAGCACCCAGTCCGCGAGGCCGGGGAGATTGCGGAGCAGGGAGAGCCCGGCGACGGTGCCGAGGGGCACGTCGATGCTGCTGCCGCCGAAGGACTGATACCAGGCGTCGAGTACGTTCTCCGCGATCTTGCGGGCGTGCTCGTGCGGGTCGCGAGGGGCGGCGTAGCGGCGGGCGGTGATCTTGCCGGTGGGGCGGGCCTTGGGCTTGGGCGGGGGCTTCTTCGCCCACGAGGGCGCGGGTCGCGCGGCGGTGGCCGGGGCTGCCGCGCGGGGCAAGGAGTCGTCGGACATGGGGGCGGAATCCTTTCTGCGGGCGCGCACGGGGCCGCCCCGGTGCGCGGTGCGCAGCCGGGGCGGCGTGTGGATGGGGTTGGGGGCGGGGTCAGCGGGTCTGCTGGAGGTCCCGGAGGGTGGCGAAGATGCCGCGGACCTCGATGGCGTACGCGGCTTCGGGGTGTCCGGACTGGCGCAGGCCGCTGATGAGGAACATCAGGGCCGCCTCGTCGGCGTCCATGTCGCTGATGAGCTGGTCGAAGCTGGTGTCGCGCAGCTCGTCGGGGCGGTGCTCGTAGCCGACGCGCAGGGTCTCCTCGATCGCGGCGAGGGTCTCAGCGGTCTGCTCGTCGGTGAGGCCGAGCAGGGTGGACCAGGACGCAAGGGTGGCGTCGTCAACGGGGAGCTTCACGGGCTGTTGCCTTTCGGGTAGGCCGTGCCCGGCCGCGCGGTGCGGCCGGGCACGGGCGCGGGTCAGGAAGTCGGGACGGCGGGGAAGGGGTTGTCCCGGTGGTCGGGGTGGCAGGCGGCGTACACGCCGCCGGGGAGGCGTTCGGTGATGACGCCCCATCCGGCCCAGCGCACGACGGCGAGGTAGCCGAGGTCTCCGCCCGCAAAGCCGGTGCGGCCCTTGGCGCCGGGATCGGGCGCGATGAACACCCAGCCGGGCAGGTCTCCGGTGTCGTCGGGCAGGACCTGGAAGCCGGGGCGCAGTTCGTGGACGCCGTCGGTGTGGATGGGCGGCAGTCCGGCCGCGGTCAGGATCCGTACGGCGTCCCGGACATGCGGGTGGCCGTGGCATTCGGGCAGGGTGCCCACGCCGGTGTGCAGGGGCCGCTCGTACGGGAGGCGTCCGGCGGCGGCCTTGTAGATGTCCATGAGGAGTTGGGCGTCGTCGCGGCGGCCGGCGTGGCGCATGGCGATGTTCGCGACGATGGCGATGGAGTGCCGGTCCTGGGTGAACAGGCGGCGGAACTGGTCGAGGCTCATGCCGGTGGTCACCTGCACGCGGGCGAAGGTGCGGGAGGCGAGGCGGACGGCGTGGGCGACGTGGAACGGGTCGAGCCCTATCTCGTGGGCGAGTTGGCGGACTCCGGGTGAGTAGTCGGTCATTGGGTCTCCAAGAGGCGCTTGCGCGTATGGGTGCGCCCCCGGCGTTGGCCGGGGGCGCGGTGTCGTGCCTGGGGGTTCGGGGATGGTTAGCGGCGTCCGCCGCATCCGGCGTGGCCGCAGCCGCCGCAGAAGCCGCCGCTGTTGCACTCGCAGCCGCATCCGTGGTTCTGGGTTTCCATTTCCAAGTCCCCTTCCTGGTCGGGCATTTCCCGAATTCCTTACTTATATCTTAATGGCAAATACCCCAGAAGCAAGGAATAGCCAGTTGAATGCGCATTTAATTTCCGCAATTCAATTCCCTAATTAGCGGTTGCGGGAATGAGGTCGGGCCAGCGGACGGCTTCCAGCGCGCGGCGGTGCGAGTCGGGAACGGGCACGGTCGGGTAGCCCAGCCAGTCGAGTCCCATCGCGGCGAGGATCGTGGCGTCCGCCTGGTCGTAGCGGCCCGGCCCTTCGCATTCGACGCCGTACCGCTCCACGGCCACCGAGCGGACCATTCCCTTCGCCACCCGGGACCTGTCCTTGCGCGGGAAGTCCTGGGCCGGATTGGCCCGGCCGGTCGCGTAGATCGTGCGCCCGTGCGGGGTCACGACGGCGTACGGGATGCGGTGCCTCCACAGGTACTGGGTGACCAGCCACCACAGCCCGGCCAACTCGTGGTGCCCGGCCTGCCCGCCTTGGGCGTACGCGGCGCCCTCGACGACCACCAGGTCCGCGCCATCCTTCACGCTCAGCGCGACGGCCGCGACCAGCCAGTCCAGCCGCTCGTGGCTGCGGCGGCGGCCGGGCCGGTAGGCGCGCGCCCAGTCCGCTCCCGCGATGCCGGTCGAGGTCAGCGACAGATCGAGGCCGACGACCCGCGGCTGCCACTCCCCCTTCTCCTGCACGCTCGGCAACGTCACTGGGGCGCTTTGGAGTTCGGCGGTCACCGATCACCCTCGCCTGTTGCCGCGCGATGGTCGGTGATGAGCCGGTTGACCTCGGCCATGGCCGCGCTCCTGCAGCCACTTCGCGGTGGCATCGACCTCGACGCCCACGCAACGGTCGTTCATCTCGAACTCCTTCGGCGGGGCCGTCCTGGTGCACGCTGGGACGGCCCCTCGTGTGCAGCGGTTACGGGCGAGCGGCCTTGGGGGCCTTCTGGATGCAGTTGCCGGACTCGGGCATCGCCCGGCGGCCCGCGACGAGGTCCTGGAACCGGGCTCCGGGGCGGAACTTCACGACCCGGCGCTCGGCGACCTCGATCGGCTCGCCGGTCTGCGGGTTGCGGGCAATACGGGCAGGGCGCACCTCGGGGGTGAGGCTCCCGAAGCCGGTGACGGAGACGACTTCTCCGGCGGCGACGGCGCGGACCATCGCGTCGAGTGCGGCTTCTACGGCGAGGGTCGCCTGAGCGCGGTTGCCGGTCGCGTTCGCCACGGCCTGGATGAGCTGGGCCTTGTTCACGGGGGCTTCCTTTCGATTCGGCTGGGCCGCAGGAGTCGAGGGATGGGCGCGCCATGCGGAGGGCCACGGGTTCAGGCCGTAGCCGGGGTCCGCGACCTGGCCGCACACTGGAGCACGAGAACCCATCCGGTTTTTCATAAATGTCATCTATCTTGCCTGACGTTGAAGGAGTGGTGATCAGGGGCCGGAGGCGCGCTTGCGGGCCCGGCGGGCTTGCTGGGCGAGCCGTCCGGCCTCCAGACACAGGGAGCAGGCACGCTCCCCGCGCCGGTTGTGGGCACGGGCACCGGCTTCGGTGCCGTGGGTGATCGGGCGCCGTCCGCGCTCGCGTAGCTCGACGGGCTGAGCGCCCTCGCAGGCCGCGAGGACCTGCCCGTTGCGCCAGAGTCGACCTCCGCACACGCCGTCGAACAGGCTCATGCTCGGCATGACCAGGTCGATGCACTGCGAGCGGAACGGGCAGTTCTGGCAGGCGGCGAGGAGGGAGAGGACCAGCGGCTGTGTCGGGGCTTCGGCCGCCGTCTCCTCGGACGTGAAGCGGGCGTCCCCGGCGCAGGGGGCCTGGGCGACCCACCCGTTGCCGCTCATCTGCTCTTCCTCCCGTTCGCTAGGCGGTCGGCGGCAGCGGCATCAGGCGGACCTGATCGCTGGTCGTGGCGCGGTACGGGTGGGTGTAGTCGCCTGGCAGGGGCATCAGGTGCCGGTCGGCCAGGGCCGGGAGGGCGAGGATCTGGCCGAGGAGCCGAGTGAGGGCGGTGTCGCAGGCGGACGACCACCGGGGGCGCGGTATGCGCACCGGGGCACCGTCGTCGGCGACGCCTTCGTGGATCTCGATGATGCGCCCGGCGGCGCGCCCGTCGACGACGACGGCGGTCGCCTCCGGGTGGTGCTCGCGGACCAGCTCGGCCACGCGGGCGGCCCGGTCGGCCGGAGGCAACTCCAGGAGCCAGGAGTTGCCGTCGGCGGCTGTGTTGCGGTGGACGGATGCCCACGCCGGGGAGGAGTAGGGCGCGAGCGCGGTCTCCACGTCGGACTCGATCTGGTCCGCGATGTAGTCGAGCGGGTGCTCGTCCTCCCCGTCGCGGTTGTCCCACAGCTCCGGGCACGTACCCAACCGGCTGGGCTGCGCGCCGAGCACGCCGTGCAGGTCGAGGGTGCGGGAGGTGTAGAACGCGAAGGTCACGTACACCGCCTCGGGGCAGGCGGCGCGGATCTTCGCGGTGATGTGGTCGAGCACGGCCAGGCAGTACGCCTTCTCGACGCGCAGGCGCTCAGCCTCCAGTTCCTCTCGCTGCTTGCTGAGGATGGCCAACTGGTCGTGTGCTGCCGGTGTCATGGGGGGGGGTGTCCCTTCTTCTTCGGGGTTGGGGTCAGGCGAGGACGGGCTTGAGGCGTTCACCGATCCAGCGGGCGACGTTGACGCTCACGGCGTTGCCGGCCTGCTGGGTCTGGGCGGCCTTGGATCCGACAACCTCGTAGGTGTCGGGAAACCGCTGGCCGCGCAGCTGCTCGCGCGGCTGGAGCATGCGGAAGTGGCAGTCCTCGATGGCGGGCGCGCTGCGCACGACGGCCGCAGAGTCGCGGGTCGACAGCGTGTGCAGCGGCTCGGCCGCGGTCTTCGGCGCGGCCTTGCGGTACGGGATCACCAGCGTGTTGCGGGCCCGGGTGCGGACATCGCCATCGGGCACCACCAGGCCGTGGTGGCGGGCCGTGGCGATGGTGCTGAGCGGGGCGTCGATCGGCGCGGCGTCGCAGTTGTTGCGGAACTCCACGATGAACGGGTCCACCGTGACCAGGGCTTCGCTCTCCCGGGTGGTGCGGGTGCGCATCGGCTCCCCGACGGGCGAGGCGGTGTCGTTCCACGAGCCGCCGACCGGCACCAGGAGGGCTTCACCGAGCTTGGCCGTGCGGGTGGGCAGCGGCCGGGTGTGCGGGGCGAAGGCCCGGTCGGTGCCGTCCTTGCCGTGCGTGAGGGTGACGACGGACGGTTCGTAGGGGAACTTCGCCAGTCCGGCCGCGATGCGGCGCATGGTGTTCGGCACCAGCGGGCGTGGTCGGTCTCCGATGCGCTGGCCGATGTCGTCCCACATGATCACATCGGAGGCGGGCCGGACGTACGGCTCCACCAGCGCGTGGCCGCAGCGGCTGTTCGGGCAGCGGTAGTCGTACTGCTGCTGGTACTTGCCGACCTTCACCCGCGCATCGCGCCAGCTCTGGCGCGCCTTGACGTCCCGCCCGCACTCGAAGCAGTGCGCCAGCGGGCGCGGCGCGAGGTCGGGGCGGCGGACCCCGGCCAGGGTGAAGACCACGTACACGCGGTCGCGCCACTGGGGGGCGTACGGATTGGTCTCCGACCCGATGTGCGCGGAGGACACGGAGACGATCTGGACGCGGTAGCCGAGCTTCTTCATGGCGCGGATCCACTCGGGGAACAGCAGCCAGTCGGTGATGAACTCGACGACGTTCTCCACGACGACGCACGGGAACCGCTTCGCCTCGGCGGCGCGCAGCACGCACCAGGCGGTCACCCGGGTCATCTCGAAGGCTTCCGGGGGCAGTTCGCGCCACTGCTCTTCTTCTTCGAACAGCGCGTCCTGCGCGGGGTCGGGGCGCTTCTTGCCGCCGGCGGGGCTGATCTCGGTGCAGATGACGCTGGCCCACAGCACGAGGGCCTTCGGGAGCCAGCGCATGGGGTAGTTCTGGATGTCGGCGCAGCGCGCCGCCGCATTCGGGTGGTTGAGCCCGAATGTGTCGACGGCGGTCTGCCAGTGGTTGATGCCGAGGATGGGGTCGAATCCGGCTTCCAACAGGCCGGTGGCATCTCCGCCCGCTCCGCAGAGCAGGTGGACGGATCGGGGCACGGTCTTAGGTCTCCAAGAGGCGGGGCCGCCCGGCCCGGCTGGTGGGCCGGGCGGCCATGGTCAGGACTCGTCGCAGGCGCGTAACGCGCGGTGGTGGCGGCTGTCCTCGATGCCGAGGGCGGTGAACCCCAGCAGGCCGAGGGCGCACACGATCAGCAGCCAGATCACCGGTCCGCGCCCCCGATGGGGCGCGGTGCGCGGCGCGACCGGTCAGTCATCGCTGCGGGTGACGCGGACGGTGGTGATGTGTCCGGCGCTCTCGAAAAGCGCCAGGGGGTAGCCGTCCGCCTGGGGCCGCTGCCAGACGCGGCGGTAGCCCTCGTGGTCAATGAGCCGCTGGGACCACTCCGAGAACCGGGCGATGGCGGTGGCCGCGCCCTCGATCCCGGCGGTCTGGTTGTGGTTCGCGCCGTACGGCGCGGTGTGCGTGGCCGAGACGATCAGCCGGGGTGCGCGGCGAGGAACGTCGAGGCCGTCGATGCGGGCCAGCAGGGGGATGAGGCTGTTGCCGTGGTGGCGCTGGGGTCCGTTGGGGGTGGAGTCGTACAGGACGGTGTGCCGGTCGGCGTTCTCCACGTCCTGGCGGACGGCGGTCCAGCCGGTCACCTCGGCGGGGTCGGCGGGCAGGCTGTGCTCGGAGGCGATGATCAGTTCCGTGCCGTCCCGCAGGTCGGCGCGGACGTGGAACTCGCCGCCGGAGGTCTCGATGTCGGTGACCCAGCCCGCGTAGCGCAGCGGGGTGACGACGTGGCCGTAGCCGTGGAACAGCCTCTGCCACAGCGGGTCGGTGGTGCGGTTGTGGTCGGGCAGAGCCGCGATGGTGGTGGTCATGTTCTGGTCTCCAAGAGGGTGTGCACGGCGGGCGCACAGAAGGTGCGTCCGCCGTTGAAAAATGTCACCTATCTGAGGTGCAGCGTGATTCAGACGGTGGGCAGTTCGCTGCGGGCGAGGATCTGTACGGACCACATGCGGCCGCCGCGGCTGACGACGCAGCCGATCATGCGCCCCTCATGGGGCAGGACGAATCCGCTGCCGCCCTCCTCCTTGCTCAGGTCGCTGACGAGCTCGCGGACGCCGTGCTCGGCGCACTCGGCCGAGCAGTACAGGTGGCCGCCCAGGCGTGGAGCGAGGTGCGGGCCGTGGATGACTTCGCCGACTACGACGTAGGCGTCGGGGGCCGGGGTGAGCGTGTCATTCAAGGTGGTCTCCAAGAGGTCGGTGAGTTCGGCCAGTTCCGAACTCATGCTTATATCTTAATGGCGTACGCCGGGGCGTCAATGTTGCCGATCTTGTGAACGCCCCTGTTTCTGGCGAGACTTGGCGCCCTGCTCGCGCCCCATTCGTGCCAGGTCTCGCACTCGCTGGCGGGCCATCTCCAGGGCTTGCGGGTCCGTCTGGGCAACGCGCCGCTCCTGCTCGGCGAAGAACTGCCGTAGCCAGTCCTGCTGCTCGCGGTGCTCGCGGTCGGCCGCTTCGCGCCGCGCCTGCTCCCTCCCGGCACGCGGGTTCGTCCCGCACCCCCGGCAGTTCCCCACCGGCTCGACGTGCTTCGGACAGCCCGCCCGCTGCTGCTCTCCGTGCCCCGCCTCCGGCTCCCCTGCGGCGTCAGCCGTGGGGGTAGGGGGGTGAGGAAGAGAAGAGGAAGAAGGAGGAAGAGAAGGGGTTTCCCCAGGGGAACCCGCCCGGTTGCCCTGCGGCAACCCACTGGGTTCCCCCAGGGCAACCCTGCCCGGAGCGTCATCAGGGTTCCCCTGGGGCAACCCTGGCTCCGACGCGGCCTCGGCGGCGGCCCGCGCCTCCTCCCGCGCGGCGACATCCTGCTGAGTCCGGGCCGCCGACGAGGGCCTGCGGCGCGCGCCCTTGCGGGCCAACCGGGGGTTGGTCGGGGCACGCTGCGCCGCCCGGCGCCGCTCGATCAGCTCCTCCGTCGACGGGATGGGCGGCACGCCGTGCGGGAACACCCGGTACTCGGCTCGGCGGCCGACACGGCCGATCGTCACCCGCTCGACCAGGCCGAGGCCGACGAGCTGCGTCACCACCGTGATGACCTGCTTCTCCCCTACGCCGGCCCAGGCCATCATCCGCTCCAGCCCTGGCCGGGCCAGCCTGGTCTGGTCGTCGGCCGAGTCAGCGATCTTCATGAGGACCAGCTTCTGCGTCGTGTTGATCACCTCCTTCGGCAAGTAGGCCGCCGCCACCATCAGTTGGATGCTCACCGGCACCTCTCCGTGTTCCGTCCGGTTCCCGCCGCACCAGGGCGGGGCCGAGCACGCCGGCTCCGGCCCCGCCCGGTGGCGCGATCAGGGCTCCTTGCGCGCGGTGACGTTGATGCTCACCGCGGTCCGCCGGTCGTGGTCGAGGCGCGTGGGCAGGGGGATGCCCACCTCCTTCAGCGTCGCCTTCATCGCCGCCGCGTCGGGCACCATCGGCACCTCCAGCCCTGCGCGGCGATACAGCGCGACCATCGCCTCGACGTCATCGACCTTGGTCGGGTTGCCGCCACTCCACTTCAGGACGTTGTCGCCGTACACGCCGGGCTCGGAGCCTTCGAGCTGGGCGCGCAGGAACTTCTGCCGGTCCTTCAGCGGCTTCATCTGCTCGGAGACCTCGGCGTACTCGGCCAGCGCCTTCGCGCGTTCCTCGTCGTCGTGGATGAGCTGGCTCTGCGGGGAGCACCCGGCGACGAGCGGCCCCCAGCACGCGGTACGGAAGGGGCAGTGGTCGCAGATCGCGGAGATGCCCGGCCCCTGGAAGGTGCGCGGCAGCTCCTCCGGGGAGGCGGCGGCCCGCACCTGCTGAACCCACCAGCGCGCACGACGGGCACGCTCGGCCTCGTAGGCGATCTCCTGAACGTAGTCGTCGCCGTTGTCGCGGTTGATGAACCGGAAACGGATGCGAGCGACCGGCACCGGCCCGAGGCGGGCAAGCTGCCGCTGACCCGGGACGCTGGCGAAGCCTTCCGTGCCGAGCAGGTCGGCGTACAGGTACACCTGCCGCAGCTCGGCCTCGCTCGCGCCGTACCGCAGGATACTGTCCCACTGGTAGGTGCTCTTGGTCTTCACGTCCTCGACCGTTGTCTCCTCGGCCGGGAGCGTGGGGCGCAGCCGCTTCGGCAGCCGGGCGGCGGTGCTGGAGTCGAGTTGGACGGCGTCAATGTGGCCCCGGACGGTGTCATCCTCGACGCGGCGCTCGGTGAGCCAGCCGTACTCCTCGCGGGCGGCGTCGAGTATCCCGGTGTGCAGCCAGGTGCCGAGGATCGCCTTGCGCTTCTCACCGACGTCGGTCGGGGTGCGGCCGTGCAGGAGGTATCCGGCCCGGCGTGCGCACACGGTGTCGCTGGCGCCGAGCTTGGTCTGTTGGGAGCGGGGACGGCGTGCGTCCGCCGCGTGCGCGGCGGGCCACAGACTGACAGGCCGCTCGGGCGCGATGGCCATGGTGGTCACGGTGTTCTCCAAGAGGGTGGGGTGCCGCCCGCCGACAGCGGGCGGCACCCGGTGTCGGCAGGGTCAGGAGGCGCGGCGGGGCGCGGCGGCTTGCTTTCGCGGAGCCCGCTTCGCCGGGGCCGGGGCCTCGTCGGACTGGGCGGATTCGGAGGAAGCGTCAGGCTCGGCTTTCGGGGCGGCCTTCTTCCTGGCACGCGCCCGCTTCTTCGGCGCGGGCTGCTCCTTGGCCTCGCCCTGGTCCTCGGCGGATTCCTCCTGCGCGTCGCCGCCCTTGTCGGCCCCCGCTTCGAGCCCGGCGGCCTCGCGCAGGCGTCGGGTCGCCTCTTCCGTCTCGCGGACGACGGCTTCAGCGTCGGCCCGCGCCATCTCCTCATCCGAATACACGCCGGACAGGTCCTGCGGCGCGGCCATGCGCAGCGCGCCGGCCTCGGCGCACTTACGGAGCATGTGGGCGGGCATCTGCTGCCACATCTTCGCCACGACGTACGCGCTCTGCTTGCGGTCGTAGTAGGTCGGGGCGAACTCGTCCCAGCGGGCGATCATGGGGAACCGGCTGGTGCCGCGCAGGACGGTGACCTTGACCGCGGCCGGGTACGCCTTGGACAGCCAGACCTCGTGGGCGTTGCCCTCGGAGTCGTAGTAGACGGTGTCCTCGTACGAGATGGACTCCCCAGCCTTGGCCGCCGCCCGGTGCGCGACGGTGCGAAAGCCGTCGATTCCGGTCTGGATGGTCCAGGTCTTCTCCGGCTCGTCGGGGTTGTCGGCGGCCTTCCAGTTGGTACGGCCGATCATGTAGATCTGCCGCGCGAACGGGTCGAGGCCGCTGCGCACGCAGTAGTGGAAGAAGACGGCCAGCTGTGCACGCGGCGCCTGCTCCAGCCCCGGACTGATCAGAGCCAGGGCAGCCACCTGACGCGCGTCGAACTCCAGTTGGTCGGCGCGCAGGACAACGGCGCTCTGGGACACGCTGCGTTCGGGCAGTACCTCGGTGGTCGTCAGGGGCGGCGCGCTGGACGCAGCGTCGTCGCCCTGCTGCTCGGTCGGTTGGTTCATAGGTCGTTCGTCTCCAAGAGAACTGGTTCAGTCGGTCCGCAAGGCGCGGACCTCGAACGCGCTCACCCACTCGGGGTGGCGCTCGATGAGCAGCCGGACGTACCGGCTGCGGAAGTTGTTGTTGAGGCGGAACTCGTCGCCCTCGGTCGCCGTGACGTAGCGCCATCGCAGGACCTCGAAGAGCATCCCGATGCCGACACGGCTCGCGCCGCGCTGCAGGTAGTCGGCGGTCAGGGCCTCCAGGGCACGCAGCACCCAGGGGTTGAGCTGGTGGAACGTCTCGAACTGGGCCTGGATCGACGTCGGCTGGTCATCCGGCTGCCTCACGGTGTGGATGACCAGGCCCGGTATCTCGTCCTGGACGGCTGCCATACCCACCCCCTGGTGTGACTTCTTTCAAGAATGTCACCTATCTTGAGGGTCAGCAGTCAGATGATCAACCCCACCGGCTACAGGCGCGACTTCACGGTCTCAGCCCGAGGTCCGCCCGGTCGCCTCCTCCATGCGGGCCAGGCGAGCCTCGTTGGCCGCCGAGGTCGCCCGCAGGGCGCGGATGGCGACGTTGGAGTCGGGGTGCTTGAGGGCGTAGAGAGAAAGGGCGCCCTCCACGACCAGGGCTTCGCGGGCGTCCATGATGGCGACCTCCCCGCCGTCCTGCGTGGCGATGAACTTCACTGTTGCCTCCTTGGCGAATGGGCGACCCCCAAAAGGGGATTGCTTATATCTTATTCGCATTTCGGGGCTACGTACAGTGCTTGCGCAGGTCAGAGGCTCTTACGGGCGTGACGGCCTCGGGTCAGTACGAGGCTGCCCGGCCCGTCATAGGTGCCGTCGCGCAGGGCGGCGACGACTGCCTCATCCACCTCCCAGGGCAGGCTCCGCGCGCTCTCGCGCAGCGTCGGGACGGCGGCGAGGACGGTCTCCAGCATCCAGAGCCTCGACCCGGACAGCAGCCAGTCGTGCTCCGGGAACCGTCCTGTGGCGATGGTCGTCGCCAAGTTGCCCTGTGCGGGCAGGTGGAACAGCTCGATGATCTCCTGCTGGCCGACGATCGGCGGCAGCTCGTCCCCCAGGTGCGGCTCCCAGCCCTCACCCTGTTCCGCGATGATCTGCGCCTTGACGTCGAGATCGACCTGGCGGAACCGCGCTGTCGTCGCTCCCCACCCGGCGGCGAAGCCGAGCGGCCAGTACCGCACGCCGCTGACGATGATCGCTGTCTCCGGATCCAGCACGCGGCGGCTTGGCGCCAGCCACTGCGCGACCTGCTTCGCATCGACGCGGTACAGCGCGGCGAACTCCTGGTGCCCGACCAGGTACGGCTTGCCCCGACTCATCCCCGTCCTCCGGTCTCTGCCCTGGTGCAGTGGGCAGCGTAGCCGTACGCGCACGCCGGCGTCGGCGCCGGCCGCTGCTATGGTGGCGGCGGTCTTTCTCCAAGAGGACCGATCGGCCCCCGCTTCGGCGGGGGCCGTGTGCGTTGCCGCGCGCGGCCTACGCGGTCTTGCCCTCGGGCTGGCCGGTGGTGGAGCTGAGCCGGGTCGAGCCCCGCTCCTTCCTCTGCCGCGTGAACCGCAGGGCGTGAATGGTGCGCCCACCAGTCACCTCACGGAACGCGGTCGCCACCTCGGCCTTGGTCAGCCGCCGTCCTCCCAGCGTGAACAGCGGTCCGTCCGCGCGTGCCCCGATCAGATCGCGCAGCGCGTTGGCCGCCGACACGGTGATCCCGGCCTCGTAGACGCCGGCCTCCTTCGCGTGCCGGATGACGACCAGGCGGTCACCCAGCTCCACGTCCGACACGTCGAACGCCAGGACCTCGTCCAGCCGGACCTCCGACTCCCAAAGCAGCTGCCACACCGCGCGGATGGCGGCCGGGACCGCCGGGTTCGCGAGCGCGGTGTCCACCTCCAGGTCGGTGACGAGCAGGCTTGTCGTATCCATCATGACCCCCAGGCCGCAGGAACAAGTGCGCCCTCACGCTATGCGCGCTGTCGGACAACACCGCTTGACGGCAGGGGCGTTCATCTCAGCCGCGGGCCAGGCTGAAGACGGTGAGCACCACCGCGGTGATGCTGGCCAGTACGGCAACGGTCGGCAGCGGCCACCTGGTCTTCTCCAGTGCGCTCACCCGTTCCTCCAGGTCCTCCAGGGCCTTGTCCGTTTGATCGCTGCGCTGGACGAGCAGCGCCAACTGTCCGTCGATGCGCGCGAATCCGACCTCCAGCGCCTGACGCAGCTCCGCCAGAGCGAGCGCGACCTGTCCTTCGGGCACGGCCTTCCTCCTCTACTCTCACGGCCCCGGCGGTCAGTGCTTCGGCGTGGCCGGGTCGCGCTTGAGCGGGAGCCACGAAGCCGTTCCGGGCCTGCCCAGGACCGTGCCGACAGTGGACTTCAGCGCGCTGAGCGCGGCCGGTATCGCGGAGACCGCGGCGGCCTGCCACGCCGACAGGGACACCATGTCCGTCGTGCTGGAGGCCGCCATCAGGCCCAGCAGCGACTGGAGGTAGGTAGCGATCGTGCGCTCGGCAACATCGGCAAGGGCCTGCGGCATCGGGTCGTGCTCCTGGTTCGGGGTGGTGGGGTTCGGGTCGGCGGCCCCGGCCTGATGCGGGACACGGAGGTCCGCCCAGGTCTGCGGGCCGGGAATGCCATCGGCGTCGGCACCGTGGTGACCGCGCTTGATCTGGTAGGCCGCGTAGGAGCGGCGGTGCGCGTCGTTCCACACCGGGCCGGGCGGCGTGTCGTAGGAGTCGCAGCCCTCGGCGATCAGTCGCTTCGCCATCGCAGCGATCACCGGGGAGGAGCGCCCCTCGCGGAAGAACTGCTTGCCCGGGTACGCCGCGTACTTCGGTGTCGGCTTGGGCTTGGGCTTCGGGTCCGGCCTCGGCTTCGGGTCCGGCTTCGGGTCCGGCTTGGGCTTCGGCTCGGGGCGGGGCTTCGGCTTGCCGCCGTCCTTGAGGTGCCGGGCGACCCGGGCGCGGAAGTCGTCCATGTCGATGCCGCCCGGGTCCGGCTTCCCTGGCCGCCACTCCTTGTGGCCGATGACGGAGTGCTCGTTCCATCCGTGCGCACGGCAGATGGCCGCCGCCGCACGCGCCATCGCGTCGAGCTGGGCCGCCGGCCACGGCTGGCTCCCGGTGTTGATGCACTCGAAGCCGTAGAAATGCCGGTTGCCGTCGGTATCCGCTTCGTTGTTGCGCGGGAGGCTCGTCTTCTCCGCGATGACCGCGAGCAGGACGTCTGTGTCACCCATGCCGGCGTGATTGGAACGCCCGTAGCCGACCAGGTGGATCGTCCCGGACCGGTCGATCACCCCGTGGCAGAGCGGTCCAGGAAGATCTTGGTAGCCCGTTCGGCACAGCTCCACCATGTCCTTCTCGGACGTGTACGGCCCGGTGTGGTGGATCATGACCCCGTTCGCGGGGCCCCAGTTTCCGTGGGTGTTCCGGTTGTGGGTGCGCCATTTGCCGTGCTCGACCACGCCGAGCCCGGCGCCCTTCAGCACGGACAGGAACCTGTCCGCACTCAGCGGTGTAGCCACGCGCTTCGTCCTTCTCCCCTGCGCCGGATGGCAGTCGGCCGTGGCCGCCGCGGCGGTCCGGTCCCTCGGGAGTCGAAGCGGGTGGAGGGTCACCCAGAGCCTCATGCTACCGGCGGCGCACGGGCTGGTCGCCGACGCGCGCAGCCGGTCAGGTGTCCGCGCGGTCGGTCCGGAACGACGCACTGTCCAGGCTGATCCAGGACGCGCGAACGGTGCCGCCGCCCTGGACGCGCAGCCGCACCAGGCCCTTGGGATCGATGTCGAGCCGGAGACTGCGGCGTGCCGCGTCGGAGGCGACATCGACCGTGCGCGGCGCTTCCGGCCAGTACCCCTCGGGCAGCAGCGCGACCAGCTCCTCGTCGACAGCCCGGCCGGCCGCCAGACCGATACGGCCGCAGAACTCGGTCGTGTCCCAGGGGTTGGCCCGGAAATGCGGCGGCTGCTCCTCGTCCGGAACGGTGGTGTCGCCGGTCAGCGGCAGGTCGCGCCACTCCGGGTACGGCGCGCGGCGGGCGCGTTCCAGGGTGACGACCCGCTTCTCCAGCTTGGCCAGTCGGCGGCCGAGGTCGGCGATCGTGTCCGGCACCTACTGCTCCTCTCCTTCGCCCGTCTCGTCCTCGGGCTTGTTGGTGCGCTCCAGCTTCAGCGTCACGCGCTCAGCCGTCTCGCCCTCGCCGGGCCGTACCGTCCAGCCGACGATCCGACACCAGGCGTCGAACTCGGTGTGCGGCTCGAACAGGCGGATCCGTACGTCGTCGCCGATGCGCAGCGCGTGGATCGGGGCCGCCGGGTGGTCGACGATCTCCAGCTCGGTCAGCGAGGGCAGGACCTGGCGGGCCAGCCGTTCACGGCGGGCCCGCTGCCTCAGCTTCGCTTCGTCCTTCTCGCTCGTCTCCAGCCGATGTTCCAGACGTAGACGGCCGTTGCGTACGCCGTCCACGACGACCTTGCGCTTCTTGCCCTCGCCCGCGCCGAGCCCGATGACCCACTGGGCGTAGGAGTCGGCGTCCTTGATGACGTGCGGGGTACCGACCACGTTGGCGCCGGTGGTGAACGTCAGGTCCTCGCGACGTCGGCCAAGGCGCGGCGCACCGAGGATGATGCGGCGCTCAGCGCGGCGCCCGCGCCAGGCCACGGTCTCCGACCACTCCAGGCCGTCATCGATCTCGGCCATCTCGTCCACGATCTCGCCGAGGTTGCGCGGGTCGGTCTTGGAGGTGGTGTACGGGTCCTTCGCGGTGCCGGTCTTCGCCTTGGACTTCGTGTCGTCCACGACCACGCCGAGGTCGCCGTCCGGCTGTGCCTGGGCGTAGGCCCACACGTCGCGGATCACGTCGCACGGGTCGGCTTCGATATATGGGCCGCGGCCGTCGAGGTTGCCGTGCAGGTCGAAGCGGCGGTGGAGGTAGCTGGTGAACCCGGAGGCTTCGACGGGCAGGGTGCTGCCCTCTGGTTCGGCGCGCCAGAGCAGCCCGCCCCAGTCGAGGCGGGCGTTGCGCTCGACGAGGAGCACCGTGTCGCCGGCGTCGAGCGCGTCGCCGAGGGAGCGGCGGAACGCCGTCGGCAGGGTCGCTTTCAGCGAGCCGGGCCCGGATATCTCCGGGCCGTACTCGACCTCGCTCAGTGGCAGGTTCCAGTGGAAAACGTCACCGGTCGAGGCCCGGGCCACGATGTAGCGGTAGTCGGCCATCGTCACGCAGGCCCTTCCGTGAACGCGACGTCGAGCGTGACGGTCGTGCCCTTGGCCACGGTCAAGTCGCCATCGCCGTACTTGTCGTTCTGGTTGATCTCGACGGCCAGGTGCTGGCGGGTGCCCCGGTAGGCGGGCGGTACGGCGAGCGTGTCGGCCAGGGTCACGGAGGAGCGGCGGGTGGTGGTGCCGTCGTCGTCCACGACGGTCGGCTTCGCGGCGCGCTCTCCGAGCCGGGTGCGCAGCTCGGCGTACACGGAGCCCGCCTCGGCGCGCAGGCCGGAGAGGGTGACGACGATGGTGGCCGTCGTCGCCCAGGCCGGGACGTCGAGATCCCAGGCGGCTTCCTTGGGCCAGGCCGCCCACTTGCCGTGCTTGCCGGGCACCTCCTCCGTCGTGGTCGGGTGCACGGTGCGCAGGGTGCGCTCGGTGCGCGGGTTCGCGAGCTGCCGCAGGTCGGTGATCATGTCGGCGGTGATCGCCGCGGTGTTGCGCGGCAGGGTGATGCGGGCCAGGGCGATCCCGGTCATGCCCTCGGGCACGGTGGTGGCGTCGCGGGCCACGCCTTTGACGACGTGGAAGTAGCCGATCTCCTGTGTGCGGGGGTCGCGTTCGCCCTCCCACTCGGGGTCCTCGATCCGCAGGACGATCAGGTCGGTGCGGGCAAAGGGGCCGGTCGGCTCGACGTCGACCCGCGCGTCGCCGATGTTGCTCTGGGTGTAGGCCCCCTGCCACGGGCGGGCGCCGTGGATGAGGGCGGAGCCGTCACCGACGCGGACGCCGGGGCCGGGGGTCTCCAGTGGGCGGACCTTCAGGTCCTCGCTCTCCGCGACGCCCTGCCGGCCGCGGGCGAGATCGCGGATCATCAGGCGCATCGCGCGGGCGGAGTGGTCGGCCCCGCGCACCATCATGGGGGGTTGCAGCGTCACGAGTGCTCTCCGTTCACAGGGTGGTGTACGCCGACCGCCACGCCACCTCGAGGCGCGCGGTGCCGGACGGGTCGGTCGCGCTCCAGGCGATCTCGGACCGTCCGGGCGGGAGGGTGAACAGGTCGAGACGGGATGCGGGGCTGAGGTCGTTGGCGACGTTGACGGTGCCGTTGCGCAGGGCCCAGCAGGTGCCGGGCCGGGTCTCGATCTCCACCCATTCGCCGTCGAGCAGCGACAGGTCGAGTTCGAGGACGCGGCGGGTGACGGTGTTCCAGATCCGTGGGTCGGTGACGGGGCCGTGCACGCGCAGGCTCGGGTAGGTCGGCACGTCGCCATGGTTGGTGATCCAGCCGGGGCGGTCGTCGGCCGGGTGGTGGTTCGGGTCGGCCGGGCGGCGGCACGCGGCAGGGCGGCCCATCACCTCGTCCACGGTGTGGTCCCCGTTCCGGGGTCGGGCGGCCTGGTCCAAGCTGAGTGTCAGCTTCGACAGCGCGTCGTCGTACCAGCGGGGGTTGTCCAGGCCGACGAATTCGATGTCCAGGGGTATCCAGCCGTGCACAGCGTTGGCCGTGCTGGTGGCCTCCATACGCCGAAGTCGCCCGTACATGCGGCGTGTTGTGTGTCCGGGCCACCGCCCCCGCAGGATGTGACGGCCGTCCGGATTGGTACGGGCGTCGGGGGTGTCCAGGGCCCGCTCCAGGCGGGCGAGGATTTCGGCGGCCTTCACGGGGTCTCCGGGCGTCTTGATGCCCGCCTCGAAGCGAAGGGGGCGCGGGCCGTAGAAGTCCCGGCCGGGCGCGGTGCCGTCGCTGTTGGAGTTGTCGGCGTCCTGCGGCCGTGTGCCGGGTGATCCGAGCCCTTCGATGTCGCCGATGGGGACGTAGCTGCCGGTGCCGAGGACGACGCCGCCGATCTCGTACTGCCACGGGGCCAGTTCGGGGCGGCTGTGCTTGTTCGGTGCTGTGGTCATCACACTCTCCCGCCCCGCTGCGCGTTGCGCAGGGTGCGCATCATCTCGTTGCCGATCTGCTCGGGGGTTGCGGAGCTGTCGGTGACAGTGACCGGCATGGAGCCGATCAGCGGCTGCTGTTCACGCACGACGACGACTTGGACCCGGCCGCCGGCACGGGCGTCCACCACACGGGTGCGGGCGCGGTCGCTGCCGGTGCGGAGATCGAAGGAGCGCACAACGCCCGCCATGGCCGCGACGCTGCGGGCCTGCTTGAAGCTGCTGGCGAGCATCGGGTTGTAGTCGCGGCTGCTCCGGCCTCGTACGCCGCCGTTGGCGTACCACTCGACCTGTCCACCGAACCGGTCGACCACGGTCTCCACGATCGCCTTGCTCCGGTCGCGCTTCGAGGCGGCCATAGGCACGTATGCCTCCCCGCCGGTCTCGGGCTCCCCCCAGATGCGCCAGCTCCCTGCCGGGGCGATCTGCGCGACGTGATGCTCGCGCCGACGGGGACCGGTGATCCCGCCGTCGGCGAAGTAGTCGACGACACCGCCGTCGGCCTGCTTCTTGGCCAGCCGCTCCTGGGTTTCAGCCTGCTTCTGGATGGCGTCGGCGATGGAGGCGTTCGACTCCTGGAGCTGACTGAAGATCGATACGTGGCGCGTGGTGACGGTCACCTCCTTGCCGCGCAGCGCGTTGATACGGCCCTGGATCGTGTCGGCCGCCTTCTTCGCGCCCCCGGTGGGAACCGTGACCTTCACGTCCTTGGAACCGGGGATCTTCTCGATGCGGAAGCCCAGCGACTCCAGCTGCTTTCGGGCCTCGGCCGTCGGCGCGCTGACCCGAACGCTCTTCGCGCCCGGCGTCGCCCGGATCTTCGCCTGCACCGCCTCAAGGCTCTTGATCGCCGCGGCGGTCGGCGCCGACACCTTCACGTTCTTCGCGTTCGGGGTCTGCCCGAGCTTGTCGATCAGCACGTCCAGGTTCTTGCGGGCGCCCGCCGTCGGAGCGGTGATCTTGATCTGCCGCGTGCCCGGCACCGTCTTGACCGTGAAGCCGAGGCTGCGCAGCTTCTTCTGCGCGCCGTCGCTCAGCGAGTCGACCTTGATCGTCTTCTGCTTCGGCAGCCGGTGGAACTCGGCCTGCACCGCGATCAGGTTCGCGAGCGTGCTGTCCATGCCCTTGGTCTGGAGCAGCAGCGACACCTTCGACGGCAGCAGGCCGAGGCTGTCGGCGACGCCCTCGGCCTGGGCCTTGGTCAGCCCGTAGCTGCGGGCCGCCTTGATCGCCTCGGCTCGCGCCCGGCTCATCTCCCCGCGGGCCTTCGCCAGTGCCGCGGGCAGGGACTCCCCGTTGCGCACGGCCAGGTCGTACGTCGCCACCGATGCATCGGCCGCCGCGTCGGACAGGGCGGTGAGCTGGGTGTAGAGCTGCTGCCCGTTTCGGGTCGTGGTGTTGAGGGTCTTGTCCTGGTTGACCAGCTGCCTGCCGCCGTAGCCCTGCTCCCGGTTGACGCCCTTGCTGCCCTCCTGAAGGTCGAGGACGGCGGAGTTGACCTTCGCCTTCGCAGCCTGAAGAGAGATCTGGCCGCCCGACAGCAGATCGAGGGCGCTCTTGAGGGAGCGGGTGCGGGTGTCGGCATCGGCCGTCTCGTCCGCCAGCCCGCCGACGGCGGCCTTGAGCCGGTCGTAGGCGGAGGTGCCGTCCCCGGTGCCCTTCGCCGCCTTGGCCAGTTCCTTGGCGTTCCTGACCGACTCGGCCATCTCGCCCTTGACGCTGCCGAGGGCATCGGCGGCGTCCTTGTACTGCTGGCCGACATCCGAGTAGACCTGCTTGCTCGCCTTTCCGCCCGCCACGTCCTCCCACACCTTGTGCTTGTCGGCGGTCGCCTGGAGCTGCTTCTGCAGCGCCTCCAGCGAGGTGCCCTGCCCGAGGTAGGCGTCCGTCAGGGAGGCGAGCGGCACGCCGGCGTCCTCCATGACCTTGCTCAGCTGCCCCTGGCTGGTCTTGGTGTCCAGCAGGATCTGGGCGGCCTGCTGGCGCACGTTGCTGTCGATCTGACCGCCGGACTCGCGCAGGGCCGAGGTCAGCGAGGAGATGCGCTGCTGGTGTTCGGCCGCGGCCTGCGCGGCCTTCTGCTGGCGAGCGGCGAGCAGGCCCAGGCCGACGGACACACCGGCCATGGCGATCCCGAACGGACCGCCGAGCGCGTTGCTGACACCGCCCAGAGCGGAGCGCAGCCCGGAACCGGCCGCACGGCCGATGCCGTTCAGCGTGCCCATGAACGTCACCCCGGCGCCGTTCGCGCTGCGGAACGCGGACGTCATGCTGCCGAGGAAACCGACGCGCGCCTGTACCGTGGCCCAGGCCGCGCCGTACCGCGACAGCGACACTCCGGCGGAGGCCGCGAGCGCCTGCTGGACCCGCATCTGCTGGGCGAAGCCCTGGAACCCGCTGCGGATCGGGCCGGTGACCGTGTTGGCGACGCTGGTCAGGGACGGCTGGACACGGCGGAACAGCAGCATGGCCAGGGCAGCCGACTGGATCGGGCCGGGCAGAGCGCCGAACGCGCTGACGAGACCGCCCACGATGTGCCCGACCGGCACGAGGACCAGGGACAGTCCCGAGACCGCGTCCATCGCCGCGTTGGCGACGGTGGCGATGATGTCGAGCGTGCCGGCCGCCGCACCGCCCTGCTCCCCGAGGTCGGCCACGGCGGACACGATGGGCTCCGCGCCGTCGGCCGCGTTGTCCAGGACCTCCCCCAGGGTCTGGGCGGCGTTGATCAGCAGGTTCAGGCCGGTGGCCAGAGCGTCCTCGCCCAGCTCCTTGAGCGGACCGACGAACCGTTTCGCCTCATCGACCAGGCCGCCAAGCCCTTCCTGGGTCTTGGCCTTCAGGTCCGGGCCGTACAGGATGGCGAGGTTGCGGCCGTACTCCAGCGCGGTGGTCAGGTACGGGGTCGCACCGGACAGTCCGCGGGTCAGCAGCCGCGTGACCCACTCCAGTCCGGGGGCCATACCCTCGTACAGCGCGAGCCCGGTCTGACGGGCCTGGGTGCGCAGCTGCACCATCGCGCCGGCCAGGCCCTGCCCGCGTGAGGCGGTGATGGAGGCGGCGGCGCCGGTCTGCCGTACGGCCATCGACAGGTCGTCGAAGGACTCGGTTCCCTGGTGCGCCAACGCCACCGCACCGCTGAGCGCCGGTTTCCCGAACGCCCTGGTGACGCCAGACGCGAAGTCCTTCTGAGACAGGTCGTGTTCGGCCTTCGCCAGACCGTCGATCACGACGCGCAGCCCGCGGAACTGCCCCTGGGCGTCCCAGGCGTCGATGCCCAGCTCCTTGAGCGCGGTGCGCATCTTCGGGGTGGGCGCGGCGAGGTTCGCGAAGATCCCGCGAAGGCTCGTGCCCGCCGTCTGCCCCAAGATGCCGGCCTTGCCGAGCATGCCGACCGCGGCCGCGGTGTCCTCCAGGGAGACGCCGAGGGCATTGGCGACGGGTCCGGCGTACCGCATCGAGTAGTAGATGTCGGTGATCGAGCCGGACGCCGAGTTCGCCGTGGCGGCCAGGGTGTCCGACGCCTTGGCCGCCTGATCAGCACCGAGGCCGTACTGGTCCATGATGTCGCCCAAATACCGGGCCGACGTGGCGGCGTTGACGTCGGCCGCCGCCGCGAGCTGGAGCGAGGCGCGTACGGCGTCGATCGACTGATCGGCGCGGAAACCGGCCTTGCTCAGCTCGACCATGCCCTCGGCCGCGTCCGCCGCGGTCGAGCCCGGCAGGCTCAGGTCGTTGCCGAGTTCCTGCGCGACGACAGCGGCGCGCTTCATCTGCGCGGCCGTGGCGCTGGTCACCGCGCGGAAGAGGTTCATCTGCCGCTGGTAGCGGTTGCCCTCCTCGACCATCTCGCCCGCGCCGAGCAGCAGGCTGCCGCCCGCGAGCATGTTGGTCATGGAGATGCCCCCTCTGCCCGCGCCCGCCATGGCGCGCTGGAGGCGGGACATGGAGCGGGCCCCGTCGTCCCCGGCCGCGCGCAGCGCCGCACGAGCCGCCCCGGCGCGGGCGGCGACCCGGTTCAGCTCGCCGACGGCCGCGCGGGAGGAACGATTCAGCGCGGCGAACTGAGCAGCGAGCCGCGCCCCGTTGGCGTCCAGCCGGGCCAGGGACCGGTTCGCCGCGTCGGTCCGGTCCCCCAACGTCCGCATCTGTGCGGAGGCAGCACGGGTTCCCGCGATCAGGTCGCGGACCTCGGCGCGCATCGCGACCGTGAGGGTGAACCCGGCCACCGCGGCGGCCTCCTTACATGGTGCGGGGGTGGATCAGGGGCGCGGCTCGTACTGGTCGCGCGGGAGGAGCTGGATCTTCACGCCGTAGCCGGACCGGTCCTGGGGGACGTGATCGCGTTCCTGCTCGATCAGCTCGCAGCCGGGGCAGCGCAGGGTGTCGGTGACGTAGGCGTGGGGGTCGCCGCCGCGTTCGCGGTCCCACTCCTCCAGCCGGGTGTGGCACTCCGGGCAGACCGACCGCTGCCACTCCGCCCAGGCCAACGCCTTTGCCCGGTCGAGGTCGGTCCAGCGGCCGTCACCGCCGAGGAACTGCGAGTGCGGGATCCCGTAGCGGGCGCACAGCTCCAGTTCGGCGCGCAGGCCGGCGTCACGGCTCAGCCTTTTCCCAGCTCGACCCGGCTCTCCTGCTGGATCTGCCAGGCGGCGTCCCACAGCGCATTGGCATCCGGCGCCGACCAGTCGTTCAGCAGCTCCTCGGCCTCCTCGCGGCTCATGCCGTCCACGGAGGCCGCCGCCACCAGCGCGGCGGGGAAGGTGTCGGCGTTGAAGATCGCCCCCTCCTCCGCCTGCTGTTCGGTGGGCGGGTGCTCGCTGATCAGCTCCTCCAGCACCGGGCGTGGCAGTGCGCGGAAGGTCAGGAACTCCGAGGCGGCGTCGAGTGCCTGGAGAGCCTGGTCCCGCGCCGCGTCTGCGTCGGTGGCCTGGCGCGTGGCCAGCTCGTCACCCGGGTTGGCCTCGGCGACGAACCGGGCACGGCGGGCGGCCTGCTCAGCCTCCTCGTACCGCTGGCGCAGCTCGGTGTCGTCGCAGATGCGGAGCCGGTTCTGTGGGCGGGCCCGGCGGCGGAGCCGTTCCATCTTGGCCGACCACGCCCCCTCCCCCGATGTGGCGGAGGGGGACGGGCGCTTGGCCTGTGCGGGGCGCGACACGATCAGCCCTCGTCAGCGTCGTGCTCGCGGACCGTCGCCTCGGTCTTGGTCTTGGTCTTGGTGGTGCTGACCACGGTCACGTCGACGTGGTCACCGTCGTGGTCGTGGTGACCGTGCTCGTGGTCGGTCTCGCAGTCCTTGTCCGGCAGCGGGCGGTGCTGCTTCTGCGGCACCGGGCGGTCGAGGGACGGCTCGTCGGTGATCGTGAAGTCCACCTTGAACTTGGCCGCTTCGTTGCCGGTCGAGTACGTCGCGGCGCGGGTGGCGACCTGGACCGGGAAGACGTCCACCGAGCGGGAGCCGGGCAGGTCGCCCTTGCGCAGAAGGATGACGTAGCCCTTCGCGCCCTTGGGGAGCTGCTGCTCGATCGCGTCGGAGAACCGGTCCTCGTAGAAGGTCAGGCTGGAGTTCTCGGCCTTGTCGTTGCCCGGGATCGAGGAGTTGAAGGTCGAGCCCATGTCGGGGGTCTCGATGGGGTCGTTCTCCAACGCCCAGCCCTCGATGTCCGAGACGGCGTCGGTCAGGCCGAAGGCGTTGGTGATCTCTCGGCGGCTGGGGTACTTCGGGTCGTTGAGGTCCGGCGACCAGAGGATCTTGGAGATGCCGCGCCGCAGAAATCGGGTCTGGGTCTTCTTCGTGCTCGTGGACACAGGTCCGCTCCCACTTCTGGGGCAGCGTCCCGTGCCGAGGCCCTGCCCCTTGAGGTTCAAAGGGGGTTCGCCTGGCCTGGGGCCTAGCGTCCGCGCGGGCCTCCGCGGTGAGGATCAGAAGAGACGTTCCTTCATGCCGGGGTCACGGTGATCGTGACCCGCTGCACGTAGGACACGATAGCGCCTGCCGCCGACACCGAGGGCTCTCCTCCGGCGTCGTAGGTCAACTCCCGGTCGATGACGCGGGCTTCGGGAACGTGCAGGTCGTGGACCCAGTGGCCGTCTCTCCGGCCGACGAGGCCAGCGCGTACGCGGTCGGCCAGCCACTCGACCTGATCGACCCGTTCCCCGACCGAGGTGACCTGGTAGGCCCAGGCGGCATCCGCGTGCCAGTCCCACAGGGGCGGGCCTGCGAACTCGGCAGGCAGCGAGTCGAGGATCGTGTACGGAACAGGCGCAGGTTCCCAGCCGGACTGCCCCTGAACACGCGGGAGTTCACCGATCCCGCACGGTCGGCCCGTGGCGTGCTCCAGGAGGACGGCGAGTGCGCGGGTCACCGGAAGGCGAGCGGTCACGGCAGCACCCCGTCCGCCAGGGCCTGGATGAAGGCCGGTTCGGTCTGCCGGAACGCGGGCTCGACGTGCGGGAACGGCGGCTGCCGGTAGTGCCGTCCGAGGCTGTCCACGCCGACGAAGCCGTACTCCAGCCGTCGCGCCTGTGGGGCGTCGGAGAACACCTCGGCGGTGACCTCGCCGCCGCCGGTGCGCACCCGCACGTCCCAGGAGGCTCGGTACTGCCCGGTGATCACGTTCGGGCCGGGCCTGCCGCTCGCATTCCGCTGGATGCGGACCCGCAGCAGCATGGCGTGGTGCCGCGTGATCGTCCGCGTGCGGGCACGGGTGGCCGGACCCATCCCGGCCAGGGCGGCAGCCAGCGCGATCGGATCGCGGAACGCGGTCGCGTCCGGGTGGGCGTTGGGGTGCGGATTCGCCGGTGCCATCAGTCGATCACCTGCACCCTGACGATGCGCACCACGCTGTAGGTGCCCACGGTCTCGTCCGACACGCGGAAGCGGCGGCCGATCAGCTGAGGATCACGCGGCCCGCCCTGCCTCACCGATCCGGCCACGCGCACCACGTCGTCCGGCCGGAGCTCCGGAGCGTCAACGGGGAGCACGACCTGATAGTCCGTCGTGGGCGGCTCGACGGCGACGGCACCGCTCAACGGCCGGGTGATCGCGGGACGGCCCAGCGGCATCACGGCGCCGAGCCCGTCCCAGACCAAGGACTCGTCCGGCGTCGGGGACACGAGCTGGCCGGTGGCTTCGTCCAGCACATCGTCCGCGCGGCCGGCGCCGTCCCGCCACACTTCGAGCTTGTCGTCCAGGATGCGGCCGACAACTCGACGCGCACCCTCCACGTCAAAGGCCACGCGCCCACTCCACGAGCTGGGTGAGCATCGCCTGAGTCAGGGAGTGCGGGCCGGTGCCCAGGTCGGGCCGGGCCAGAGCGGACCGCTCCAGCTCCTCGGCATCGATCGCCGACAGGAACACCGCGGCAGCCGGGCCCGGGTCAGGCAGGTCCGCCACGGAGACTCGGGCAAGACCCTCGAAGGTCGACTCGGCATAGTCCCCCGAGTACAGGACAACCTGCGGTTGTTCCCCCTCTCGGTGGGTGACGGTGTAGCCGCTCAGGGCACCAGGGTCCACCCGTTGTCCGTCGATCTCGATCGCGGCCTTCGCGCCGCGAGCGGTTATGCACACGCTGTGCAGGTTTCCGTCGCTGTCGTGATCCATTCAGCCGACGCTAACGCCGCTGTCGGACATCGTGGGCGGACCATCTGGTCACAGTCCGAAAGGACTACTTCCTGTGTCGTGGCGACTCGCGACCTCGTGCTCGATGCGAGCGGCAACTGCGGGCCACGGCACGGTAAGCCCTGCAATGGTCGTCCAGTACCGGTGGGATGATCGAACTGCGACGCTCACTCCCAGGCGAACCGCCTCTGGTTTGAGCGTCGCCAGGACGCGGCGGGTTATCCCTCCTGCGCCCCTCGGGGCGGGCATGATGCCGTTCCCAAGGAGGAGTGTCGCCGTACGCAGAGCGTCGAGGGTTGAGGGAGGTGCTGCCGCAACGAGGGGTCCAAAGACAAGCTCATTCCACCTTCGACGAGTTCGGGCCCAGGCCAACCGCTCAAGCCCTGTTCCTAGATCTACGGCCATGCACCGAGGGTCCTTGGCATTCCAGAGGAGGACGATGTCACCCAAGGTCAGGTCCAAGTGCCGGAACCGCAGGGTTATTCCCTCGACTTGGCTTCGCCTCCACACCTCTAGGCGACCGTATACGCTTATGTGGCGGGCGTGGAAGCCAAGTTGAGAGAGCACAGACAGCCAGGCGTCAAGGACTTGTCCATACTCGTCAATGCTTTCTATGGGCTGGACGCACGAGACGTTGACGAATGACGTGAGAAATCCGTCGCACAGCTCTCCGGACGCAGAGCGTTGCCCCGTGAATCGAACCACCGGTTGAGGAATGAAGCCGCGTCTATAGGTTGAAGGACGACCCTCCTTGAGGAGCGGGTCAAGTGCTTGGACGGCAGAGATGGTCAGTTCGGTCTCGCGTCCCCATCGGAGGGGGAGGCATGCGTCCCGGAGAAAGCCTTGAGTGGCGAAGGCGTATTCGAGAGTGCCTAGTAGTTGCTCCCAGGACAGTGGACCGCGAGGCGGGCGGTACGGGGAGTCACGATGGGGATGCTTGACCTCCAGTGTGTCCCCATCCTGGTGGAACTCCCAATGAGAGCCTAACGCTTGGCGAAGGAGGCCTGGAATCCGTGGGCCAAGTTCCCTGCTCAGCATGGCCGAGCAGCCATGGCCTCGAAGTGCCGCGCGGGATCGAATCGCTGTAGTCCGATCGCCTGCACCCGACGGTGATCGCACGGCTCAGTCTGCTCGAGAGCCTCGGCCAGTCGCCATGCTGCTGTCTCGTCGTCCTCTTCGGGACTGACGACCGCTATCACACCGGTCTCTCCACACAAGGCTGCCTCGGCACAAGTTCCTTCGCGCCAAGTCAGTGCGGCGATGGGCGTGCCAGCTCGCAGGGCCTCGCCGAACACTGCCGCCCCCGCCTCCACGTAGTTCCGCGCGTACGTATAGACGAACACCGACGCGTCGCGGATGGCGGCGGACTTGGCGGGGCCGCCGAGTTCACCCACCCACTCGACGTGATCCGCAGCGAAGAGCTTGTGCCGACGTACGTATTCCTCGTCGAAGACCGGTCCAACGATGCGGATGCGGCGGCCGAGAATCTCCGCCGCCCTCACGGCGAGGTGCGGAGCCTTCTCCTCATCTATTCGTCCAAGCCACACGAGGTCCCGACCCCGAACGGCTGGCGGTTCGTCCTCATGGAGCCCCAAGTGAACGGCGAGTTCAGGGATCGGTTGGTGGCCGGCGTACCGCTCGATCATCTCGGACGAGTAGCAGTACAGCCGTGACCGCTTGCCGTCGAACGCCGTGGCGGTGTGCTGGAAGACGGGAGAGTGCTGGAACGTGGCCACGTCGCAGTCCAGCTCGTCCCAGGTGCGAGTCCACGTAGCCAGCGAGGGGTATTCGTGGCCGACCACGAGGAGGTCGTAGCCGGTGTCTCGGAGGTCGCGCTCGGCCAGGGATCCGGCGGTGACGTCTTCGAGACGGACCGGCTTACGGACCCATTCGGAATCGAGGTCCGGGAGCCAGCCCGGACCAAGGAGGTGTACGTCGGCGCCTGCGGCACGGGCGCCTACTGCGACCGCCCACAGCCATCGTTCGATCCCGCCGTATCCGGCAGGGGGAAAAGCGTAGCTACCAGGAAAGTCGCAGACGCCGACGAGCACTATGCCTCCGGTGTTCCGTCCGCCGAGATCCGGCGGAAGCCGAGGTATGGGACGAGGGATTCAGGCAGGAGGATGGAGCCGTCCTGCTGCTGGCACTGCTCAAGGAGAGCGGCCAGGGTGCGGCCGATAGGCAGGCCGGAGCCGTTGAGGGTAGCGACGAGCTTGGGCTTGCCGTCCTCACCGCGGGTCCGGATGTTCGCCCGGCGGGCCTGGAAGGTGCCGAAGTTCGAGACCGAGGAGATCTCGCGGTACGTGTTCTGGCTCGGGATCCAGACCTCGATGTCGTAGGTGAGCTGGGCAGAAAAGCCCGTGTCGCCGGCGGCCAGCTTGATGACGCGGTAGGCGAGGCCGAGTTCCTTCAGGCACGCCTCGGCATGGCCGATCATCTTCTCCAGCTCGACGTCGGCGTCCGCCGGGTCGACGATGCGAACGATCTCGACCTTGGCGAACTGGTGCTGGCGGATCAGTCCACGGGTATCGCGGCCATACGAGCCCGCCTCCGACCGGAAGCACGGGGTGTGCGCGGTGAATGCGAGCGGCAGCTCTGCCGGGGGGATGATCTCATCGGCGTAGAGGTTGGTCAGCGGAACCTCGGCCGTCGGGATGAGGAACAGTTCGCGATCGGCGACACCGGTCTTGAACAGGTCCTCCTCGAACTTCGGGAGCTGGCCGGTACCGGTCATGGTCTTGCGAGTGACGAGATAGGGCACCGCGTATTCGACGTAGCCATGCCGACGCGTGTGGAGGTCGAGGAAGAGCGTAGCCAGGGCACGCTCCAGAGCGGCACCAGCGCCACGAGAGACCGCGAAGCGCGGCCCGGACAGCTTCGTGGCCCGGCCGAAGTCGAGGATGCCGGTGGCCTCGCCCAGATCAACGTGGTCCTTCGGTTCGAACGCGAACGCGGGGGGCGTGCCGACGCGCCGGATCTCGACCGCGAACTCCTCGGAGTCGCCATCGGGGGCCGAGTCGTCCGGCAGGTTCGGGATGCTCAGAAGCAGGTCACGGAGCTGCGCCTCGATTTGCTCTTGGTCGGCCTCGATCTCCCGGATTTGCTCCTTGATCTCGCGGGCGCGCTCCTTGAGCTTGGTGATGTCGCCGCCCTGCTTGGCCGTCTGCTGGACCTCGCTCGCCACCCGCTTGGACTCTGCCCGCAGCTCGTCGGCCGAGCGGATGTTCTGGTTGCGCCGAGAGTGGAGGGACTCCAGCTCGGACAGGTCCAGGGTGTAGCCGCGACGAGCGAGCCGACGAACCGCTTCGGCACCCATGTCGATCAGGGCGCGGGCATCATGCATGAGGGGTCCTTCTCCTCCGGGAAGTGAGCTACTGCTCCGACGGTAGCAACTGCCGAGATGGCGCTGCCCCGCTTATATAGCCGCGCCACCCCCTTCCCCGAGGTCTCTGCGAGACTCCATAGCAAGATCAGATAGGAGATCCTCGATCCAGACGGTGAGCGAGTCGTCCGCGACGTCGAGCGGCTGGACGCACGGGGCCTCAGGAAAGTGCAGAGGCATCGCCTCGCCCCCGGACCGGTCGCGCTGCCAGAGCAGCACGGACAGCAGCAGGCCGTGGCACACCACGAGGCGAGGCCCAGGGACAGCTAGGCAATCCCGCAGCCCGAGGAGCATTCTGCGGATCCCTTCCCGCTGGGATTCTGCAGCGCCTGGCGGACGCCTCCATGCACCGTGGTGATCAAGCCAATCACCGTATGTGAGCCAAGGACCGCCTTCGAAGTCGCCGTAGTCCAGTTCGTTCAGCCTGGCCTCGACAACCAGCTCGGCGGCGGGGACACCAGTGAGCAGGACCGCGGTCTGCTGGGCTCGCGAGAATCCGCTGGCGATCCATGTTTTCGTGCTGTGAAGCGGTAGCACGGCCCAGGCTCGCTGACACGATCGGATTCCGTCTTCGCTGAGCTCGACCGGAACAGAGGGATCCCCGTTGACGAGGTACTTCATGCTGTACTCGGTCTGACCGTGACGGAGGATGTGCGTCCTCATCCGTCGCTCCCCGAGCCTCGGGCGGATAAGAAGGAGAGAACCTCCAGCATCTGGGGCGCTCGCGGATCATCGATGTCCACGTAGTAGAGGAGGCCATCCAAGGACAGCAACCTGCACCATGGGGCGATCATCGGCACCGGGATGCGGGACACTCTGGACGCCGTCGCGAGCCGTATGTTCGTCTCACGACCGAGGTCGTAGTAGACGGTCCAGAAGGCCCAATCGAACACCGCATCTCCGACCATGGGCACCGGGTCGATCAGCCGCGGATGCCCGGTGCTGTCGAACGCCACGTTCTCGCGATACATATCCCCGTGCAGCACGGTGGGCTGACCTGTGCCCTCCACGAGTCTGTGAATCGCTCGGAGCTCGTGGTCGGCGAGCGGCTGCCAGGAACCGAGATCGATGCTTCGCGCCCGTTTCTCGATCCTCGGGAACACCTCGAAACGCAGGTAGTCACTGAGGAGGGGGAGGTGACCAGTGAGGGGTCTGGCCCGTCCGAGAGTGTGCAGCCCTTGCAGTGCGGCGGCCACGACCTGTGTCTCCCGCTGGCGCCAACTGGAACCTCCCGGACGGCCGCCCACCATTTCCAGAACGGCCACCGCCATGTCGTCGTCGACCTCAACGACGTCCGCCGTCGGCCCGCCGGCCCACAACCGCAACGCTCGAATCTCGTGGCGGTAGCGGGCCGGGTCCACCCAAGCCTTGACGATCAGCGGACGCCCGTCGAGAGCCGTGGCCGTCACGATCACCGAGGCGTGTCCAGCGTCGTGGTACCCGCCGAGGGAGAGCTGCCAGCGTTCCGCTACCTGCCTCAGCACGCACGGAACGGCATCGAGCCATTCCTGAGCCTTCGGTCCATAGTGAGCGAGTAGCCGCCGTCGACATCCCGCGGGCACCTCGCCGAGCGTCCGCGTCGTCATCAGCTCAGCACGACCCCATCGTGAACGAGCTCGTCGGTGAGGGCCGGGAACTCCTCCAGGGCCTCGGTGATGAGCGCCTGCACCTTGTCAATCTCGACCTCACCCGCGGCGAGACGGACCAGGACGCGCCAGGGCTGATCGAGCCTCTGCCCGGTGGTGCTCACCAGGTGCACCTCCGCGTGCTCTCCCGTGGCCTCGTTGAGCCGGCTGGCGAGCCGGAGGGCGGCGATGTTGTAGAGCTTGCCAACGTGGTAGACGGGGTTCTTACCGCTGGCTCCCTCCAGGTTCATCGGCCGCAGAGGCGTGATGAGGCCGTTGACACGGTTTCCTCGGCCGACGACGCCCTCATCCCCGGACTCGATCGAGCTGCCGGTGTACGTCAGGTAGAGCTCGTCCTTCTCGGGCATGTCGCGGGCGTTGAGGCGGAAGTCCGCGTCCGCGCCGGGCAGCCTGCTGTCGGCGAGGCGGTGGCACTCCGCGAGGACAGCCTCCGCGTTCTGGACGTATTCGGCCCGACTCGCGACATGGCGGGACTTCTGGGGCACGCACAGCACGATGTCCGCGTGTTGGCCGTCCCAGTACCCCATGAGCTTCACGTCCGATCCGCACCACTGGTGGGCCCGCGTGAAGTCACTCTGTCCCGAAAAGTGATCCACCAGGTCGCGAACGAAGGTTTCGAATGGGCTCTCGGGGGCCCACCCCGTGCCGAGCGACGTGTCGTTCGAGAGGCGCACCCGACGCTCGCGGAGGTCGTCGATCGACCGGGGGTTGAACCAGCGAGTCCGATCCGGAACGGCGTCTCCGGTGAGCACCGCACCGGGGCTTGAGTTGCTCGTGATGTTGTAGGCGATGTCGAGGTGGTCAGCCACCTCCGGCAGGCGCTCGGCGAAGAACGCCCTTACCTCTGCCTCGACGATCTCGGTGACGGGGATTGTCTCTCCACCGCACATCGGAGCTGCTCGCCCGTTGACCAGCACACGCACGGGAGAGGTCATCCGGCCACCACCGTACCGGACTTCACTCGCACCGCCGAGGAGCGCCAGCTTGTCGAAGTTGTGGTGCAGCACGGCGCCGAAGTGCTCCACCGTGTACCGGCTGTACGCGCGGGACAGTCTCTCCGCGAGGTGGTCGGCGAGCGTATCCGGGTGGCCGAGGCCCTTGCGTTCGACGATGGTCGTCGCGTCAGGAGGGTTCACCCCAGCCTCGATCACTACGTGGCTGTTGCCGAAGGTCGCGGTGGTTCGTTGCATGGCCTACTCCGATTCGAAGGGTTGGAAAGGGACGTGCGGTCTCACGGGCCTCGTTAGGCCGAGACAGCGCCGTTCTCAGCGCGGGACACCAGCCGCGCGCAGGTGGGCGATCGTTCGAGCGAGTTCCGCGCAGGCTGCCGCGGGATCGTCCTCCGCGACGAGCTGATAAAGGTCATGCGATGGCAGGAGCAGGATGTCTCCGGCTCTCCGTCGGTCGAGCCATAGGGCCAGACGCCAGGCCAACACCGCGCCAGGGACGGGAAGTTGGCTGATGAGCCCGACGGGAATTCGGTGGACTGGAACCGACGAGTAGATCAGGTCTCGTATGAGGTGAAAGATCGCGTCAGCGTGATCGCTGGAAGCTGGCCCTCGCCCGCTGGCCTCCCAGTCGAGAACGTGAAGACGGCTGCCGTCGAATAGAAGATGGTCCGGTTTGAGGTCACCGTGAAGGTAAACCGTTGGCAGGTCGTCGCAAGGTTCCAGAGAAGCCTCCAGCGACCCCCACCATGGCAGTCGTCGGCAGGCGAGAGACATCTGGTCGAGAAGGAAGCGACTGTTGCCTCTGTTCGCATCACCCTTCTGCTGGGTCCAGCCGGCTCCGGGAGGCAGTCCAACGACTTGACTATGTAACCGCTCGGTCGTCGAGACAACGTGACAGAGGTAATGCTGAATCCCCTTGGCCGTGTCGAATGAACAAGGCTTGCCGGGCACGGTCGACAGCACGGTCCAGGCATGGGTCTTCTGTTCACCAGTCGCCAGGACGCGGGGCACAGAGAACCCCCAGTCTGCGGCGAGAGTCAGAGCCTCGACCTCCCGGCGCCGCCTCTCGTGCGGCGAGACACAACGGTAGATCTTGAGCACGGACCCGCCGTCGATGGCCCAGCGCGTGATCGAGTTGGGCTTGACCGTCGCCGGGCCGTACCCCCCGAGCTGACGCTGCAGGACTCCGAGGCGCGGAGGGCGGACCGGCGTGTGCTCTTGCCGATCCAACACAGGCTGCTGCTCGGTCTCCGTGCTCTGCCCTGCACTACTCATCATGGTCTGGCCCTCCCAGCGGCTGGCTTGGCTGACAACTAGGCAACTTCAGAAGGGAGTTGCGCGGTACCGTGATCAGGGGTGTCGAAGGGTGTCGTTTCCGTTACCTCGGCCAGGGGGCGCTGCATGACGAACGATCGGCTTGTGAGTTGGCTCGACCGCTCAGGACTGAGTCGTGGCGCGTTGGCGCGACGCGTGAAGGCCAAGGCGTTGCTGTGGAACGAGCCCCATGTCGCCACCAGCACGACGCGGGTCCGCTTCTGGATCGAAGGACAGATTCCGCGCCAGCCGTTACCCGACATCATCGCGGCGGTCTTCTCGGATCACTTCGGATACCGGGTCACAACGTATGATCTCGGACTCGGGGAAGGCGCGGGCACTGAACGCGCGCTCGTGTACAACTCTTCCTACGCGGCTACCGTGGAGGTTGTCGCAGACCTCGGGAGAGCTGACGTGGATCGACGTAACTTCCTTGCAGGCGTGCCGTTCGCAGCCCTTGCCGGCGTAGGGCCATCGCGCGACTGGCTGATGAACACCCTCGACCAGAGTCCAGAGCCCGGCCCCCGCGTACGTCTTGAGGACGTGACGGCGGTGAGGAATATGTTCGGCGAGTTCCAGAAGATGGACGTACTTCAAGGAGGCGGTTCCGGTCGCCTGATCCTCGCCGAGTACATGAACCAGCACGTCTACCCTCTGCTCCGTCGCACCTACAGCGATGACGTGCGACGGGCACTCTGCGAAGCGGCGGCCGAGCAGACGTACCTCCTCGGGTGGATGGCCTACGACAATGGCGAACACGGCGTAGCCCAGAGGTATCTGATCCAGTCCTTGCGTCTCGCGGAGGAATCCGGCAACGCGGCCTTGGGATCCCACGTGCTCGCGGGTATGGCCGACCAGGCGACCCTTCTTGGAGATCCCGCCGAAGGACGGCGCTTGGCCCAAGCGGGGCGTCTCGGACTGACCCACGCGAACTCGCCGGCCTGCCTCGCGGACCTCTGGTGCCTGGAGGCGCGCGCGCTCGCACTGCTCGGAGACAAGACCGCGGCGACTCGGGCCGTGGTCGAGTCGGAGAAGGCGTACGCGAACGCGCGGCTGAATGAGGAGCCGGAGTGGGCGGCGTTCATCGATCCGGCCTACCTGCACGGCGAGCACGCCAATACGTTCCGGGACCTTGGGGACGCGGCTTCCGCGGACGAGCACGCCCGCAGGTCCATTGACCATGCCAGGAGCCAGAAGCGCGCTCGACGTGGGGCCATGTCGCAAGCCGCGCTTGCTGTCTCTCACTTGCAGAGGAACGACCTGGAAGCGGCCTACGCGGCCGGTGTTCGCACTTTGAACTTGACCCAGCAGGTGAGGTCCTCGCGTGCCGTAGAAGCCGTGCATGACCTTCAACGACGCATGCGACCCTTCGGCAGTCATCGGCTCGTGGCCGACTTCAACGAGCGGGCCAGGGAGCTCACCGCGGCAGCGTAATGACGAAGCGGGCGCTGCGCTTGGGACGGGGGCGCGGACGAACTCGTCGATGAGGGGACGCACGTCCTCGAGCAGCGCATGGTGAGGCTCCATCGGTTAATCGCCATGGAAGGCGAGGGGCTTGCAACGGTCACGTCGGTGTGACCATGACAGCGGTCCGGAGGCGTGCGGAGTATCACGAGCCGTTACCGAAGCTGCTCATCAGCCGTTCATGGCCGAAGGACCTGACTTTTCAACATCCGCTTTCACATGCGTTCATGAGAGGCTGACCTAGGCTCCGGATCATGACCAGGGATGGGCAGGCGGTAGGCGCAGTGGGGAAGAGTCGGCCGGGGTGGCGCCCGGACAGGCTGAGGCAGCAACGCGAAGCCCACGGCCTGACGCTCGAAGGCGCGGGCGAGCAACTGCGCGAGGTGGCACGGGCTGCGGGACTCGCGGTGCCGGCCGCTAACTTCCAGACGCTGTGGCAGCACGAGCAGGGCGAGGTCTATCCCGGACCGCACTATCGCCGCGCGTACTGCCTGTTGTACCGCGCGACCGAGCCTGAGCTCGGCTTCCGCAACGCCCTGCCTGACGAGGCTAGGAAGCTCAAGTTCACCGAGTCGAGCGAACCGCACAACGGGGCCCACGTGCTAGCTGTGGAGCGGGCGTTGCTTCAGCTCTCGCCCGGTACGGAGGACACCGACGGACGAGGCATACAGCAGCGCATCCTCGATGCCTGGAAGCGCCGCCACACCGGCGGCGACCCGAACAAGCCGACGCTGATGATGGTCGGGGGGTACGCAGGCAGCGGGAAGTCGGAGTTCGCTCGCTTCATATCCCAGCTCACCGGCTGGCCCGTCCTCGACAAGGACCCGATCACGCGCCCCCTCGTCGAGCGCCTCCTCGTAGAAATGGGCAGCGACCCGAATGACCGGCACACCGACCTCTACAGGGAGAAGGTCCGCCCGCTGGAGTACCAGTGCCTACTGGAGACCGCGTACGCGAACATCGACTGCGCGATCAGCACTGTACTCACCGCGCCGTTCATCGCCGAGGCCACCGATCCTCGGTGGATGCGGCGCCTGATCAACCGCTGCGAAGCACGTGGCGTCACCGTCGCTGTCGTCTGGATCCAGTGCGACCTCGACACTATGCACGAGTACATCAGCTTCCGGTCCGCCGCCCGGGACAGCTGGAAACTCCAGAACTGGGACACGTACGCAGCCGGGATCGATCCCGCGTTGAGGCCTGTTGTGCCGCACTTGGTTGTCGACAACCGCCTTGGCGCCGCCATATCGCTCACGGACCAGGTACGCCAGGTTTTCGGAGCGGTGTTCCAGTGAGGCGGGGCATCCTGCTGTACGGGCCGCCGGCGGCAGGCAAGGACACCGTCACCGACGTACTCACCGAACTCGGTGCCCGGTACGTACGGTTCGCCCGGCTCAAGATCGGGAAGGGAAACACCAAGGGCTACCGGATGGGCACACCGGAGAATCTGGCTGACCTTGAAGCACGCGGCGACGTCATCTACCGGAACGAACGGTATGGCAACGTCTATGTCGTCGACCGGCCCGGTCTCGAACAGGCCATGCAGGGCGGCAGGACGCCCATCGTCCACCTCGGTCAGATGGCGGGGGTCGAGCAGGTGACCGCCCTCTTCCCAGCGCACTGGGTGCGCGTTCTGCTGTGGTGCTCCAGGGAGACCACCGCCCTACGCTCGCCACAGCGGGGCGACACCGACACATCAGCTCGGTTGGCCGCGTGGGACGCCACCCAGGCCGATCTTGCGGCTCATCCCCAGGCTCAGTGGGAGCTGCGCGTGGACACGGACACGACGGCACCTCAGGAAGCCGCGAAGAAGATCGATGCCATCGTCCGCACGACGTCGCCGCGCTCCTGACAGCCAAGACGTCGGCGACCCGTCGCTGCGATCCTCAACGCGGGTCGTCCAGGTCCCGCTCACCGCGTAGGGCTTCGAGTGCTTCCTCGATGTCCAGTCGCTCGTCTCTCTTGCCGTCCCACCGGGCGAGTGTCGCAGCAGCCGCGTGCATCAGGGAGTCCGGCAGGCCGGCGTGGGCTAGCAGAGCCGCTGCATCCTCGAGTTCCGGGCCCCAACGCCAGGCCCGAGCTGCGGTCTTGGGGATGTAGTCGGTCTCCACCAGGTAGCTGCCGGTGCGCTTGGCCGCAATCACCAGCAGCTCGTCCGCGACGCCGTACGATTCAGCGGCTCCGTACGCCACGGCAGCAAGGACGCGGGAGACCTTCTGGTAGCTGGAGTAGGCGAGCTTGAGTGCGGATGCTTGGCCGATGCTGTCGCCGAGGACGTGGGTCCGGACATCCGTTCCCGCGAGGAGTTCAACGATCTGGCCGCTCTGCTTGCCGGGGCCAGACAGATAGAGCGTCGGGGTCTTGCCGCCCACCGGAGGCGATCCCACCACCGCGGCATCGACGACTGGCACGGGGAGCAGGCGGTCGGCGATGCGCTGCACGCGCGGCGGAGCAACGGCGTTCGCTTCGACATAGATAGTGCCCGCGCCGACCATGTCAAGCTCGGCCACCTGAGCGGCGACCTCCTCCGCAGCGGCCGGTGGGCATAGGGAGAGCAACACATCGGAGCGGGAAACGAGCTCGGGCAGTGCCTCGGGTTCGAGACCCGCGTGCTCAGCCCTGCGGCAGGTAGCGTCGCTGCGTCCGTCAGGACACCACAAAACGGTGTGGCCACAGGCGCGCATCTGGGAGCCGAAGGCAGATCCCATGCTGCCGGGGTGCAGCAGACCGACGGTGTACGTCATGCCGTGGCCTTCGCGTGGTCGGCGCCGTGCAGAAGCAGGTGGTCGATGGCGGCGCGTGCGTGCGGCACCGTGTGGTCGGGCCCGCGGTCGGCCAGCGGCCATGAGCGACTGTCGCTGACCCAGATGGTGTGCAACCCCGCAGAGCGTCCGCCGCCGATGTCGTTGATCGGGTTGTCACCGACCATCCAGCCGCCATCGCCCAGCACGGCGCCGCAGCGGGCCGCAGCCAGAGCGAAGTGTCGGCGCTGCGGTTTGCGTGCGTCAGCCTCCTCGGAGACGAAGATGCCGTCCACACGCTCGGCGATACCAGCGGTCCTCAACTTGGCGCGCTGGATGTCCACCGCACCGTTGGTCGCTACTCCCACCCGCCAGCCGGCTCCCCGCAGCTCGTCCAAGCCATCGAGGATCTCGTCCGGGCACGACACCGAGGCTACGATGTCGGCGCAGTACGTGCGCCACAACTCCTCGGGCGACATGGGCAGCCGGTAGTGGGCGCGGATCACTTCGAATGTGGACGGATAGGCCCGCTCGGCCACCATGCCCAGCACGTACGCCCGCTCCTCGCCATCCAGACCGTGCCGGGCGGTGAACTCGGCGGACCAGTCGGCCACCGTTTCCCGCCGGTCCACGAGTGTGTTGTCGAGGTCGAAGAGAACCAGGAGGCGCGACATTACGGAGCGAGACGTCAACCAGCGTCGATACTCAACTGGGTCGAGGTGTTTGTGGGCACCGCTCTGGCGCCTTCCTCGATCTCGTTGTTCGGCGGTGTTGAGACGTCTGTCAACTCCAGCGTGGCGCCCCCCTCGATCTTCTTCACCGCCCGCTGGATGGCCTTGAGGTCCTGGCCCTCCATGAACCGCACAGCAGAGAGAGCAGCGTATGCAGGGTCCAGCTCGAACGACAGCCAGCTCCTGCCCAGGTCTTCCGCAGCTCGGCCAGTCGTGTTCGACCCTCCGAAGAAGTCCACAACGACGTCTCCCGGATCGGTCAGCATCTTAATGAAGAATGTGGGCAGCTTGATCGGGAATCGAGCGGGGTGACCCGGGCGCTCCATCGCCTTCAACGTGCGAAGATACGCATCGTTGGACTGGCTATTAGGGAGCTCAAGCAGATTGGGAATCTCAAGCAGATCCTCAACCAGATGGGGAATCTCAAGCAGATTCGAAGGAAGCGCGCCACCGTTATCGACACCGAATGCCTTGCCGATGCTGTGGTGAGACGGCCTTTCCTTTGGCGTGTAATAGGCTGCGGGGTCCTTTAGCAGCTGCTGCATGGCCTTGGAGTAGGGTACGCGAACCTTACCGACATCAGCCTTCGGCCGCTCGGTTTTCGAGAGCCACCAAACCGTATTGACGGCGTCTTTGGCGCGATACTTACGCTTGTTTACCCATTCAATGGGCGACGGCAGCTTAGCAGGGTTGTACCAATAGAACTCCTCGGCCAGGAAGTAGCCAAGGTCGTCAACAAATGCAAGCAGTGCACGGAATTGATGGAGCGACCTCACCGGTTCGCCTTGTTGGTAAGCGCCACCAATGTCGATCACGAGGCTACCCGTGGGCTTGAGGGCATCCTTCGCCAGCTTCGCGAACTTCACGAGCCAGGCGACGTACTCCTCTTGATCCTTGTTCCCGTAAGCCTTCTTACGCAGGAGAGGGAAGGGAGGGCTTGTCATGAAGAGGTCGACACTGTTCGCCGGCAACTCGCCAAGCAGCTCCAGGCTGTCACCTGTGAGCTGAGCGCCGTGCGGCGTGGTGTAGCAAACGCGACCCGACCGCAGGCGATCAAGGACGTCCTGCATGTAGAGCCCCTCCGCAACTGATCAACCCCAGACACTATAGCGGCCACTGGGGCTGCTGGCTGCCACTACGACGCCCTGGGCCAGGCAAAATCCCCCGAGCCAGGCCGAATGTCAGTGGCGTCTGAGACTGTGTACATGGTCAACGACGGACAGTAGGGTTGCGGACGAGGGGGAGGCGTGGGGTCGACAACGCCCGGCTGGCTCACGCTGCCGGAGGACGAGTTTCAGGAGCGGTACCGCCCTGCCAAGAACTTCACCAGCGGCTACCTGCATCGTGTGCTGGTCCGCGCCTTGGGGTCTGCCGTCGACGGGGTACCCCCCGACGAAGCCCTGAGGCGCAAGCCACTCGTTCTCGATCTGGCCTCGCCGCTGCCGCCACGCCTCCGCTTCTACGTGTATACGGCGACGCAGCACCCATCCGAGCGTCAGCCGGGGACGTTCAAGATCCAGTTGTCAGTCGGTGTCACGCGCGATGGCACGCCCGCACCCGCGAAGGCGAAGCGACTCTGGTTCGATCGCGCTGACAACATTCGGCCGATCGCGATGGGGTATCACCCTGACTGGAACCTGTTCATCTTGTGGGACGCCGATCTGCATGACCTGAATGGCGGCTTTACGAACTCCAAAAATGTACAAACTCCGCCTGAAATCGTCTGGGCCGCCTTGGCGAAGGACATCTCTCACGGATCCCGCAGGCTTCATGGGGGATTGACGGAGACGATCGTCGCCGCCCGCCCCCATCGTCTCGTGGATGCACTGAGTCTGCGAATCGACCTGAGCAATGAAGCAATGTGCGAGGGGTTGTTCTGATGCTCAGGGACCTCGGCAGCCTGCGAACTGAATACACCACGGATACCGACGATATCCCCCGTGACTTCTATGACCCGTGTCTGCGTGAAGCGTCCCACTATGACCGAATCACTGGCTTCTTCAGCTCGACGGCGTTCCATCTGATTCAGTCCGGGCTTGAGGCTTTCTTCCTGCAAAACTCGGGCTCCATGCGCATCCTGTGCTCGCCCAGGCTGAGCACAGCCGATGCCGACAGTCTCGTTTACGGCTACGAAGTTCGCGACGACGCTGAGCTCGTGACGAAACTGCGAGGTGAACTCACACAGCTTCTTCGCTCTTCTCATGCCGACACCGCCCGCCTGCTGGCTGCACTGGTCGCCTCAGGACGGTTGGATGTGAAGTTGGCCCGCGTCACGCCCAAGGCGTCCATTCACAACAAACGCATGTTCCATGACAAAGTGGGACTTTTCACTGACGCCGCTGGGGATGTCGTCGGCTTCCGCGGATCCGCCAACGAGAGCTACCTCGGGCTCTCGCCTGACGGCAACATCGAATCGATCGATGTGTGGCCGTCTTGGGATGGCGGCCGTGACGCCGAGCGGGCCCGCCATGCCGTCGCTCGCTTCGAGCGACTCTGGGAAGGGGTCGTCCCGGGTGTCACAGTCATCGGCCTCCCACATGAGATCAGAGAGGAGCTGGAGCACGTCGCGGAAGACGCGGACCTCACCGCCCTGCTACGCGACGTCGCTGCAGGGCGGATCGGGCGACCGCCCAAAGAGGAGTTCACGCTCGGAGGCATCCAACTTCGCGAACATCAGCGCGCCGCAGTACGTGCATGGGAGGCTCACGACCACACCGGACTACTGGCCCACGCCACGGGCTCCGGCAAGACAATCACCGGTCTCTACTCTGCCGGCCTCGCTCTCGAGCAAGGTCTGACGCCACTGATCCTCGTACCCTCCCGTCTGCTACTGGATCAGTGGGCGAAGCAGGTTCACGAACTACTCGGCGCCCGCCCAGTGCTGGCGGGTGGTGGCCACGATCGCTGGAGCCGTAGCGGCGCACTCCGTGCCGCAGTGGAATCCAGCCGCCCTGGACGCAAGCACGTCTTGATTGCAGTCCTCAACACGGCGTCCAGCCCTGCATTTCGGGCGCAACTGCGACCGGTGGCCGGCAAGGTGTTCACTATCGCTGACGAAGCACATCGACTGGGCAGTCCTCGGTTCCGCACCATCCTCGAGTGGCTCGATACCCCTTGGCGTCTCGGGCTGAGCGCCACACCGGAACGGGCCAACGACCCAGAAGGCACATCTGCGGTCGACAGCTACTTCGGTGGTGTCATCCATGAGTACACCTTGAAGGATGCCCTTGACGACGGCGTACTTGCCCCGTACGTCTACCACCCGTCCTGGGTGGGCCTGACGGAGGACGAAGAGGAACGCTGGGATCGCCTGACCAGCGAGATCCGGCAGCGATACGCCATGGCCCAGGCACCTGGCGCAACGTCCCACACTCAAGACCAATTGCGCCGAAAGCTCATCGAGCGAGCCCGTATCGCCAAGGGCGCGGCGCTCAAGGTATCCCGAGCTGCTGACCTTGTGGCAGAGCACTATCGTCCCGAAAAGGATCAGAAGTGGCTCATCTACTGCGATAACCAGGACCAAATGTCCCTGGTGCGGCAAGCACTCTCAGCCAGAGGAATTTCTTCGCTTGAGTACCACAGCCAAATGCGCGGGGACTCGGAAGCCACACTAAGGCTATTTGATATCAGCGGCGGGATCGTGGTCGCGATCAAGTGCCTGGATGAGGGTGTAGATATCCCTTCCGCCTCACATGCTCTGATCCTGGCCAGTTCGCGCAATCCGCGCGAATTCATTCAGCGACGAGGGCGGATCCTTCGGCGTTCTCCTAACAAGACTGTAGCTACGCTGATCGACGTATTGGTTCTGCCAGAAACTACGCAGAGGGATGATCCATCGTGGCCTCTCGTTGTAGGTGAACTGTCACGAGCCATCCAATTCGCCGGTTGGAGTATCACACAGAGTTCCGTTTCGATTCTGGAAGACAAGTGGGTATCGATGGGGTTGTCTCTCAGCCAGCTTGATGAGATCCGACCGGAGGGTATCGAGGACGATGAGGGGGAAGCGGATGCCTGACCGAAGTGAGGAGACGGCAGACTTGCTGGCGACCGTGGAAGAGGTTCGGAAGGAACGTTATCCGGACCTGGATCCTGAACTAGTCAGCGAAATCCTTCGGGTGCAGCACCAGTTCGCCGAGGACCACACCGAAGCCCGCAAGCGTACGGAACAGATCGTCAACCGGTGGGTTACCCAACGGGCCTCTGCTGAGGGGGCCAACTGATGTTGACTCTTGATCGACTTACAGTCGAAGACTTCGGCCCTTATCGGGGACGCCAGGAGATGGTCTTCTCCAGCGACCGCGGGGTCTACATCGTCTACGGACCCAACGGGCGCGGTAAGACCACTCTCCACAACGCCTTCCGGTACGCACTGTACGGCGAAATTCATGGCCGCCGCGGCACGGAAGATGCCTCTGACCTCGTAAACACCGAGGCGCGCAAGGAGGCAGGCGGCGTGGGAGCCTTCGAAACAGTGCTGGACTTCCACGAAAAGGGTGTTCCCTACCGTCTGATCCGACGGTACGACGAGGACACACAACCGAACGAAACCGTCATCTTGCAGCGCGACGGCGAGGTGCTGTCTCCGGATGATTCCAGGAGGATCATCCAGATGATCGCGCCGGAATCGGTAAGCCAGTTCTTCCTGTTCGACGGTGAGCTCCTTCGCCAGTACGAGGACTTGCTTGACCCGGGGAGCGAAAAGGGTGCCGAGCTGGAGCGGAGCATCGAACGGGTTCTCGGTATTCCTATCGTCGGCAATGCAAAAGCCGACGCCGTAGCGATCTCGCGAGCCGCATCAAAGCAACTGAGCGAGCAGTACGCCGCCAACGACGAGACCAACCGTATGGGCCTGGCTCTCAAGGAAGCCCAGGACGTGCGCGACCGTCTCCAGCAAGACTACAGCGAGATCGAATCCCAGATCGAGGCGGGCCAGAATCGCATCTCCGAGCTCGATGTTTTGCTACGCGAGCAGCAGAAGGCTCAGCACATCCTCGGGAAGATCGATCAACTGGAAGTGCAGATCGCAGGAGTAAAAGGCCGGGAGACAGCGGCGATAGCCGCCCTTGACGAGCTTTCCCCAGACCTGTGGAAAGCTGTTATGGCTCGCTCCGCAGCTGCACGTCTCGCCGAAGTTGACAGTGCTGTCGCCATGGCGGAGACCGAGCTCAGCGAAGCCGCGGCCGCCATGAGAGATCTGGCGCACCTACACACATCGAACGACTGCCCGGTCTGTCGGCGTGAGATCCCGCCGGCCTTGCATGCGGAACTGACCGAGAAGATCAAGCAAATCGCATCGACTGGGCACCAGGAGGACGTGCAGACTCGCTTGGATCGGCTTCGGGCAAAGCGTCACACTCTTCAGACTCTCGCCCAACAGGACGTTCGCCTCATCGTGGAACGTGACGCCAACCTTCGCCAAGTGCGGCTGGAGCAGGAGGAGCTGGAGGGGGACATCACCGAGCTGAGGCTGCAGATTGACGAGATTGGGCAGAGCGAGGAGCAGGTTCGCGCGCTGTCTACCGAGCGCGATGAGCGCCACGCCAAGCTCGAGCGCGATAAAGATCGCCTTGCGGCTCACGAAGAGAAGATCCGCCTGAAGGAACTTGACATCGAGGACTTCAAGCGGCGGCTCCGGAAGCAGGTGACCCCAGACCGCACTGTCGAGTTGAAGGACGAGGTGGCCCAACGTCTCCGCGATCTGTTCAGCGACTCGATCGACGCGTACAGAACGAAGCTTCGCCGCCGTGTCGAAAAGCACGCCTCAGAAATCTTCCGCGTCCTGGCGTCCGAACCCGACTACGTGGGGCTGCGCATCACCGACAGCTACGGGCTTGAGATCCTTGACAAGGATGGCGAAGTAGTGAGGCGATCCGCAGGCTACGAGCATCTCGTAGCCTTGTCCCTGATTGCCGCCCTCCAGGACAGCGCAGCAGTACGGGGACCAGTGGTCATGGACTACCCATTCGGTCGCCTGGATACCGACAACACGGCGCACGTCGTCGCCGCTCTGCCACGAATGGCGCGACAGGTGATCCTGCTCTCGTTCGACGGAGAGTTTGATCGAGCAGCTGCGCTCCAGGCCCTGGGCGGCAACCTCGTGGCCGAGTACCAGTTGGAGCGGCGAAGCTCCAAGCACACTGTGATTGAGCGTCGGAGGGCGGCTGTCTGATGGCTGATCTCAAGAACATCTCGCTCACCATCGAGGCGACCCAGGCCGCAGATGATCTCCTCCACTGGCTGGGCATTTCGGAGAAGACAACGCAGTTGGCGGACCGAGTACGCCTCGGTTTCGCCTATGCGATCGAAAACCAAGTCGACCTGGACCGCGCCCCTGGCACCCGCGGCGGGAGCAACTACGACACCGGTGGCCTTGACCCCGACGGTCTGATGGCCGAGACAGTCAAGATCTACTACCCCGAGCCCGGTGTTATCGCGGAGCCTTATCGGGCCGTGGAGATCTTGATGAACAAGGGGCTACTCCTGCTCGGCGAGCACTGGTCGACAGGAGAAATTGGCAGCATGGGCGACCTCGTCGACAGGCCGGGGGGCTGACACCAACTCTCGTCAGGTAAGTCATCGACGGGTAGCTCCGACCTTGGCGCCTACGATTCAAGACGCGTGGGCACGCCGCAGCCTTGCCGGCGTGCCCACGCAGGCAGCTCCCACCCGACACAAGCCGTTACCTGTAGCGGCGCGTGGACACCAGCCACGTCATTTCCAGCGCCTCGTCTGCATCGTCCTCGCCGTCCGAACCATCCGGCGGAGGAACTTGGTGCACTTGCTCAATCTGCCGCTCGATACCCCGCAGGTTCTCCTGAAGGTCCATGGTCACCACTCCGTCCACGGTGACCTTCAGCGGGTCGGCCAAGAGCTTGGCGCGCCGCTCACCCAGCACCTCGAGTGCGACCGCGCGCACCGACCGCAGGCGAAAGAAGCGGCGTTCAAGGTCAGCGGAGTCAGCGTCCGGGCCGAGCTGCGCAAGGAGCCACGATCGCTGGAACTCGTCCACCGGGTTCACATCCCTCAACTTGAGGCACGGCCCGGAGCCAGACGGGGGAAGCCGGCTCCGGGCCGTACGCATGAGCGTATTACGTGGAGGACGATCGGGTCCGCCGAGACGACGACTTCTTCGTGCCCCCGCCAGTCTCGCCCTGCCCTGGGCCTGACTCGCCGCCGCCCGCGGCTGGGCCCGGCTCGCCGACTGGGATCGGCTCCGGTTCGGCGTCATCCTGCAGGGGCACGTCCCAGGCGTCTGGATTCGTCACCAGGGCAGCGATCTCCGGCGCCGGGCTCTCGCCCGGCAGCAGGATCAGGTTCTCGTGGGTCGTCGGATCCTTCACGTACACGGCGGCGATCAGTCGGCGCACCTGCATCAGAGCACCTTCGCCACGATGTGCGCGTCCGGGGTGTGCATCACAGGCATGCCGACCGCGGCACCCTTGGTCCAGATCTGCACGGGGTCATCCTGGACACCGCGCGTGATGATCAGGCCGGGAGCGTCCTCCCGGATGATCTCCGGGTTCGACCCGCGCGACAGCACCAGGGCCTCCGCGGTCACCCCGTACATGGTCTGCGCCCACTTCTCCCGCTCCGGTGGCACCAGAATCCACAGGTCCTCCGGCAGCACCTTGCGGGGCTTGCCGTCCACCCGCACCTGGGCCTTGTAGAACTGGATCGGCGGCAGGCTGTAGTTGCCGCGCACCACGTTGATCTGCTGCGGGGTGAGCGTGGCCGTCGGCGTGGTCGACGGGTTCACGCTGCCGTAGTACGCCGCCCTGTAGGCGTTGTTCGCCGCCAGGTAGCTGAACGCCTTCCGGCTAGTGATCACCAGCTCCGGCTCCGGCGCGCCAATGTCGTCCAGGTGCTGGATCCACCGCAGCTCGTCCGCGATCGGGTCGGAGGTCGGATCCGACCATGGGATCCGCGCGACCGGCATGTTCTCGGCGGGGACGTTCCAGTCCACCTCCAGCGTCAGGCCGTTCTCCTGCTCCAGCGTGAAACGGCCGTCCGTGAGCACGTCGCCGGCGGCCAGCTCCAGCCGGGAGCGGATGGCTTCGACGTGCCGTTCCACGTCGTCGTACAGCAGCTCGATCAGCCGGTCCTGATCCGAGCCGTGCGACGCTTCCAGCAGGATCTGCTCCTGCTCGGAGACGACGAGCTTCTGCCCCAGCGCGGGCAGCGCGCCCTCGCGGGAGGTCTGCCACGCCTCACGGGTCGCGAACGGCACCGAGGCGTTGAACGCCCGGTACTTGGCGACGTTGACGTACCGGCCGGAGTCCTTCGTACGCCACTTCACCTCCCGCATCTCCACCGTCGGGAAGATCGTCTGCGTGAGGAGGAAGTCCTTCGGGGACGGGATCGCCCTGGCGAACGCCGTCAGGTCCATGACCGAGACGTCCTTGAGCAGGTCCTGAATCGTCACAGCTCAGCCCCCGCTCACACGAAGCGGATCTGCGCGGCACGCGGGTGCCACACGAGCTGGGACACGTCGATGCCGCCCGGGACCTTCGACGCCTTCACCGCGCCGTGCCACAGCAGCGCGGCCGGAACGCGGGTCTGGCCCGGCGCGAACGGGGCCTCGGCGATCACGAACCCGCGCAGGATCTGGCGACCGCAGTGCGCCTCCGGGTCATACGGGCCGTACAGGCCAGACTCCGCGACCCTGCCGACCGGCACACCGGACAGCACCCGGCCGTACGGGTCGCAGCCGTCGCCGCACACGTAGTGCGTACCCTCGCAGAACAGGTTCAGGTCGAGCGTGATCGTGTCGACAGAGTCGGTGCCGTGCAGGGACGCCAGCCACTCGCGGTTGGCGGTGGTGTACTCGGACTTCGAGACGGGCTGGATGGTCATGTGCTTGCTCTCCATGGACGCTGCGGTCAGATTCCGCACACCGCCCACGGAGGCGATGCCGTCCACGAAGTTCAGGGGGCGTGGTCCCCCAAGATCAGGTGCCTGGTACTACCGGGCTGCGGAGTCGCTGAACTCCGGGATCAGGCCACGGCGCTTGGCCATCTCCAGCCCGGCCGAACCGGGCTTGGACACGGGGGCTGTACGGGTCGGGCCGCGACCGGCCGGTGCACCCGCAGGCGCGGCCGGCACCGGCGTGCGGACCTCACCGAACAGCTCCGGTCGCCTGGCTCGCAGGGCCTCGGCCGCCGACTGGATCTGCGCCTCGTCCGCTTCCTCGTCGTCCACGGCCAGCAGACGCTCCGCGTCCACCAAGTCGTCGCCTTCCGCGCCGAGCGCCACGAGCGCGGCCCGGCGAAGCGCGGCCCTCTCCCGTTCGGCGGCCAGCTCCTCCCGGCGGGCGGCCTGCAACTCCCGCTCGGCAGCCGCCTGTTCCCTGCGCTCTACCTCCGACAGCGCGGCTTGCTCGGCTTCCCGCTGCGCGGTCACGAACTCGGTGAGCGCCTTCGGGGAGTCGAACCCGAGCGTGGACAACAGCCGCTTGATAGCTGCCCGTTCGCCCTGGGCCTTCTCGCGGGTGAGCATCTTGCCCAACCGGTCCTGGGTGACCGTGACCTGCTGCTCCTGGCCGCCGCTGTCCGTGGCGTCGTCGAGCTGGTCGTTCGTGTCGTCCTCCGGCGAGGCACCAAGAATCGGGTAGATCGGCCGCCCGTCACGGCGGTGGCCGACAGGACGGCGAGGCGGCAGGGGCCGGACCATACATCTCCTCCAGAGCGCGCCCCCGCGCTGACGGCCAGTGTAGCCACCTGCACCGACACGACCACGAGCCTTGTCCCACCGCGCCCAGAGGCACCACTCCGAGGCCGCGTCACCGGCCCGCCTCCACCGGCTCCCGCTCGCTCACCTTCCTCACCCCGGCCGACCCCGACCCGTCGTCCTCCTCCTGGTCCTCGTCGTCCTCGTCGCGGCCGCGCCGGGCAGCGGCCTCCGCCATCCGCACCGCCGCCTCCTGCTCTGCCTTCGCCCTGATCCGCTCCACCTCCTGGGACGCGTCCTTGATCGGGTACCCGGCCTCCAGCAGCATCGCCACCGCCGTCTCCAGCGACAGCACCCCTGCTCCGTACGCCTTGACGACCTCCTCCAGCACCGCCCCCCGATCCGTCGGCGTGTGCGGCGCCCACGCCAGGCGCGCCGGCAGTGCCTCCCCGGCCGTCCAGCCCTCCGCCCGTCCGGCCTGGTAGAGCCGCTGCACCATCTTGAACAGCAGCCGGTACTTGTGTTCACGGGCGAGTCGCATCATTCCGATCAGCGCATCCAGCGGCCCCAGCGCCAGCTTCAGCGCGTACCCCGACGGCACCTCCGTGGCCTCCAGCGTCCCGAGCCCGGCCGCCGTCACCCGGCTGTTCGCCGCGATCCGCTCCAGCAGGTGATCCACCCGCGCCCGCAGTTCGGCCAGCTGCGGCGACGTGTCCAACGCGTCCATCCGCCCGGTCTCGCCGAGCTGCCACACCGCACCGGCCTTCACCTGAAGCTCCTGCGGCTTGCCCGTCGCCCGGTCCACCGGCAGCCGCGCACCCGCGAGCCCGATGATCGGCGTGCCCGTCGTCGCCGAGGCCGCCGAGCTGTCCGAGTCTGTGGCCGCGAGCTCATCGAGCGCCTGCAATACCCGCGCCAGAATCGACCGCCCCCAGTGCTCCCCACCGTCCGGGATTGTGTTCGCGATGTGCACCACCGGCACGAAGTCGATCAACAGATCCGCCGGTTCAGCTCCGTGCCATCCGGCCGTACCCGGAAGCTCGCCTTGTCCATCGGCAGCCGGTCCAGCGTCTCGCCGTTCTTCAGATCCTCCAGCAGCCACTCCGCGTCCGTGAGGTAGCACGTCACGTTGGACGTCCGGCCCGGCTCCCACGGATACTGCCGTCCACCAGCCGCCGCACCGTCGTCGCCGGGCTCGCCGTCCTCGGAGATCGGACCCAGCTCGTACGTCACCCGACGCACCCTGGCCTTCAGCCCAGCGGCGTCGTCCGCCGGCAGCTCCCACGCCAGATGCACCCGGCTCGGGAAGTCCTCGTCCTCGTCGTCCCACTGCGGGAAGAAGAACCCCGGATCGTAGACCCGCAACGTCGGCCGCTGCTTCTCCGGGTTCCACGCCAGCACCATCACGCTGTCCCCAAGGAGCACCGCCGCCCGCTCCGCCTGCTGGACCCGAAACGTCAGCAGCTCCTTGTCCGCCCACTTCCGCAATCGCTCCTGCACTGCGGTGGCCTCCGCCGCACCAGGCGTCGGCGTCTCCCCGTCGGCGTTCTCCGCCCCCTCGACCGTGATCTTCTGCTCCGAGCCGAGGAGGTAACCGAGCGCGGTGTCCACAAGGTTCGCCGCGTCGCCCAGCTCCCGCCGCTCCAGCGCGCCCTCGTCGCCCCCGACCGCCGCGAGCTGCCCGGCCTGGTTGTTGTCGTACGCCGCCAGCACCTTGTACGCGGCCAGCCGCCGCAGCTCCTGCGGCGGCACCCACGTTTTGGCCAGCTCCGGAAACGCGCGGCTGCCGGGACGCCCGACATCGGCCATCACCGGCTTGTAGTTCAGCCACGACCAGGCATCGATGACGAATTGGCGCAGGCCCACGAGTCCCCTATGTCAGTCGGCCCCGCGCCTTCTGCAGCATACTCAGCCGACTGCATCTTAGGTGGTCAGGAGGCCACGACCTGTCACAACTGCGGCCCACAACCTTGAGTTCAAGGGCCTTTGTCCTAGGGCGCGATGAAGGCAAGGTGGATCACGAAGCCAGAAGACGGGAATACACATTTTGCACAATATGCCCATCTCGACCAGGATTCGCAGGCAGGATGAAAATCTACATTTCAATAATCACATCGGCCACGAAAGCAGCTCATTGACTCGACAAGGCTTATTAGTAGCCCAACCCCTTGCTATGGTATCGCCATGAAAGGCATGGTGATCGTATTCGATGGCGACGATACGCTATGGGAAACGGAGTCGCTTTATGAGGATGCGCTGACTGAAGCGGCCGAGTACGTGGAAGATCTCGGGCTGGAGGGTGCTACCTGGATCCAAGCGCAGCGTGAATATGATCTGCGGAATGTGACCACTATGGGTCTCTCAAGTAAGCGTTTCCCCGCCTCATGCGTGCAGGCCTACCGCAAAGTTGCGTCAAACGCTGGAAACTCCACGAGCATCATGAGCGAGGCCAGAATTCGCAAAATTGCTGAGTCGGTTTTCACGCAACCAGCAAAGCTTATGCCGGGCGTCGTCGATGCCATTAATCGCGCAAGCAGGTGGGCTCCGCTCGCCCTCCTCACGGCCGGCGATCAAACCGTGCAGATTCGGCGGATCGCCCACAGCGGTCTCGCTACCAACTTTTCTTGCATGCGCATCGTTCCCCGGAAGACCGATGCGGTGTTTCTTGAGATCACCGAGGAATTCAACGCTACTCCTGCCAAATCATGGTCTATTGGTAATAGCCTCCCGTCAGACATTAACCCTGCGCTGCGCGCCGGTCTATCCGCCGTCTGGGTACCAGCAGATGTGTGGGCTTACGAACACCGCGAAACGGAGGTGGAGAAAGGTAGACTGCTGCGCGCCTCATCGATTTCTGAGGCGGTTGATGAGATCATCGCGCAGTCGCCTGCAGCATTATTGGAGCGCCAGCGTGAACCAAGACCCCAAAGCCTCGAATGACACCACCCAAGTTTTTCACCGCGTTGACGAAGTGGGCATCACGTTCATTGATGTGCTGTTCGCTTTGGTTGTTAGTCGTATTCTAGCTGCGGCTACGGATGCGAGCTCGTTGCCTGCACATGCGATTAGCCACCTGCTGGTAGCGGCAGCCCTAACTACCTTTAGTTGGGTAGGTTATCACAACAGCGCCAACAGACCTCAATACCCAATTCGCTTTATCAATTTGCCATTCTGGCAATTCTTGATCGACGTCTTGCTCGTCGGTGACTATTGGTTCGTTGCGGCGACAGTTGAGTACGTCCCGGAAATTTCCGCACGGCCGAATAGCCCAACGAGTGCCCAGCCCGAAGCTCTAGGCGTATTTCTAGCCTTCATTCTTTACGCGCTGTGGGACGAGGTGAGTCGCCGCATTTACGCAAGCTCTAGATATGCGGATGACACGGACGGCAGTGAAGGCAGTGAACGTCTTCGCAGGAGACGAGTCACTTGGGTATTTTCACTGATGAGCACTGCGGTCTTCGTCGTGACCCTGGTATGGATGCCACGCGATGGCGGAAAGGTTGTCGCTCTGGATGTGGCACTTCTGCTGATCCTTGCCTTTTATCGGATCGCCAAGGACTGGCCTGCCGCCAAGTTCAAAAAGTCGTAAGCCCACGAGGACGCCAGTTGCCGCCTGATGGTGCTATTTGGCCAGCATAAGAAGCGTGTACGGCGAACACCACGGTTACCGACGACCGCTGAGGCGCTGGTCATCCCCACTGCGCGGAGGCGGCATGGTCGGGTCAAGGAACAGATCCCACAGCGCCCATACCGCCGAGTCAAGCAGGTCCGGGGAGTCCTCCGTCTCGCCCTGCCCGACGAACGTCGTCATCTGCTCCTCCAGCTCAGCGAACACCCGCGCAGAGCCCACGTGATGCACACGCGCCTGCTCGTACATCTGCGCTGCCGGGGCCGCCCGCGCCCGCTTTCCGCGCGTTGCGTGAACGATGCGCCAGTTCACGGTCGGGTCCACCTGCTCCAGGAGTGCGGGCAGGTAGTCGCCGCCGTTGTTCGCCTCGATGACCACGCAGTCCGCCCGGTGCTCGTGATACAGCGTGGCGGCCCGCTTCATCGCCTGCGTCGGCGTGTACCGGTCCTGCTCGCAGTGCAGCAGATACCCGCGGGGCCGGTCGTCCCCGAACATCGTCTCCACCGGGAAGCCGCGTCCCGCCACCGTGAACGCGGTCATGTCTGCGTTCTCGTGGCTCTTGGTCGCCGGGTCCACGGACACCACCACGCGCTGGAGGTCTGGCAGATGCTCGGGCCGGGGCCGGAAGCCCTCGACCTCCAGCATCCAGCCCTTCCACAGCGCGCCCTCCACGTCCTCGAGTAGCTCGCCGGACAGTTCCTGACGGCCGAGGCGTGTGCCGGCGTACTCCTCCTCCAGCTCCTCCCGGGCCGCGGCCGACAGGTTCGCGTCGTTCTCCCGCATGTGCCCGCGGGTCAGCACCACCCGAGGCGGCGCCCCTCCCTCCGCGTGCGTCTTCTCCTGGGCACGGCCGCGCTCAACGAGGCGCTTGACGTGTGGGAGCGGTTTCGGGGTCGTGGAGATGACGACCTGCGGGGTGTCGGCCTCACGCAGGCAGAACCACAGCATGTCGTAGACCTCTTGCGCGGTGTGCCGCGACCAGGCCGCGTACTCGTCGCACCACGCCTTGTCGAACGCCCAACCGCGCAGGTTGTCCGGCGTCTCCGCACCGAACCCCCGGATCAGCGTGCCGTTCGTCAGCCGGAGCGTCGTCTCACCGAGCGAGGAGTTGTACTTCGCTACCTCCTCCGGCGGGAACACGGACAGCAGCCCCGACTTCGGGGACTCGAAGCAGATGTCCCGCACCAGCGTCGCGTTCTTCGCCACCACCGCGATCTGCAACCCCGGCGTCTGCGCCCACTCCCGGACCGCCTCCGCCGCCGTCCGCGACTTCCCCCAACCACGGCCGGTGAGCAGCATCCACACCGTCCACAGCCACAGCGGCTGACGCTGCGCCGCACGGGCATGGTGATGCAGCCAGCCCGCGTGAGGCAGCCCGTCACAGTCCGGGACCTCGCACGCCCACCTGCGCGCCGACAGCTCATCGGCCCGTACCAGTGCCGCGACCTCGGCCTTCAACTGCTCGTCGCTCATCACCGACGGGTCCGCGAACCCCTCGACCATGCGACGCTTCGCCCGGCCGCGGCTCACTGCGCGCCCTCCGACAACCTGCGCTCCAGCTCCCGGCGCAGCTGATCCATTCGCGCCCGGCGCTCCTCGTCCGACAGGGAGGCCACGTCCACGCCCTGGTCCCGGTCCTCGACCGTCCCGGCTGCCGGTGCCTCACCCACGGCCCGCCGCTCGATCTCCGCCGCGACCTGGATGTAGCGCAGCAGCTCCGACGGCGACAGCTCCCGCGGGTCGAGTGTCTGGAGCCGAGCCACCGCCTTGCTCTGCACGGCTTGCGCCAACTTCGCGTGCCTGCGGGCGATTTCCCGCCGCGCTTGCGCCTGCTCCGCGAGGAACAGCCGGTCCTGCTCCCGGTCGTACGCCGCGGCCCGCATCACCCATGCGAACTGCCGCGACCACCGGCCCACCAGCGCGCGGGATTTATGCAACTCCCGTGCCACCTTCGTGACACTCCGCGCCGGACCGAGATCGCGGTACACGGCGAACGCCTCGAACGCCTGGACCGACTCCCCGCTCTGCCGCTCCCAGGACTCCACGGTGCCCTCGGCCACCGCTCACCTCCTGGCCGACGGCCGACTAGTGACTCTGTGCGGCCAGGACTTCCAGCGCCCGCCACGGCTCGTCGGCCGGCACGGTGCCGTCCTGCACCATCCGGTCGATGGCAGCCCGCACGACAGCCGCGGTCTCCACCGGCACGTCCCGAACGCCGAACACGGCTTCCAGCGGTGCTGTCCCCGCCCGCGTCGGTTCCCCGGAGGCGGCATCGAACCAGCCCTCGGCCAGCTCCCCGAGGTGCCGCTCGAACACTGCGAGGATCACGCCGAGCGCCGTCGCACTGTTGCCGATCTTGTACGCGGCCCGGGAGGTCTCCAGCGCATCGAGCACCGGCTCGTACTGCTCCAGCCCGGCCACCCACCGCTGGTCCGCCGTCGCCGTGGCCCGGGCCGCGTCGAACGCGGCTTCCGCCCGCTCCAGCTCATCGGGCAGGAACATGAACTGCACGGACGCGAAGTCGAGGTTCGCCTCACCCAGGGAGGCGACGTCCACCTTCTCCAGCAGGTCCAGGGCCTTGTCGTCCAGGCCCGTGTACTGTCGCCACTCCACCGACTCCAGCTCGTCGTACAGCTCCTTGAGGATCGCCGGATCGTCCTGTCCCGCGATGGCGTTGTGCGAGAGCTGGAGCGCGATCTGCCGCTGGCGGGGCAGCGGCTCGTCTATCTGCATCCACCAGATCTGCGACAGGCCGGCCTCGATCGCGGCGAGCGTGCGGTGGTTGCCGGACAGGACGACCAGCCGCCCCGTCTCGCGGTCGTTCCACACCAGCGGCGTCGAGGTCAGGCAGCCATCCCGCTCGATGTTCGCCACGAGCTGCCGGAACTGCTCGTGCGGCAGGAACCGCGCGTTGACGTCGAGCAGCGTCAGCGTGCGCGGGTCGCCCTGCACCATCTGCGGCGGGGCGAGGCGCGTGGTCTCCTCCATAATCAGACTCCCGTCTTCGTCGTCTGGGCGCCCCACCGCTTCGCCCATGTCTCAAGGGCCTCGGCCAACGAGTGCTGGCCCATCACCCCCTGGTACTGGAGCTGGAACTTCCAGCCGTTCTCGTTCGACGGGCTGCGCTTGTGCAGCCGCAGCAGACCGCGGTACTTCATCGACACCGGGTTGTTGCTGAACGCCGTCGTCGCCACCCGCCGGATCCGCCGCGAGAACGCCCGCTGGCACAGCAACTGCGCCTCTGCGCTCGTGGCCGCCAGCACGATCAGCTTCGACAACCGCGGGTAGTCGGTCGGCGCGACCGCGAAGTCCGAGAGCACATAAGCCTCGTCCGGCGTGAACGTGCTCGGAGCCATCGCGAACACGCCCAGCAGCCGTCCTCCGCCGTCCTTCACCGCCACAGCCAGGTTCGCCGCGCCCGGCGCAATCCTCGGGTTGAGATACCGGGAGCGCAGCGCGTTGAACTGGCCGGGCTTCAGCAGCGACAGCATGAGCGGGCCGACCAGTTCGTCACCCTCGCGCAGGCGGGGGACCTTCACCGGCTCGATCGGCTGGCGCGGGGCGACGATCCTCGTCCGGGCCTGACTGGCATACACGTAGAAGGGAGCGGCGCGCGGGGTCGCCTTGATCACACCGCGCAGGTAGGGGTGCAGCTCGGGCACGTCGTGGTTGGAGGCCGTCAGCCAGTACGGCCGGTCCGTGATCGCGCCGAGCACGCTGACCACGTCGTCGTCGGACAGTGGCTCGTACTCGGGCGCGTCCCAGGTGAAGTGTGCCTCCAGCGGCTCGTACAGCTTCTCGTAGCCGCCGCCGTAGAAGGGAGGGAAGGAACACACCGGGGCGTCGCGGGGAACCTTCTGGAGCCAGGAGCGCACGTCTTCCACCTCGTACGAGGCGAGTTCGATGTCCGAGCCGGACAGCCGCTCGACCGTCTCCGCGTGCTTGGCCTTCCACTGCTCCCGGTAGGAGCGCACGACCCGTTCGTGCCACAGCCCCTCGCGGCCGACGCTGGCGAGGAACCGGGTGCCGAGCATGAGCGTGGCGACGGTGCCCACGCCGTCGTCCAAGGAGTCCGCGAGCCAGCCGAGTTCGTCTCGGCTCTCCTCGCGGAGCTGGATGCCGACTGGTTGCCGGGTGAGCCACCGACCGACGGCACTGGTGTAGATGGACACGTCGGAGGAGTGGAGGGCGAAGCCCATGCCGGCCACGCTGCGCTCGATGGTGAAGTTGCCGCAGCACGGGACGTACACCGGGCCGCTGGGCCAGCCGCTGGCGGTCTCGCGCACGATGGAGCGCATGGGGCCCGGGATGGTGCCCTGGAACATCTCTCGCCTCCCGACGAACAACAGCGCCCGGCCTCGGCGGGGTGCCGGGGCCGGGCGCTGCGCTGGAACCTTACACAAGGAGCAGGCAGCTCCTTGGAATAATGTCACCTATCTTTGGGGCGCGGTTCCGACGCTCAGATCAAGGTGCCCTGCTGATCCATCGGAGACAGCTCGCGCACGTCGTCCCCCGTGACGTCCTTCCACCAGGCGGCGAACACGCGACGGTGACACCACAGGCCCGGCTTGGCCAGGTCCTCGAAGCAGAGCAGCACCAGGCGGTGATCACCTTCGGCCTGCGCGATCTGCCGCAAGTGCGCGGCGATTCGCTCGGGGCCGAGCTGGTCGAGGTCGGCGCGGTAGGCCGTCGTGAACTCAGGCTCAGGCTGGGAGAGGTAGTCCCGACGCGGCGCGAGCTCCCGCACCGAGTGGGTGAGGGAGTAGGGGAGTTTGAAGCGGGGAGCGCCCAGGGTGATGCGCACCGGCACCCCTTGCGGGGGCTGGAACGCCTGGAAGCGGTTGGTGAACAGGGTGAGCACGTGGCCATTCCTTTCGTGGTGCTCAGATGCCGGGGTGCGTCGGCGTCGCCGCCGACGTCCTCGGTGACCGATGATGCCGCCCGCTCGGACCTGCAGAGGGCCTGAGCGGCACCGGGCGGGCAGGGAGAGTCCCCCTGCCCGCCCGGCCCGGGGCCGAAAACGGGTTGGAGTTCCTGGAGGAATTCCAGCGGAAATGGGCGCGGCCGGAATTCCGGCCGCGCCCACCCGCTCAAGCCCACAGGAGAGGAGGGGCGCGACCGCCACCGCGCCCCTCCGTTCTACTTCGCTGCCGCTTCAGCCTTCTTGGCGGGCGTCCGGCGCGCCGGCGCCTTGGTACCCGTGGCGCGCGCCGCAGGCTTCGCGGCGGGCTTGGCCGCCGCCTTCTTCGCCGTGGGCTGCGGCTCCTCCGCCGCCTTCACCTCAGCCCGGATCCACCGGCTGACGTCTGTGGACAACTTCTTCGGGAACGAGGAAGAGCCTTGTGACCTGCGATGATGGGAGTTCTTGAAGCTTCCAGCA